>CAYTHW010000116.1:0-1526 GCA_964437675.1 uncultured Atopococcus sp. | reverse complement strand
TCGACGCATCCTGAAAAACTTGCAGAAAAAGTAGTGGAGTTAGGAGCTGATGCAGGACTGGCTTTTGACGGAGATGCTGATCGTGTGATTGCAGTGGATGATGAAGGGCGTATTGTTGATGGAGACCACATCATGTATATCGTCGCTAAATACCTCCACCAAGAACAGATGTTGAAAAAAGACACCGTCGTCTCAACAGTGATGAGTAACTTAGGTTTTTACAAGTCTCTGGAAAAAGAGGGTATCCAGTCTGTCCAGACACAGGTAGGTGACCGGTTTGTTGTTGAAGAAATGAGAAAAAACGGCTACAATTTTGGCGGAGAACAGTCGGGTCATATCATTTTTGGAGATCTCCATACAACCGGCGACGGCCTGCTTTCAGGTATCCAATTATTATATGTCGTGAAGCATTCTGGAAAGGCACTTTCAGAATTAGCGGATGAAATGGAAGTTTACCCACAGAAGTTAGTGAATGTCAAAGTCCGTGACAAGTCTCGAGCTTTAGAGAACGAACGCATTGCAGCAGTCGTTAAAGAAGTGGAAGAGGAATTGGGAGAAAACGGGCGCGTCTTAGTTCGCCCAAGTGGAACAGAGCCTTTATTGCGCGTCATGATTGAAGCTTCCTCAGACGAATTATGTGAGCAGTACTGCCAGAAGATTGTCGATGTTGTTGAAGAAGAACTGGGTACTGATTAATTCTTTTGAAAAAATTAAGTTTCTATAGATCTCCGTCTCAGCAGGCATTTACGAAAGTAAAGCCGGTCGAGGCGGATTTTTTGTCGATAGCTGCTGGCTATGCCTTTTCATATGATATTCAAATCATTAGAGGGAGTAACTGGCTGTAAGGGTGTGCTATAATTTAATTAAATACATATACGAAGGATGGGTTTTATGAGTGAATATGAATTAGGAACGAAATGTCTTCAGTCAGGTTACCAACCTGGAAATGGTGAATCGCGCACAGTCCCTATTATCCAGTCGACAACTTTTAATTATGAAAGTTCACAGCAAATGGCAGACTTGTTTGACTTAAAAGAGTCCGGCTATTTTTACAGCCGTTTAGCTAATCCGACCAATGATCACGTTGCAGCTAAAATTACTGATTTGGAAGGCGGGGCGGCCGGCATGCTGACTTCTTCCGGCCAGGCAGCAACTTTCTATTCTATAATGAATATTGCGTCGGCTGGAGATCATATTATCTCCTCCTCGACTATTTATGGCGGGACATATAATCTATTTGCCCATACGATGAAAGGTATGGGGATTGAATTTACTTTTGTGGATCCTGATATTTCAGCAGAAGATTTAGCGGGCTGCTTTAATGAAAACACCAAAGCTGTTTTTGGTGAGACCGTAGCCAATCCTTCTTTAGATATTTTGGATATTGAAAAATTTGCGACTGCTGCCCATGAAAATGGCGTGCCGTTGATTGTCGATAATACTTTCCCCACACCGATTTTATGCCGCCCGATTGAATGGGGAGCAGATATCGTCATTCATTCAACAACCAAATACATGAATGGGAC
>CAYTHW010000115.1:0-1659 GCA_964437675.1 uncultured Atopococcus sp. | reverse complement strand
TTCTCTTTATCTAAATCATCCATCCAATCTTGAAGTTTTTTGTACATATTCTTCCTCTCCTTGTTCTGGATGTGCTTTCAACCAGTTTTCTTCTGCTTCTGTCATCTTTAAGTAACGAGGGACGAAAGTATGAACAGGTTCTGCTGCTTGATGAGAGCCCATTTTTCCAAGTAAATAAGAACTGGCTAATTGATTTGTCTGATCGGACAAACTGACTTTATTACCTAGTTCAGATAGGAAAATATCTAAAAAGGGAGCCGCTTCATCTCCGATGAGCGTAAATGTTTCTTGTGGATAATTTTTCTTAAGATAGTGAGCAAATTCCTGAGCTGAACTGTGGCGGTCGGCTTCAACAGCTTCTATCTCACCTTCCTGACAGCGATACAAGCCGGCATACACATTTTGCCTCCGTGCATCAATGAGTGGGACGATCAGCGATGGTGTGCTGCCTGCTTGAGCCGCAATGACCTGCAGACTTGACAGACCAACAAGTTCTTTATCCAAAGTCCATGCCAGCGTTTTAGCGGTCGTCACCCCTATCCGCAGACCAGTATAGGAGCCCGGCCCCTCTGCCACTGCAATGCGGTCAACTTCTTTAATATCAAAGGGACTGTTTTCAAAAGCCCATTCAATAACAGGCATGAGTCTTTCTCCATGTGTTTCTTTAGTATTCGTTGTGATTTCGATTATCAAATGCCCGTCTTCTAAGATAGCCACACTCAATACCTGGTTGGATGTGTCTATTGCTAATATTTTCATCGTTACACCCCGTAATTTTCATTCACCTCCATTCTACCACCAAAGCTGTGTAAAATCGAGAAGCAAGGCAGGTCCCGCCTTTAATATAAAATTAAAGATTGATCAATATACTAGTTATAGCTGAATAGATGATATAAAATTAAAAGGAGTAATCTATTCATAAAGGAGTGAAGATTATGTTTTATTTTGACCCCACTTATATCTTAGTCTTAATCGGTTTTATCATTTCTATGCTGGCAAGCAGCTATGTGCAGAGCACTTATAGTAAATACGACCAGGTCGAAACTTCGCGTCAAATCACCGGCAGGCAGGCAGCTCGCTGGATTCTGGACGGAGCAAGATTGGACCATGTCTCAGTCGAAGCTATTCAAGGTAATTTAACAGATCACTATTCTCCTAACGAGAAAATCTTGCGTCTCTCTGATGCCACCCGGGACTCTCACTCTGTAGCGGCTATTGGTGTAGCGGCCCATGAAGCCGGCCATGCTATCCAAGATGCTGAAAACTATTTTCCTATGCGTCTGCGGGGGGCCATCGTTCCTATCGTTAATATCGCTCAATCGGCTTCGGTTCCTATACTACTGATTGGGATACTGTTTTCTTTCAACCAAACCCTGATCAATATAGGGATACTTTTATTTGCAGCTACCTTCATCTTCCAGCTCATCACTTTGCCGGTAGAGTTCAACGCTTCCAAACGTGCGATGCATATTATTGAAAGTGAACAGATTCTAGTGGGTGAAGAAGTCGACCAGGCACGCAAGGTCCTGCGGGCCGCGGCTATGACGTATGTGGCCGGAGCCATCGCTTCCTTCCTGACTGTTCTGCGACTTGTCCTGTTATTCGGCGGAGGACGAAGAAGATAAGCAGTTGTATAATACTTTCCAAACAAAAAACGAA
>CAYTHW010000114.1:0-1660 GCA_964437675.1 uncultured Atopococcus sp. | reverse complement strand
TTTAAATGATGAAACTCGACAAAGTAGACCTACCTTGTCGAGTGTCGTTTTTATTAAAATACTTTTATTAAACGGTCATCAATTCTTCTTCTTTTTCTTTGGCGATCTGATCGATATTGCTGACGCTCTCGTCAGTGATATCCTGAATCTGCTTTTCATAGTTACGCAGTCCATCCTCTGTGATGGAACCGTCTTTTTCATCGCTCTTTACCTGGTCCATTGCATCGCGGCGGATATTACGGACAGATATCTTCGCATTTTCAGCATATTCGCCGACTCGCTTAGCCAGCTCTTTACGACGTTCTTCGGTCAACTGTGGAATAGTCAGACGAATGAGTTCGCCGTCATTTTGAGGAGCGATTCCCAGATCACTTACCTGGATGGCACGCTCGATATCTCCTAAGGCACTCTTATCATATGGCTTAACAGTAATCATACGAGGCTCTGGAACAGCTACCTGTGCTAATTGATTGACAGGTGTCTGAACACCGTAATAATCAACAGTGATGTTATTTAGTAAGTTTGGGTTGGCATTACCTGCGCGCAACGTAGCTAATTCACTTCGTAAACTTTCCTCTGACTTAGACATCCGTTGTTTCGTCTCATTTAATAACTGATTTGACATAAATGTTCTCCCTCTTTATCTTAATTGTACTTTTATTATACCTTATCAGATACAGTAGTACCAATATCATCGCCAAGCACAGCACGTTTAACATTACCGTCTTCGTTAAGATTGAAGACAACTAATGGAATTTCATTGTCCATGCTTAGAGAAGAGGCTGTCGTATCCATGACTTTTAAATCTTTGTTGATGATATCCAGATAAGTTAAGTGTTCATATTTTTCGGCATCCTTATCGAGATGAGGATCAGATGAGTAGATACCATCTACATTATTTTTGGCCATTAAAATGGCATCAGCCTGTAATTCAGCTGCTCTTAAGGCAGCAGCTGTATCTGTAGAGAAGTATGGATTGCCCGTTCCTCCTGCCAGAATGACCACCCGCCCTTTTTCTAAATGGCGTTCTGCACGACGACGGATATAGAGTTCTGCTACTTCTTTCATTTCGATTGAAGTTTGGACACGAGTTGGGACACCGATATTTTCCAGTGCATCCTGAAGTGCCAGGGCATTCATGATTGTAGCTAACATTCCCATATAGTCAGCCTGGGCACGGTCCATACCCAGCTCCTCTCCCGTTTTACCACGCCAGATGTTTCCACCGCCGACGACGATCGCAATCTCAACACCTAAATCATGGGCTTCTTTTACCTGCTTACTGATATCTTGAACAGTCAATGGATGGATACCTGTTCCCTGGTCTCCGGCCATAGCTTCCCCGGAAAGCTTTAAGACGATACGCTTATATTTTTCGTGACTCATTATTCCCCTCCAAATTGTCTTTCTATTTTGCTAATGGTTGATTATTTCTATAAAAAAAGAGCGCAAAGAGGATGCGCTCTTATATAAATTAATTAGTTGTTTAATTCTTTAGCTACTTCATCTGCCAGGTTTTCCACACGTTTTTCGATTCCTTCTCCAACTTCAAAGCGTGCATAAGTTACTACCTCAGCATTATTTTCTTCAAGGTATTTACCTACAGTGATGTCTGGATTCTTAACAAAATCTTGATCCACTAATGAAATTTCAGCTAACC
>CAYTHW010000113.1:0-1792 GCA_964437675.1 uncultured Atopococcus sp. | reverse complement strand
TGATAGCTTTGATAGAATGCATACGGTTTTCAGCCTGTTCGAATTGTTTAGCATATGGTGCTCGGAAGACCTCGTCGGTTACTTCCATCTCTTCCATACCAAATTCTTCTTTGAAGTAGAGGCCGTTACTGGTTTTTAAGTCATGGTAGGCAGGCAGACAATGTAAGAAAATCGCCTGATCATCAGCTTCTTCGAAAAGTTCTGCTGTTACCTGGTAGTCTTTCAGCTGATTGATGCGCTCTTCCATCAAATTTTCTTCTCCCATCGAAATCCATACATCGGTATAAACAGCGTGGGCACCCTGGCAGGCTTTTTTAATATCTTCTTCCAGTTTGATGACTGCCCCAGATTCTTTTGCATATCCTTGAGCCTGCTGGACTAATGCTTGGTCTGGAAACAGTTCTTTCGGAGCGGCAATCGTGATATTAACCCCCAGGATGGCTGCAGTTATCATTAAACTGTTGGCCACATTGTTACGGCCGTCCCCGGCATAGACCAGATTCAATCCTTTCAGTTGGCCGTAATTTTCTTTGATCGTCATGAAGTCAGCAATCATCTGCGTTGGATGAAATTCATCCGTCAAACCATTCCAGACCGGCACGCCGGCATATTTTCCTAAAACTTCTACATCTTCCTGCTTAAAGCCTCGAAATTCAATGCCGTCGAACATTGAGCCCATGACGATTGCTGTATCTTCAACTGATTCTTTGTTACCCATCTGCATATCAGCCATTCCGAAATATTCAACACTTGCTCCCAGGTCGCTGGCTGCAACAGAGAAAGCCGAACGCGTACGTGTAGAACTCTTTTCAAAGATTAAACAGATATTCTGCCCTTCTAAGTAACGGTGTGGAATATTGTTTTTCTTCAACTCTTTTAAATGAATCGAAAAGTCGATCAAATAATTTAACTCCTCAGCAGTAAAATCTGTCTCTTTCAAAAAGTTTTTTCCTTGTAACATAGTAAATCCTCCTTATTCTTTTCCCATCACAATGCCTGATGTTTAATCCCTACCGGCGTCTGACTAAAAATGGTGCAGGCCTCTCATTCATGAGATGAGTCTTCCAAGCAACTTGAATTGTTATCATGATATGCCACTTCATCTTTCTTGTCAAGCATTTTATTAACTAAATAGTATTTTTATACATAATTATATACGTTTTACATTTTTTTATACATAACAAACCAACAAAAAAACCGCTCCCAGGCGGTTTTAAGTATGTATATTTTAATTAAACGATTCCAGCTTCCTGCTTAGCTTTCTCTAATTCATAAGCCCGGATTTCACGCGGTAAGAAGCGTCTGATTTCATTTTCATTGAAACCTACTTGAAAGCGGGTTTCATCTGCAATCAGCGGACGTTTCAGAATGGCTGGGTTCTCTTCTACTAATTCAATCAATTCTTTTAAGCTTAATTCTTCGACGTTAATTCCTAGTTCCTTAAATGCTTTCGAACGAGTTGAAATTAAATCTTCTGTTCCGTTTTCAGTACGCATTAACATTTGTTTAATTTCTTCCTTGGATAAAGGGTCTTTGATGATGTCTCGTTCAACATACGGGATCTGATAATCCTCAAACCATGTTTTTGCTTTCCGACATGAAGTGCAACTCGGTGCATTGTGTAAAATAATCATGTAAATCCCCTTCCTTGAACAATCTTCAACTGTGATTCACTTACTATTTTACAGCAAGCTCTTACAAAAGTAAAGTGTCTAAACGGTTTTTATTTATTCTATATATTTATTCTATAAAAGAAGGGCTGTTATTTTATAGCTTTAATTATGTCTTGAGA
>CAYTHW010000112.1:0-1840 GCA_964437675.1 uncultured Atopococcus sp. | reverse complement strand
AGGCTCTGCACTGTCAGTCCCTGTCTTTCGACCATCCTTTTACCTCGGAGAAGATGCATATCGAGGCCGGTCTGCCGGATGATTTCCAGCAGCTCTTAAACCTTTAAAATGAAAGCAGGAAGATCTCTCGGTTGTCCAAAGAAATCTTCCTGCTTATTTTTTATAGGTCTGAAAGTCTACAAAAGATGTCCCGACCTCACATCCTCCGGGCAGGTAGCGCACTTCTTTCATCTGAATATGCCCTGACCGGTCCATGATGAGGGCAGTGCTGCTGACGGTGCCGAATTCTTCACCCGATATGAAGACTTTCCCATGTTCAACGGCTTCTTCCCGGCTGAGTTCTTCCGGGAATCTCTCCATTCTTGGCGGCTTTTCCCGGTCTTTGAAGAGTTCAATCAGATCATCGAGCCGGGGAGGACCCTGGAAGAGATAGTCCTCCAGGAGAAAAGATGCTCTCCGCTTGCGGAATCCGGACAAGTCATCCAGAGTATTGGAGACACTGTGGATACCGGAAGAAAAAGTCACGGTTTCATCGATGGCATTGGAATAAAGGATCAATTCATCCCAGGAGCCGAAGAGGGCATGATAACCGTCATAAGATGAGCGGGTCTGGACCAGCTGATCCAAGTAGTCAGCGGGAGAGAGGGAGTCGTCTTTGAGATAATTCAAAGGAATAAAACCGCGCGACTGCCCCTCCTGGTCTGCCTGGAAGGAAGTGAAGGGGTGGTTGAGCAGGGTCGCAAAACGGCCGGACCGGCTGAAACCCAGCCAGGTACCGCCTTTTTCTTCATCCCGTCCGGCATAGATGTGCGGAAAGTCCGGCCATCGGTGGAGGGGCTGACTGGGGCGGCTGTACTGCTCTTCCCGGTTTTGGACGAGGACGAAAGGATAGTCAGACTCCCTTTGAATCGAAAAAGTGATTAAACACATGAAAAATCCTCCTACTTATCTAACAGACACTCTTTTAAGATATCGATAAATTCAAGAGCTGTGGGGTTCAACTGGTGGAAATTATTGGTGATATAGCCGATATCGATCTCCTCATCCGACTGCAGGGGGACAGAGATGATATCTTCCCCATTCAGATCATCATTGATGATTCCTGAACTGATCGTATAGCCTCCCAGACCGATCATCAGGTTGAAGATGGTCCCGCGGTCAGAGACTGTGATGGATTTGCGTGCATCATGATCGGCATGGACCTCCTCCCAATAGTAGAAGGAGTTGTGGTGGCCCTGGTCAAAATTTAAGCGGGGATAATCCGCCAGATCCTGAAAAGTCACCTCGTCCAGCTGGGCTAAAGGATGCCCGCGGTAAATAAAGACATGGGGGTCGGCCTTTTTTAAACTGGTAAAGGATAGATTGTTGTCATTCAAAGCTTTATTGATGACGCGGTGGTTGTATTTGCTGCGGTAGATGACGCCGATTTCACTTTTGAGATTGATGACGTCATTCAAGATCTCATAAGTGGGCAGCTCTCTCAAGGTCGCCTGATAATCGGTGTCGGCGTATCTTTTTAGAAGACGGGAGAAAGCATCCACCACGAAAGCATAGTGGTGGGAGGCTATGGTAAAAATTTTCTTGGGCGCTTCTTTCTGCTGGTAACGTCTCTCCATCAATTCCAGCTGCTCCAGGACTTGATTGGCATATTGAAGGAACTCTTTGCCGTCAGCAGTCAGGATGATTCCTTTTTGACTCCGCGTGAAAAGGGTAATGCCCAGTTCTTCCTCAAGTTTCGTCATAGCGTTAGACAGTGAAGGCTGTGAGATATAGAGAGTTTTAGCTGCCTGGGTCAGTGAATGTTCTTCGGCTACCGCTCTGAAATAAAGTAAATCTTCGA
>CAYTHW010000111.1:0-1841 GCA_964437675.1 uncultured Atopococcus sp. | reverse complement strand
AAGACCAGGTCCCTTTCCTTGCTCCGCGACGGTCTGCCAGGCGACTGCCATAAGCGCCTGATGGAAAAAGGAAGTTGGCAATCAAGGCGACAGTCACAGCAAAGAGAAAATCATAGACCAGCGTCGGAAAATAGATTCGACCTGCCATGATCCAGGTCATCACGATCGTCATGCCGAGTGTCATGAAGAAAGTCATCAAGAATGTCATCACCTGCGGAAAATATTTTTTAGAAATCATTTCAAATCTTCCTTTCTTTTGCCTCGATGAAGTAATCCTAGTCTAATGTATTTCCAGCAGGCTATAAAAAGGAAAAAGCTTTCAAACGACTGTTCAAAAGCCTTGAGCCTAAATTTATCCCTTGTATTCAATATTTTCTAAAATCATCCCGCTCTTGACTAGTGCCGGCAGTTGGGTCAGATGATAGCCTAAGTCTTGTTCAGGGACAGTATAAGTGATTTTATTCGCCAGGAAATCCGATAAGACCTCCATCGCCCGGACCGTATTCCATTCACCCGGACAGCGGTGACCTTTATAATAGTCTCCCCCGCCCTGGGCAAGTAACTTCATTTGTACTATATCAGAAGGGCTGGACTCCCAGTCATAAAATCGCTTAGGTTCAAATTTACCGGGGTTGTTCCAAATTCGGTAATCATGGTTGGTGCCGTAATAGTCCAAAATGACCCGCGTGTCTTTTTCAAATTGATAATCCTGCCAGACGAAGTCTTTTCTCGTCACGGCCGCGGTAAAGGGCAGGAAAGGATAATAACGTCTGATTTCCTGAACGAACATATGCAGGTAGGCCGGATCATCTTTCTGGATCTTTTCCTTGATCTCCGGAAATTGATGCAGGGTCAGAGCAGTGAAGGTAAAATAAATCGAAATGGCGACAGACGGCCGGAGGATATTCAATACTTCTACGGCTGCGGTTTTCACATCCAACAATTTGCTGTCTAAATCTTTATGCCAGGACATCTGGTAAAGAGCTGTCTCTTCTTCCGGATTCAGCTGGCCCTCTCTTACCTGATTGACTAATTCTTTAATCCAGGCTTCAGCACTCCGGCGGTTGACCCGCCCTGCGACATACTTATCAACCATCAGGGGAGATTCGAAGGCCTCGATCAACTGCCAGCTTCTCTTCTCTACATCTTCTTCCGGTAATGGGACACCGGCCCAGTCACAGACCGCCCGGGTCAATAGTTTCTTACTTTCTTCATAGAAAATAATCGACTCTTTCCTCTGCCAATCTTTGGCTGCGTCATGGAGATACTTTTCTATCAATTCCGCCCAGACTTCTATCCGGTCCTTGGACATCAAATCCATGAATAATTTTTTGCGGTGGCGGTGCTCCTCATCATCCAGTGACAGAACACTGCCCCGACCGAGGACAGTATCCAGGACTGGTCTTGGCAGGGCGCCTTTTCTTCTGAATTTTTCTTCATCATAAAAGAGACGGGCTGCTTTTTCTCCACCCATGACGATAGCTCTTTCTCCCATCAGCCGGGTCTCAAAAGCATCTGACTGATAGGATTTTAGGCGGTTGGGTGCGTACATATAGCCTTCTCTCAATAGTTTCAGTCCACTTTCCAACACATCTTCTTTGGGGAATGGTTTTATTTGGCTCATCAGAATCTTCCTCCTTGCAGAAGTTCTCTTCCAGGGAATCTTTTAGACTAGCAGCCGGGATTGCGACGGTAAAAAAATTTCTTCGTTATTCCAGCGCGTTAGAAGTTATTATATCTCACATGATTTTTTTATGACACGAATACTCTTTGTAGAAGTCCGAGCGGCAGGCTTTGTCGGGAAAGGATGGACTTTATAACTAGCAAAAACTCTCCCTGAA
>CAYTHW010000110.1:0-1878 GCA_964437675.1 uncultured Atopococcus sp. | reverse complement strand
CCTTCGCCGGCATACATGATATCGCTGATGCGCTCATCTTTCTCCAGAGCCTGGATGAATTTTTTCGTGTTTTCTTCCTGTCGGTCAAAGCGCAGGCGCAGGGTCTTTAAGGAACGCAGGAAGAGCCAACAGTCAAAGGGGCCCAAAGTAGGTCCGGTCGTATTGGAGATATAGAAGAGTTTTTCTGCCAGCTCTTCACCCTTGACGACGATCACGCCGGCTACGATATCATTATGGCCGGCTAAGAACTTGGTCCCGGAATGAACGACGATATCCGCACCTAATTCCAGAGGACGCTGACGCAGCGGTGTCAGCAAGGTATTGTCGACGATCACTTTAGCTCCCACAGCTTTAGCGGCCTGGCAGATCTTTTCGATGTCATAGACATGCATGAGGGGATTGGTAGGTGTCTCGATGAAGACGACGTCGACAGAATCATCTAATTTTTCTTCGAAATCTTCAATATCATCGAAATAGATGAAATTGGCCTGGCCGTCTTTTTCCAGAACGTCGAAGTAACGGAAGCTTCCGCCGTAGAGGTCGCGTGAACAGAGATAAGTCGAACCGGACGGGAATAACTGCAGTGCGAGCTGGATGGCACTCATCCCTGAAGAAGTAGTGATGGCCTGGTCGCCGCCCTCTAAGACTGCCAGACCTTCCTGTAAAATATCACGTGTCGGGTTGGCTGTGCGGGTGTAATCATAACCTGTTGAATTCCCGAAACCTGGATGTCTGTAAGTCGTTGACAAATAAATCGGTGCTGAAATGGCACCCGTTTCTTTTTCACTTTTATTTCCCAACTGTGCTAAAAATGTATCAAAATTATCCATGAATAAAACCTCCTATAAAATAAAAAAATCGTTCCATCATCCAGCAATGAAAGTTTGCTGAATAATGGGACGATTCTTTCGCGGTACCACCCAAATTACATCCTGAGATGTCTCTTTACTGTCTGTCGTCTGTCACGGTAAACAGGTGCAGGGTAACGGCTGCTGCCGGCCGGGTCGCTTTCACTTCCCGACATTCCAAGCCCATTTTCATCCACTCACTTTTACCTGGTTTCACCACCCTCCAGGCTCTCTGAGAAAAGCTGCCGTCGACTACTCTACTTGTCTTAAATTTGACTGATTTGAACTTTACAATACTAGATTACTTTCTGTAAGTCAAGGAAAAACCTGGTTAAAAGGGGTGATTCCTGAAATCGATGGATTAAGAAAAGGGATATGACTTGACTTCATCCAAATAGTCCGTAAAGTTACAAGCAAGTAAGGACTGTTACGATGGAGAGTCTTTTGCTTGTGAAAGGGTGATCACCATGGAGAAACATGAAGGGTATTGGAATGAGCTGGCTGAATACATCGTCTCGATAGATCCTGCTGTCAGAAGTGTCGAGGAGGCCTTGCTGCTGCCCGGCATAACAGCTCAGAAATACCATAATGAAGCCAGAAAAAGATATCTGGCTGAGGATTATCTCGAAGCGCGTAAACTGACCTTAGAGGCCCGGCGGCTGACCGGCATAGAAATCGATCCGGGAGCCCGGATCGGCAGATTTGTCTATCTCGACCACGGCTTCGGCACAGTCATCGGCGAGACAGCCATCGTCGGAGATTATTGTACGATATACCAGGGTGTGACCCTGGGCAGTATCGAATTAGATCAGGACAAGCGGCGCCATCCGGTAGTGAAAGACCATGCTTTGATCGGTGCCGGGTCTAAAGTCATGGGTACAATCACGATTGGTGAACATGCCAAGGTCGGAGCCAATGCGGTCGTTTTGACCGATGTCCCAGATAATACGACGGCTGTGGGGGTACCTGCCCGAATCATCGACAAGAGTAAACAAATTAAAAACTTTGATGACTTCATGGAAAGATAGGA
>CAYTHW010000109.1:0-1985 GCA_964437675.1 uncultured Atopococcus sp. | reverse complement strand
TCTGTATCAGTAGGGAATGTATTAATAGCTACAACAACATTCATACCGAATGTGTCCTGCATGTTTTCGATGTGACGCACTAAGTTTGGAAGACCAGCTTTCAATGCATCGATATCTTCGTCTTTAAGCTCGTCTAAAGCTTTTCCGCCATGCATTTTTAAAGCACGGATAGTAGCAACGATAACTACTGCATCAGGTTCGAAACCAGCGAAGCGAGATACAATGTCCATGTATTTCTCTGCACCTAAGTCTGCTCCGAATCCAGCTTCAGTAATTGTGTAGTCTGCGTTACTCATTGACATTTTCGTAGCGATCGTAGTGTTCGTTCCGTGAGCAATGTTCGCGAAAGGTCCACCGTGAACGAATACTGGAGTTCCTTCTAATGTCTGAACTAAGTTTGGTTTTAGAGCATCACGTAATAATGACGCAACCGCACCTTCAGCATTAATTTGAGAAACTGTAACGGGCTCATTGTCGTAAGTGTATCCTAAGATGATACGTCCGATACGCTCTTTTAAGTCGTCTACGCCTTCAGCTAGACATAAAACAGCCATAACTTCTGAAGCAGCTGTGATGTCAAATCCGTCTTCACGAGGAACACCATCTGTACGTTTACCGATACCGTTAACCATGTTACGTAATTGACGGTCGTTCATGTCTAACGCACGTCTCCACTGAACACGACGCGGGTCAAGGTTTGTCGGGTTACCGTTGTAGATAGAAGCATCCATCATAGCAGCGATTAAGTTGTTAGCAGCAGTGATTGCGTGGATATCACCTGTAAAGTGTAAGTTGATATTCTCCATTGGAACAACTTGTGCATATCCTCCACCGGCAGCTCCACCTTTAACACCGAAAACTGGCCCTAAGGACGGCTCGCGGATCGCTACGGCAGCTTTTTTACCAATCTTAGTCAATCCATCAGCTAAACCGATAGATGTTGTAGTTTTTCCTTCTCCAGCTGGAGTAGGGGTAATAGCTGTAACTAAAACTAATTTCCCTTTGTTCCCTTCAGTATCAACTTTAGAGTAATCAATTTTAGCAATGTAGTCACCATAACGTTCCATTTGGTCCGGTGTGATGTCTAATTTAGCTGCGATGTCTTCGATAGGCTGCATCTTAGCCTGTTGTGCAATCTCAATATCTGTAGCCATTAAATAATTCCTCCTAAAAAATATAATTGGCATTAAACATACGGAATTTTTTCTAGAATATCCCCGTTATTTAATGATAATTACACTATACAGTATTTCACAAGAAAATTCAAAGTAAGGCTTTATCTTTACTCTTGTTTTTTTAATAATGCCGTTGAGTTTATTAAATATGCAGTTATTGGTAGTATATTAATAGCAAATTGCTATTAATTATGGAGGTAGGATAATGAAATCTAAAAAAGAAATCAGAGAAGAAATTCTTGCTAAACGGGAAGAACTTTCCCAGGAATATTATGAACAGGCGACTCAAGCGATTCATGAAAAACTTTTGAATTTCGATCTCTATAAAGAAGCTCAGACGATCTACATTTTCTACAGTATGGGCAAGGAATTAGATACCAAGAAAATCATCGAGCATGCCCATCAAGAAGGTAAGAGAATCGGAATTCCCAGAACAATTAAATTGGGTGAAATGGCCTTTCATCAATATGAGCCGGGCGATCCTCTGATTACTGCCAAATATGGTGCTGAAGAACCCAGCAAGGATGCACCGGTCATCCCGACCGAAGAAGTTGATCTCATTATCATGCCGTGCGTCTCCTGTAACGATAAGGGTGAGAGAATCGGCTATGGCGGCGGATTCTATGACCGGGTCTTAGAGAACTATGAAGGTCCGACTGTCCTGCCTTACTTTTCTAAGCTGCAGACTCTGGAGATTCCTATGGAAGAACATGATAAAAAGATGGATTATGTGATCACAGAAAAATCAATCGTACATGTCTTAGAGTAATCACATACAGCTTTCATACAATAAACACCCTCTGCTTTTAA
>CAYTHW010000108.1:0-1991 GCA_964437675.1 uncultured Atopococcus sp. | reverse complement strand
TGACTCCAGTCTTACTGCAGCTGGGGGGCAAAAACCCTTGCATCGTGGATGACAGCCCCTTGAGCGATGAGACGGTCAAGCAGATTATCTGGGGGAAATTTACGAATGCCGGTCAAGCCTGCATCGCCCCTGATACTGTCTATATCGACCGCAGGAGATATGCTGAATTTTTAGAGAAAGCAGAAAAGCAGATTCAAGATTTCTACGGCAAGCACCCCGTCGATTCTTCTCATTACAGCCGCATCGTCCACGACAAACAGTTTGAACATCTAGTCGATTTCTTAGGGGACGGGGAGATTGTCTGCGGGGGGCATTTCAGCCGGGAAGAACTTTATATCGCCCCGACGCTTCTTGTCAATGTAGAAAAAAACAGTCCGGTGACCAAGGAAGAAATCTTTGGTCCCATTCTGCCGGTCGTGCCTTATGATTCTCTGGATGATCTGACAGCGCACTTAGGGAGTCTGCCTCCACCCATCGTGACTTATGTCTTCAGCGATAATCCTTCTCTCAGCCGGCGGATTGACCGCCAGCTGGAAAGTGCCAGTGTAGTCACCAACCAGATCCTCCTGCAGGCCGGCAGTCCTCATGTCCCCTTTGGAGGAAAAGGGGAAAGCGGGATAGGAACCTATCACGGTGAAGCGAGTTTCAAAGCTCTGACCTATGAGAAGGCCGCCTACAGCAAGAGAAACTTCCCACCCAGTTCAAGGGCCTACCCTCCCTATGAAAAAGAGACCTTGTCACTCATCCGTCGGTTTAGAAAGTATATTCTTTAAGAAAGGAGAGGAGACCGCATGTTCCAGCATACCTCCTGGACCTTCAAAATCTTGTATTACATTACCTCGATGGCGCCGGCCATCCTATTATTCACACTCAAATTAATGTATTTGAATTTTAATCAAAGATCCTACGACCATCTGACGATCCTGGGCGTCGTCCTGAGTCTTTTCATCCTGATTTCCTCTCTGGCTTCGATGTTGATTTACCGGATGAAGAAAAATTATCAAAACAGAAATTATTATGACCAGGATTATTATGACAAAGACAGCTTTTCCAGCGATAAGGTTTCGGCTGTCAATGGAGATCCGGTCTCCTTCCTTATTTCGAATATCACGTCTGTCTTTTTAGTCCAGGGGCAGGTCCTGCCTTCAATCATCACTTATCTCGTGATCAATCTCATGATTTTTACGATGATGATCAAGACTTATAATATCCAGCCCAATCTCTTTCTGACCCTGGGGGGCATCGATATCATCAAGACGAAGAGCAATCAGTTTCTCATCGTCTTGAATCAGGATGAGTCTGAAAGTGACCGTATTTACCGGGTCATGCCTGAAGAAGATGGTCGTCTGCATATCGTAGGGGAGATCGATGAGTAGCAATTATATTTCCTTTAAATAGGAGCAGTTATTCATTTGAATTTCTAATAAGCCTTGGCCTGTCTGCCTTCATTCTGTATGATTTGAAATGACCCTCTAACACATTCTTTTAGTAAGGGTCTGTCAGCTGATGAAGTTGGTTCAAAAAGAGGAGATTATAAATGGCATTAGAAGAAGTAAAAACCCAAGCTCGTTTAGTCGATGGTTTGACAGTGGATATCCAGGCAAGAGATCATGTGGTTCGCATCGATGAGCCGAAAGCAGCAGGCGGCGCAGACGAGGGAATGACTCCCGTCGAAGCTCTTTTAGGTTCTCTCGGCAGCTGCAAAGTAATTGTAGACCAGCTATTGGCCGAATCCTGCGAGATTAAATTAACTGATGTGTCAATCGAACATGTAGGAGAGATCGATCCTGACGGCCTGGCGGGCACCAATCCAGAGGCTAAAATCGGCTTTTCCAAGATTACGACCATCTAGGATATAAATGCGGATAACACTCAGGAAGAAATTGAAAAATTCATCGAGATCATCGAATCTACCTGCCCGGTCAGAGATACAATTGTCAATGCTCCTGAATGGGCGGTCCAAACCAAGTAAAAAGAGCTCGCTTGATATA
>CAYTHW010000107.1:0-1993 GCA_964437675.1 uncultured Atopococcus sp. | reverse complement strand
GCCTTTTCTGGTCCTTATTAAAGTGTCACTTGGAGTCTTTCTGATGGTACCAGATACCCCAAGAAAAAAGACTCACGAGGAGTCCTTAACTTAAAGAATATTTATTTCTGACTTCTTCATCCCGGGCATAAAGCAGACTGTCGCTCCTGCCTAAAGGTATCGTGGACTGGCTCGGGCGGAAAGCTCCGGTATTTTCATCGATTCCCTGCAGCATGTACCGCGGCCGGTCCTCATCGTAAGCTGCCACAGCCTCTTTGACGATGGCCTGGGACTTGTCCGGCAGGTTGCGGTTGAAGAAGACTCCCACTTCCATCTCTTCATAGAGGGTCATCATGTCATAATCTCCCGAGCTGTTGCCGAAGACGGCCAGGGGCTGCCGGCCCTTGTGCTTGGGAATGATTCTTTCATTGATCGTCTGGACCTTGCCGTGGCCCAGAGTCGTCGGGTGGTGGGGCGAGAAGTATTCACTCATCCGCCCGTCCTCAAAAGCATAGCGCATGCTGTAGACCTGGTTGTAGGGCACATTGAAATGACGGGCCAGAGGAGGTGCCACCAGTTCTTTGGGACTGCCTGAAACTACATAGACGGTCAGGCCGTGGTCCTGGAAGGCATTGTAGAGATCTTTCATCTCTTCCGGAAAGCGCATGCCTTTTTTAGTTTTGACAGACAGAGGACCGGTCCGCCCGGTCAAAACAGAACTGGAAGAGACTTCTTTCTCTTCAATGGGCGCCTTGGAAAATTCGTCGGTGCAGTCCAGGATCAGGCGGGTCAATTCGCTGTAGGAATGCCCGGCGAAGAAGGCCGCCGCATTGGAGATGCCCGGCTTTTCATAAGCTTCGGCCCACTGCAGGTCATAAAACTTGATGTATTTGACGAAGAGGTTACTGAAAGCTTCCGTCCGGCGGATCTCGCTGAGGGGCGGGCGCTCCTGTGGGGCTTTTTTGATATAGAGCGCATACAGTTCCTCATAGGCCTCCATGATATCGTGGACCAGGTTATCTCCCGTCACCCCGGCATGGTGGGGATCCAGAGGCTTGTGGTAGTCGAAATCTCCCGAGCGGATGACGTGTTCGAATTTCTCAGGGGTCCAGTGGAAGTTCAAATTCTCCAGGCAGTGGTAGAGAGACTCGGTTTCGATATCCGAATAGATGGTGGTATCATCGCAGTCGAAGATGACATAATCCCTTTCTTCACTCGGCAGGTCCAAAGGCTGCTTATGGCGGTCGACCAGGTCATTGAGCCGGTCATAGAGCTTGGGCTCCCAGTTTTTTTGTTTAAAATATCTCGTCATCTTTATCTCTTCTCCTCATCCATTTCACTTTAGGAACAATTTTACCAATCTCCCCCCTCTTCGACAAGGGCGACTTTGATTCTTGAATTTACTTAAGTTGGCGGACATGCTAGAATTCTAATGTAAGTAAATATTTAAACTAGGGTGATAATATGCAATACAAAAGTACACGTGACGAACAAAATAGAGTCACAGCTTCTCAGGCGATCTTGCAGGGCTTGGCTGTTGACGGCGGTCTTTATGTTCCGGTCGACTACCCAAGCTTTGATTTAGACTGGAACGAGCTTAAAGATTATTCTTACCAGGAGCTGGCCCTCTATATCTTGAAACCATTCTTAGGCGATTTTTCAGAAGAACAGATTAAAGCCTGTGTGGATGCGGCCTATGATGAGAAATTTGACGATGAATTAATCGCTCCCCTGGTTGAGGTCGGCGACAACTACCACTTGGAACTTTTCCACGGTGCTACACTGGCTTTCAAGGATATGGCACTCTCGATCCTGCCTCATCTCTTGAAGACTTCCGCTGAAATCAACGGCATCGACCGCGAGATCATCATCCTGACTGCTACATCGGGCGATACCGGCAAGGCAGCGATGGAAGGTTTTGCGGATGTGGAAGGCACAAAGATTATCGTCTTCTATCCCAAAGGCGGCGTCAGCTCCATCCAGGAAAAACAGATGGTCACGCAGGAAGGCGACA
>CAYTHW010000106.1:0-2003 GCA_964437675.1 uncultured Atopococcus sp. | reverse complement strand
TTAAAATGCCGGGCCAGGAGTAAACTGGCTTTCGATCCGACATGCCGGATTCCCAGCCCAAAAATCAAGCGTTCCAGCGAATTTGACCGGCTGGCATCGACAGCCTGAACCACATTGCCTGCGGACTTCTCCCCAAAGCGCTCCAGTTCTATTAAGTCTTCTTTTTTCAAGAGGTAGAAGTCTCCCACATCTCGAATCAGACCTTCATCATAAAGCTGGCGGACAACTTTTTCGCCGATTCCTTCAATATTCATCGCATTTCTTGATACAAAATGAGTCATTTTTTCTACTACTTGAGCAGGACACTGGGGGTTCACACAGCGAAGAGCGACCTCTTCTTCCAAATGAACCAGGTCACTTTCACAGACCGGGCAGTGGGTAGGAATAATGTAAGGCCGGCTTCCTTCAGGTCTCTTGTCGAAAAGCACCCGTATGACTTCAGGAATGATATCTCCTGCTTTTCTGATGAGGACCTGATCGCCTGGACGTACATCTTTCTTTTGAATGATATCAACATTATGAAGAGTGGCTCTTTGGACGGTAGACCCATCAAGAAGAACCGGTTCCATGATTGCTGTCGGTGTCACTACCCCCGTCCGGCCCACTGTCCAGTCGATGGAGAGAACTGTCGTCTCTGCTTCTTCCGCAGGAAACTTATATGCAATCGCCCAGCGAGGAGACCGCGCAGTAAAACCTGCCTGCTCCTGGATGGAAAACTCATTCGCTTTAATTACGATCCCATCGATATCATAGGGCAGACCCTGCCGCTCCTCCTGGTATTTCTCGATATAGTGTAAAATATCATCAATATCTTGAAGCTGAGTGTGCTCCTGGTTGACAGGCAGGCCCAGATTTTCGATAAAATCTAAAGCTTCATCTTGGGAAGAAACACCATATTGCCCGGCATTGACGAGCGTATAGAAGAAACCACTCAATTTACGTCTTTGAGTTACAGCCGGATCCAGATTACGAATCGTCCCGGCTGCTGCATTTCTCGGGTTGGCAAAGATTTCTAAACCTTCTAATTCTCTTGCCTGATTCAACTCGATAAAAGAACGCTTGGGCATATAAACTTCGCCGCGGACTTCAACATCTATATCCTGCTTGAGCTTTTGAGGTATCATGCGGATACGCTTGATGTTTTCAGTCACATTTTCCCCGACCGTCCCATCACCCCGCGTCGCCGCTTCTACTAATTCTCCCTGCTCATATCTCAAATTGATAGCCAGGCCGTCAATCTTCAACTCAGCTGTATAGGTATACTCATCTTCTGTCAGCCTCTGGAGACGTTTGTCAAAAGCTTTTAATTCCTCAAAGTTAAAGGCATCATCCAGGCTCATCATAGGGGTGGAATGAGCTACTTTCTCGAAGCCCTCTAAAAGCTGCCCGCCGACTGCCTGAGTCGGTGAATCTAAGTGGACAAGTTCAGGGAATGCTTCTTCCAGCTCAACTAATTCATAATAGAGCTGATCGTATTCTTGATCTGTTACAGTCGGCTGATCCAAGACATAATACTCATGACTGTACTGCCAAAGTAATTCCTGCAACTCATCGACTCGATGCCTTGCTTCGTTAAATGTAATGTCTTTCATCCAACTGTCTCCTTCTATAGTTTTTTGATCGGTGCAAAAGCTGCGAGTAATTTTTTGACCCCTTCTGAAGGAAAGGCTATATCCAGCTGCATGTCATCGTCTTTACCCGAGGCGGCCACTACGGTACCCTGGCCCCACTTCGTATGCTGGACCTTGTCTCCCAGCTGCCATTCCACTTTTTCAGCGCCCGAGGCACCGGTTGGAGTATAAGGTGTCGAAAAGGCACGCTTACTTACATTAGGTTCCCGGCGCTTTTGATGACTGCGGAAAGGCATAAACTGCGCAGACTGGCTGTCTTCATATTCCAGCATCTCCTCATCGATTTCCTTGATGAAACGCGATTCTGGATTCGCGGAGGTTCGTCCGTACAAGGTCCGGGAATAAGCATTCGTAATGTAAAGCTTTTTCTCA
>CAYTHW010000105.1:0-2109 GCA_964437675.1 uncultured Atopococcus sp. | reverse complement strand
GTTTCATCGTCGATCGGGAAGAAGCCGACAGTTGCGCCGTACTCAGGTGCCATGTTGGCAATGGTCGCACGGTCAGCCAGTGTTAAGTTATCTACACCTTCTCCATAATATTCAACAAATTTTCCAACCACATGATGTGAACGCAGAAGTTCAGTGATAGATAAAACTAAGTCCGTCGCGTTGACGGTCGGATTTAATTTGCCGGTGAGCTCTACACCCACGACTTCTGGAATAGGGTTATAAGAGAACTGGCCCAACATGGCTGCTTCGGCCTCGATTCCTCCAACACCCCAGCCCAGGACACCCAGTGCGTTAACCATCGGTGTATGAGAGTCTGTACCAAAGACAGTATCCGGGAAGGCAACTTGACGTCCTTTTTCATCTTTGACACTTCCTACTACATCAGCCAGATACTCGATGTTTACCTGGTGGACAATACCAGTATTGTTGGGAACCACCTTGAAGTTGTCGAAAGCTCCCTGCGCCCATTTGATGAATTTATATCTTTCATCATTACGTTCAAATTCCAGCTCCTGGTTTTTATCGATAGCCTCTGCTGTTCCGAAGTAATCCACCTGTACGGAGTGGTCGATGACCAGGTCGACAGGAATGTCCGGGTTAATTTCATCTGGATTCAGATCTAAATTACTCATCGCTTCACGCATCGATGCCAGGTCCACGATAGCCGGCACGCCAGTGAAGTCCTGCAGGATGACACGTTGGGGCTTAAATGGATACTCTTCAATCGTCTGGCTCGTCTGCCAGTTCAGCAGGTCACGCACATGTTTTTCAGTGACCCGGTCTCCGTCATACTGACGCAAAGCGGATTCGATCAAGACACGGATCGTGTAAGGGATTTCATGGACATCGACTCCGTAGTCTTCAGCGAGTGCTCCGATGTCATAATAGACATATTCTTTACCGTTCGAAGGATTGGTCATCGTTTTTGCATAAGTTTCTTTATTTAAGGCCATTATTTAGTGGTCCCCTTTCTTTCTGCTAATAGGATATACTCCATGTCTTTGTGAATCGTCTCATAAGCCGGACGCATGATCTTGCCGTCAGAAGTCTGCTCTAAGATATGAGCGACCCAGCCGACCATTCTCGCTGTCGCGAAGATAGGTGTATAAAGTTCAGGTGGAATATTCAACATCTCATAAACTACTCCTGAATATAAGTCTACATTCGCACAAATCTGGAAATCTTCACCTTTACGCTGCTTCATTACTTTCTTAGTAGTCGACTCGATTAATTTAACGAAAGCCAGCTTGTCTGCCCATTCTGTATCCAGGGTCATTTCTTCCAGGCCATTCTTTAACATGACGGCGCGGGGATCGGAAACGGTGTAGACAGCATGTCCCATACCGTAAATCAGCCCGGATCCATCGTAGGCCCGGCCATCTAAAATTTTATTTAAGTAGGCTTCAATCTCTGCTTCATCATGCCAATCTGATACATTATCAGCGATATTGTTCAGCATCTCGGTAGCTTTTAAGTTGGCTCCTCCATGTTTGACACCCTTCAAGGATCCGACCGCTGCCGCAAGTGTCGAGAAGATATCTGTTCCGGATGAAGAGATCACATTAGTCGTGAAGGCAGAGTTATTCCCCCCGCCGTGCTCGGCATGCACCATCAGAAGCAGGTCTAAAATCTGCACTTCTTCTTTAGTATAAGAGCTGTCCCGACGCACCATATGCAGAATATTCTCAGCAGAACTGGCATAAATCGGCGAGTGCAGGATCAAAGAGTCATGATTGAAGTAATGCTGCTGGGCCATATAACCGTATGCCATCATCGTAGGCATCTTAGCGATAATTTTAAGCCCTTTTTCCAGCAGGGAAGCTAAGCTGGTGTCATCCGGATTTTCACTGTAAGAGTACAGTGCCAGAATCATCCGCTGCAGGTAGTTCATGATGTGGTTGGACGGCTGATTCAAGATGACATTTTCCTTGAAGTTCTCCGGCAGATCTCTTTCTTGATTCAAGAGGGATTCAAAATAGTTAAGTTCGGATCTGGTCGGCAGTTTGTCAAAAAGTAAAAGATAGACGACTTCCTCATAGCCCAGTCTGCCTTCCTTGTCCAGTCCCTCGACCATGTCCGCCAGGTCGA
>CAYTHW010000104.1:0-2169 GCA_964437675.1 uncultured Atopococcus sp. | reverse complement strand
ATCCGGTGTAAAGACCATTTTCTTAATTGTTGGCAAGGACCTGTTCTAACTTTATCAGAGCTTCTTCAATTTCTTCTTCACTGACATTCAGAGGCGGCAGCAGACGCAGGACATTGCCTTTCGCAGACGTGATCATCAGCTTGTTTTGATAACAGGCGTCGATGACAGGCTTGACATCACCGTCATATTCTATACCGATGAGCAGACCGGATCCTTTGATAGACTTCAATTTGTCATACTTCGACATCAGATCATTTATTCCTTCTGTCAGCTGCGCGCTTCTCTCATTGACATTTTCAATCAGTTTTTCTTCTTCGATAACATCGAGGACCGCATTAATACAAGCCGTTGCCATAGGATTTCCTCCAAAAGTTGTCCCATGATCTCCGACTTTGAAATGGTCGGCGACATAGTCTTTAGCTAGGAAAGCACCTGTTGGGAAACCGCCTCCGACACCTTTGGCGAGGCTCATGATGTCAGGTTCCAGACCTACTTGTTCATAAGCATACATCGTACCCGTACGTCCGATACCTGTTTGAACTTCATCGATGATGACCAAGATGCCTTTTTCTTCTCTTAACTGATTAATGGTTTGGACAAATTCTTCTGAAACAGTATTGACCCCGCCTTCACCCTGGATAACTTCCAGCATGACGGCACAGGTATTTTCACTGACCGCCTCTTTTAAGGCCGGGCTGTCATTTAATTCTACATATTCAAATCCTTCTAAGTGGGGTCCGAAGTCTTTATGGAAAACTTCCTGGCCGGTAGCTTTGAGAGTGGCCATCGTTCTGCCATGGAAAGATTGTTTCATCGTGATGATTTCTACTGCATCTTCACCTTTTGTTTCTGCTCCGTATTTTCTGGCTAACTTGATAGCCCCTTCATTGGCTTCTGCTCCTGAGTTAGAGAAGAAGACCTTATCCAGGACGGAGTATTCCGCCAGACGCTGAGCGGCTTTGATAGAAGGCTCGTACCAGACTGTATTGGCGGCATGCATCAATTTTTGACTCTGTTCATACAAGGCTTCTGTCAGTTTAGGGTGACTGTGGCCCAAAGTATTGACTGCTATACCGGAAATAAAGTCTAAATAAGTATTGCCGTCACTGTCAGTCAAATAGCTTCCCTGACCTGATACCATCACACGTTCACCGCGGTCAAAAGTATTCATCGAGTATTTTTGTCCCAGTTCTACCATTTTTTCTTTATCCAGCATGAATATTCTCCTTCTCTTTTGTGATCATCGTCCCAATTCCCATATCAAAAAACAGCTCCAGTAAGAGTGAATGTTTCATTCTTCCATCAATAATATGCGCAGCCCGGACACCCTGCTCTATAGCATCTAAGCAGCATTCTATTTTCGGTATCATACCTCCGTCAATAATGCCCCGACCAATCAAATCTTCAGCTTCATCCTTGCTTAGTTGAGAAAGCAAACTGTCTGGATCATCCTTATCCAATAAGACGCCTTCAATATCGGTCAAAAGCATGAATTTATCTGCTTCGATCTTACCTGCTATAGCACTGGCTACCGTATCCGCATTGATATTGTAGCTCTTGCCGTCTTCTCCCATACCCACTGAAGAAATGACAGGAACATAATCACTTTCTATCAGCTGACGGATGAGATCTACTTCGATATCCTCGATCTCACCTACATAGCCATAGTCTACGGCATCATTGTGGACTTTCTTTACTTTCAGGAACTGGTCATCCATCCCGCTGATGCCGATCGCACGGCCCCCGATATGGTTAAATTTTTTAACGATGTCGTTATTGACATTTCCAGCCAAGACCATCTCAACCACTTCCATGGCCTCTTCGCTGGTAACCCGGATACCATCGACGAATTCACTCTCAATCTCCAGCTTACCCAGCATATCGGAGATGAAGGGGCCGCCGCCGTGAACGATGATCGGCAGCATACCCACAGATTTCATCAATAAGATATCGTACAGGACAGCTTCTTTCAGCTCCTCGCTCGTCATCGCATTACCGCCATATTTAATGACGATAATTTGTTTATAAAATCGATTGACATAGGGCAGAGCCTCTATAAGAACATCAACTTTTTCTGAATGCACTAATATTCTCCTCTTCTATGTACTGTAATCGGCATTGATTTTGACATAATCATAAGTTAAATCGCTCGTCCAGACCCAGCTGCTG
>CAYTHW010000103.1:0-2411 GCA_964437675.1 uncultured Atopococcus sp. | reverse complement strand
ATATCGTCGAAGCCTACAGTTTCGAGCTTGGCAAATGTGACATGCCGATCCGCCAGATGAATATCGATCATGTCCTGGCCCATATCGATCTGGAGCTGGCTCAAAAAGTGGCCAAAAACCTGGGAGTGACACCTCCACAAGAAGGCGGCAATGATTACGACAAGATTTCGCCGGCTCTGAGCCAGGATGACACTATCCATGTTCCGGATACCCGTAAAGTAGGGATCATCATCGATGACGGGTTTAATGATGAAGAAATTCTGGGGAATATAGACCAACTGACTGAAGCCAATGTCAAATACGAAGTCATCAGTGAATATCAGGGGACACTGACCGGTTCCAACGAAGCGTCTCTCGAAGTCGACCACACCTTCGACACGACGGATGCCGTCCTATACGATGCTCTTTATGTCGTCGGCGGGTCAGATCTGTCTCAGATGTTCAAGAAAGAGACCAAGAAGTTCCTGCACAAGACCTTCGACCACTACAAGACGATCGGTGCGTCACAGACAGGGATCGATATTCTTGAAAAGATGCATATGCTTAACCAGCCGGGTGTCGTCACAGAAGGAGACAGCTTCGCGGAAGATTTCATCGAAGCCATCGCCAAAGACCGCCACCGCACACGAGATATCGAAGTATTCTAAAAAAATTAAACCACAAAAAAAGAAGTGGCAGCCGCAGCCGGCTGTCACTTCTTGACGTTTAAAGATTAGTAGTTAGAAAGATAGTGGCTGAGTGCCTCTTCATAAGGGATGACTCCATTATTGATGTCCTGGACCAGCTGGTTGTAATCTTCCTGGCTGAGTTCATAGACGGTATAACCGCCTGCCCGCAATTCATCCGCTGTGACTACCATATCAGCTGAAACCCCGCTGGTGTCTCCTGAATGGAGAACTCCATCGATGAACATCGGCTGGTCAGGGTAGAGGTCAGCGTCCCCTAAGTCTCCGTCATAATCCAGATCCTCTTCGGATTCAACAGCCGCTTCTTCTGAAACAGAAGGGTTTTGATTTTGAACCGTCTCAGGCTGGACAGCCGTATCTTCTTCTGGATCATCATCAGCCTGGGCACCGAGCTGGTCACCGGCAGTCGCTGCTTCCTCGCTGGAAACTTCTTCTGGAGAAGCCTCTTCTTCCGCTTCATCTTCAGTTTCTACTTCTGTTTCTTCCGTCTCCTGCACTTCTTCCTGCTCGACCGTCTCCGGCTCCAAGGGTGTCACTTCGTCAGTCGCCTGCCCGCATCCCACGAGAAACAGGGCTGCGAACAAGATCATTAGTTTTTTCATTCAAATCATTCCTTTGTAATATATGTGTTCGTCTTGTATTTTAACATATTCCAGATCAAACATGCATCATAATGATTCAAGGAGAAAAGGGCCTGACTTAAGTTAAACGGCTTAGTAATTGGAAAGATAGTGGCTCAATGCTTCCTCGTGAGGGATGACACTGTCCCTGATTTCCTGCATCAGACGGTCATAATCTCCATAACTGAGTTCATAAACGGTGTAGCCGGATGCCCGCAAGTCATCTGCGGTGACTGTCAGGTCAGAGGGTATGCCGCTGGTGTCTCCTGAATAAAGCACACCATCGATAAACATCGGTTGGTCGGGGTAGAGACCAGAATCTCCCAAGTCGCCGTCATAGTGGAGACCCTTTTCAGATTCCTGGACCGCTCCTTCTTCAAAAGTCGGCATTTCTTCTGATTGAGAAGAGTCCGGCACCGATTCAGACTGACCGATCATGCTCTTCTGTTTTTCAAACTGGACCAGATTGAGATACTCTGTATCCCATTGGGTGTAGTCGGCGGCTTCTTCATAGAGATCAGGATTTTTCTCATAATCTGCCCGCAGCTGATCGGCCGTCACGAGGACAGAGGGAAGGGAGACAGCTTCATAGCCGCTGCTTCCCATATAGACGACGCCGTCAATGGCTTGGAAAGTATCTGCCTGACGCTGAATTTTATAGACCGGGTGGCCTGAACCTGCCCCGGAATGAACCTGGATCAAGGCATAGTCATCGCCGATGCCGTAGTGGATGTAAAGGCTGCCGTCAATATTTTCCGGTTGTCCCCGCTCATCAAAATAGGGGGTGAGAAGGGCAATTCTGATATCATCCGGCAGGTCGTCAAACCACTCGCCGGCTGACTGTGTCCTTACTGCCTTATTGGCGGATTCTGCCCGGGAGGATACTTGTTCATCTTCTTTTTCTTCTTGATCGGAGACCTTCTGGATTCCTTCTTGAGAAACCACTTCCGGTTCTGCCTTGGGCGGTTCATCAACTGCCTGACCGCATCCCGCAAGAAGCAGGGCTACGATTAAAATAATCGTTCTTTTCATTAAAAACCATTCCTTTTTAAAATATTCCTTGTTATTCTACCACGTTTGAGATAAAAAATAGGATGAAAATGAA
>CAYTHW010000102.1:0-2673 GCA_964437675.1 uncultured Atopococcus sp. | reverse complement strand
TTATGGCTCCTACAGGTCTCGAACCTGTGACCTCCAGCATGTCGGGCTGGCGCTCTACCAACTGAGCTAAGGAACCAAAAGTGTAACGAATTTTATTATACTACAACTATATAAAATGTAAAGGCTTATTTTATATTTAAATATTACCCTCCTATCCTAATTGCTTTGTTTCCTATATAATAATATAATAATCGTATAATAATAATGAAAGACATTAGAAAGGAGCAGTAGTATGTGGAAAGAATTTAAAGAATTTATCATGCGCGGCAATGTTTTAGATCTGGCTATCGGGGTTGTCATGGGGGCAGCTTTTACTGCTATCGTTAACTCTTTGGTTGACAGTATCATCATGCCTGTAGTTACTTCTTTGACAGGTAATGCAAGTGTGGAGGATCTTTCAGTTCAAATTGGCAGTGCAACAATGAATTACGGCGCTTTTATTCAGGCTATTATTGATTTCTTAATTATCGCACTCATCTTATTCCTTGTTGTCAAAGGTTTAAATAATTTAAGTAAGAGAATGCGCAGGGAAGAAGAACCGGAAGAAGTAGCCGTGCCCGCTACGGAGGAATATTTACGTGAAATCCGCGATTTACTCCAAGATAACAAGATTATTATCACAAATGAAGATGTTAATAAAATGATGTCAGAAAAAGACGGACAGATCATAGAATAGTTAAATAATAGTACTGATCAACTGCTTCATTCAATCTGTAGTGCAAATGAATTTTAATCTGCCTGGAAATAGCTTATAATTAATTCAATAATTGAATGGAGGTAAAAGACTATGAAGAACTTTTTAAAAGGCCTGATACTTGGTGGAATTTTAGGCTTACTATTTGCACCTAAACGCGGATCCGAATTACGCAATGATCTTATGAGTTATGCTGAAGAGATTCGTGATGATGTCATGGATACAGCAACTACTTATAAAGATATCGCTCAAGAAGCAGGCTCCAGTATTAAAGACACGACAGCAGAAGCGGCTAGTTCTATTCACGCGACATTCAATGACTCTTTTGACCATATCAAAGATGATGTTGTAGCTGCTACCGAAGTCGTTCAAGAAGAAAATTCATCAAACGATTCATCTAATTAAATATGACTCGAGCATGGTTTTCAAAGAGACCTCATGCATCAAAAAACGAACCTTCATTAGGTTCGTTTTTTTACATCTCTAGCTCTTAAAATACCTATCTGTCTAAACTTTGACTTGGCTCACGCTGAATTCCTCAGCAGTACTTAATGCTGATTTCTGGCGCTTCAATACAGTAGTCAGATGGCGCATCTGCAATAAACCGATGGCATAGACAATGACAGTTGCTAACATAACTTCTGGCGGGAAATTCGTCATCGCTATGACAGAGGCAATTGCAAAGTT
Source organism: uncultured Atopococcus sp. (assembly GCA_964437675.1). GTDB lineage: Bacteria > Bacillota > Bacilli > Lactobacillales > Carnobacteriaceae_A > JAUNQW01. The sequence goes on along the minus strand of CAYTHW010000102.1, from coordinate 1,292 downwards.
TCTTTGGCCGACAGAGAAAGCTGTTGTTTCGCGCATAGCTGTATTTGGGTTCTTGCGCTCCACCCAGTAACCGAAATAAAATGCAAGATAGACAAGAATGACTCCTGTTAAAATGGCAAATTCTCCAATTAGATCGATAATATTTGGAATATTTCTAATTAATGTCCCGTAGATCACTATGTCCATCGTTACTTTCTGGAACTTGCCAACAGTGGGACGTATGCGTGGAATGAGTTCTTCCCAATAAATAGCTATAATAAAGCCAAGTATAAGAGGAATCACCACAGTTTTGATTAAGTTCCAAATTAGAATTCCCATGTCGATTTCTACACCGCCAACCATTAAAGGAAGTAAGACAGGAATGATGATGATCGATGCAATCAATTGTATGATCATACCTGCAGTTGCATATAGGCCGGTGTTTCCTGCACTCTGTGTAAAACTGATAACGATCGGGGCACCTGCACAAATAAAGAACACCAGAGCTCCCAGCTTAAAAAATTCAGGGAAAGGCAGGATCGTCATCAATCCCCAGACAAATAAAGGATAGATGATATTACTGGCAAGGATTACACGGCTGTAATAGCCGATATTTTCATTAGCAGTCTTCAATACTTTTTTGGGATGCTGGCTCATTCCGCTGTTGAAGCAGACAATGAAAACAAAGATCGGGGTAATAAATGTGGTAATTTGGGCAACAATTCCAAGTAATGATTGAATGAAATCTGACATGTTATTCCTCCTTGTACCTTTCTATACCTCGTAGTTAACGACTGTTTCAAATTCAGGCTGATTGACGATAGTATCTTGAACAGGACAATGGTTCTCTATGAACTGGATAAAATTATCGATTTCTTCTTTTGTATTATCCGCTTCAATATTAAAGATAGTGCGTAAAGTGGAAAAACCTACCTTTGCCTCAGGATCTTGTTGGCTGAAACCTTTAGGGTCAATTTCTCCTTCTACTGTTATATCAACAGCTTTCAAATTAATCTTATGTTTTTTAGCAAAACTTTTTGCAACGACCAATTTACAAGCACCTAAAGATGCGAGAAAAACTTCTGTCGGTTTTGCGGCTGTATCGCTTCCTTTTCTTTCTTTTGGTTGATCAAATAAAATATCATGATTACGATCGGTAACTGTTGCTTTAATTTTTGTTCCTTCAGTGGTGTATGTATTTAATTGAATTGTATTTAAAGACATAATTTTCCCTCCATTTTTTAAAAAATAAAAGACTTCCGCCTACCTCACGGTAAAGGGCGAAAGTCTCCATCACGGTACCACCTTTATTT
>CAYTHW010000101.1:1688-2821 GCA_964437675.1 uncultured Atopococcus sp. | reverse complement strand
GGTGTAATTTCAGAGAGAGATTTTTTACCTATCAGTCGAACGACCACTAACAAACCGATCAAACCGATGACTAACTTGACTGCTACCATGGAAAACATAATTATCCTATTCCTTTCTAAATTGACATGTATGCCTTCACTATACTCTCATTCGAAGTTAAGCTGAGCGGATGATTTTTTACTCATCAGATTCCGCCCAATATGAAACCGATGAGATAAGCAGCGGCGGCGGCCAGGCCTCCTACAGCCAGCATCTCCAGTCCTGATGTTATCCAGCTCGAATGCGTGATACGTGACTTGACGGCTCCTAAGATAAAGAGTGTGATACCTGTCAGAAGGGAGGCAGTGACGAAGGCATGTTCCAGCATCACCGGCAGAAACATCGAAGCGACATAAGCTAAAAGGGGGACAAGGCCGAAGGTGAAAAAAGAAAGAAAAGTAACCAGGGCGTTTTTGAGAGGTTCCTCTTCTGTTTCCTCAGTTCCGTATTCATCAGCCATTTTTTGATTCACGAAGGGATCACTATATTTGGCTAGCGTATAGGCAATCGTTTGGGCATCTTCGGCAGTCAGGCCTTCTTCCTCAAAAGATTCAACCATCTGTTCCACTTCAATATCATAATTTTGGACTAATTTTTCTCTCTGCTGCTTTTTCAAACCTTCCATATATTCATTCTCAGATTTGGTCGAGAGATAATCACCGACGGCCATAGAGATGCCGTCTGCCAGCAAGTTGGCAGAACCCAGGATGATCACCACCCGCACAGCTAGAGAAGCGCCTGCCACCCCTGACACCACCGCAAAGGTAGTGATGATACCGTCCAAGCCTCCATAGACGAGACTTTTAATATGTTTTCCCCCGCGGGATCTTTTTCCTACAGATGTTTGTTCGACATATTCTTCTTTCATTAGAAATACTCCTTTCCACTTACTCGATTGTGCGGCCTCTTATAAAATCTTGCAGATTATCCAGGGTGGAATTTAATCCTTCGATATGGACAGCTTTGGGAATTCCCGGCGGCACATTTTCAGCAATCAATGTGAGTTTCGTAGCTCCATCCACTTCCTCAAAAAAACAGGTCATCCAAAGTTCACCCGCTGCATCAGGGTCATCCGTCTCAAAAACAGTTTTGCC
>CAYTHW010000101.1:0-1588 GCA_964437675.1 uncultured Atopococcus sp. | reverse complement strand
TCTCTTTATTCGTTTTATAAAAGATGACCGACTGAATGGTCAGCCCCATGATGATCTGGCCTTCGTATTCATTGACGACAGCCCGGTCATTTTTATTTTTTTCCTTATTCTTCAGCTGTTTCTTCAGCATCTTCTGCCCATATTCCTGGATGCTTTCCAGCTCGATGATGATATCGGAATTCATCTGCAGGCTGAAGATCAGAAAAGACAGATTATCGAATTGATCCAGCAGTTGCTGGAAAACTAAGATGAAGAAGTTATCATCTTCACCGTCCAGGTTTTCCAGGGCATGGTCGAAGATAGCAGACATCTTGTGGGTCATATAGAAGGTTAAAAAATCATACTTATCCAAGAAGTGTTTGTAGAAGGTCGGCCGCCCGATCAGAGCAACCTCACAGATTTCTTTGACTGAAATAGTTTCAAATTCTTTTTCCTTCAACAAATTTTCAAAAGCTTCGATCAAGGCGCGATAAGTCTTCTGTACCCTCAAATCTAGTTTTTCCATCGGATCATCCTCTCAGTTAATAGACGTTTACTTGATAAGTGTTCATTAAGAGACAGATGTCTTTTTCTGTCTGCCAATTTTTCTTTCGCTTCAGTATAATATTAAATATAGCAAAAGCAAATAAATGAACATAAGCTAAATAAAGTACTAATGTTCATTAAAAAGAAAGAGGGAATTTCATGTCAGTAATAGAAGTCAATCATGTGACTAAAGATTATGGCTATGGCCGCGGGATATTTGATGTCTCTTTTGAGATAGAAGAGGGCGAAGTCTTCGGCTTTCTGGGCCCCAATGGAGCTGGAAAGACGACCATGATCCGTCATCTGATGGGATTCGTCAAGGCACAGGAAGGCAGTTTGTCCATCAACGGCAAAGACTGTTGGGAATCTTCTGCGATCATCAAACATGACATCGGCTATCTGCCGGGAGAGCTGGCCTTTCCCAAGGATATGACCGGCAACCAGTTCATTCAGTGGATGGCAGATAAGAGGCAGTTGAGCGATATGACCAAGACCGATGAATTGAAGGAAATCTTCGAAGTCGACGGCTCGGAAGCCATCAAAGAGATGAGCTTGGGCGACCGCAGAAAGCTGGCCGTCGTGACTGCTTTCATGCACAGTCCAAAGGTGCTCATTCTGGATGAACCCAGTTCCGGTCTGGATCCGGTCATGCAAGAGCGTCTGATCGACTTTATCCTCGAGGAGAAAAAGAAGGGCCGGACGATTCTCTTATCCAGCCACATCTTCAGTGAAGTCGACGCCACCTGTGACCGGATCGCTATCATCAAGGACGGCAAAGTCGTCTCCACGATCGAAGCTCAGGACTTGAAGCAGAGCAACCACAAGGCCTTCAAGATCGAGTTTGCTTCTTTCGAAGATTATGAGCAGTTTCTGGCCCTCACCAGGCTGACGATATCCGAAGAAAGGCCTGCACAGAATCAGGTTAAGCTGAATCTGGTGGATGAGAAGATGCAGGAGCTGTTCGATGATTTAAGCAAGGTTCGGGTCAATTTCATTTCAGAAATTAAATTTACCTTGGAAGACTATTTCATGGACTTCTATGACCGCAAGAAAACAGTAGAAG
>CAYTHW010000100.1:0-2893 GCA_964437675.1 uncultured Atopococcus sp. | reverse complement strand
GTATTGATCAAGGGGTCATCGATGAAGAGAAGGATGAGAAACCAGCCCAGCCAGGCCAGCAGCACCCAGGTCATTAAGATGACGACCAGGATGACAGGTCCCGCCTGCTCCAGAACTTTATCCTTTGGCCCTACCTTCTTCAGCCCCTTCCAAAGCAGACTGGTCATGAAATTGGTCAGAGGACCTGCCCCGCCGTCGACCCAGAGTGTCGTCCAGATGATATCGATGGTGACGAAGAGGAGTAGTAAAACACCTAAAACTGCCCATATGAACTGCATATTTTATCCTTTCTTTCGATTTTGTCTCTCTCCTTTTCTTCCTGACAGATTATCTTGGATTTCTTCTGAAATAAGTGATCAAGTCACCGACAGCACCGATAAGGAAAAAGATGAAGTAATAACTTGCGGTCGTGATATCCATATTGAATAATTCGTCAAATGCCCGGATAAAAACCATATCGAAGTTGAACCAGCTTAAAAGCCAGCCGATTAAAAGAAAAATTATGATCATCATATTGATCCCGCCTTTCTTACCTCTATCATATCTCATTAAGCCTTCACAATTCACTAAATTTCACTTCCATGAAACTAAAAATTTGCCTTCCGACCGTTTAGTCCCTAAATTAATAGAGAGACAAGGAGGGTTTTATTTGGAAATGAATCATACAACTTTGATCTGGCAGTGCCTGAGCCGTATCAACAAAGAATACGCGCAGATGATAAAAGAAAAGCTGAGCGAGCATCAGATGACTGAGCCGGTCGCCGAAATCCTGGCATGCATTTACGAGAGTCCCGGCATGACACAGAATGAATTGAGCAGAAAGATGTTCGTCACCAAGGGAAACACTGCCCAGCTGGTCAAGAAGATGGAGAGCAGCAAGCTCATCTACCGCCAAGCAAGCGGGCGGGTCAAACGCCTCTATCTGACGGAGAAGGGCACCGTGGCCTACTTGAAATTGACGGCTTTTCTTCAGAGCTGGGTCGATGACTTTCTCCAAGTTTTAGACGAGGAGGAACAGAAAACCCTCCTCCACCTGTTGAATAAGCTGGACCGCACAGAAAAATAACTAATAGAATGGAAAGGAAGGTTGCCTTGAAATTTGGTTTTAAGAAAGACAGCCCTGTCGAAGTCGGAGTCTACACGCTGGGCGATCATATGCCTAATCCTCACACAGATGAACGCATCCCTGCCAAGCAAAGAATCAAAGAAATCATCCAGCTGGCTTCTGCCGCTGAAGCTGCCGGTCTGGATTTTTTCGGTGTGGGAGAAAGTCATCAGGACTATTTCGCCACCCAGGCCCATACGGTGATTCTGGGAGCGATCGCCCAGGAAACAGATAAGATTAAAATCGGCAGCTCCTCCACCATCATCAGCACCCTGGATCCGGTCCGTGTCTATGAAGATTTTGCGACCATCGATGCTATCAGCGATGAGCGGGTCGAGATCGTTGCCGGGCGGGCGTCCCGCGTCGGTGTCTTTGATCTAATGGGCTATGATCGGCAGGATTATCATGATTTATATGATGAGAAATTAGAGCTCTTCCAGCTGATCAACAAAAATGAGCGCGTCACCTGGGAAGGTAAATTCAGAGCCTCATTGACAGATGCCAGTGTCCTGCCCCGGGCTGAAAGAGAAATTCCTCTCTGGCGGGCAGTCGGCGGCGCTCCGGCTTCCGCTATCGCTGCCGGACGCGACAACATCCCGATGATGATGGCTTATCTGGCGGGGCCGATCGAGCCTTTCGAGACGACGGTCAAGCATTACTACCAGTCCGCTGAAACCGCCGGGCATGACCCCGACCAGCTTCCCCTGACCGTGGCCGGCTTCTTCTTTACAGGAGAGACGACAGATCAGGCCATCCAGGAAGCTTTTCCTTACTTCCATGAGGGTATGATTCTATCCAACGGTTCCGGCATACCGAAGAGAACCTTTGCCCAGGCCAAAAATATCGAGTCCATCTTGAATATCGGAAACCCGGACTTTCTGATTGAAAAACTGCTCTACCAGCATGAGCATTTAGGTTTCCAGAGATATATCGGCCAGCTGGATTTCGGAGGCCTCCCTTTTGAAAGACAGCTGGAGATGATCGACATCCTGGGAAGTAAAGTAGCCCCTGCCCTGCGTAAACATACCGGTAAATAAAACTAAAACAGCATCCCTTCTCACACGAATAGGCGTGTCAGAAAGAATGCTGTTTTTCATTTAAATCTTATTTGACTGTCTCTTCTTCTAACTTCTTATGGGCTTGGGCCAGCATGAGACGGATACGGTTGAGCTGGTTGACTTCTGAAACGCCCGGGTCATAGTCGATGGCGGTCAGATTCGCCTCTGGATGCTGGTAGCGGATTTCCTTCATCATCCCGCGGCCGACGACATGGTTGGGCAGGCAGCCGAACGGTTGTGTGATGACGACATTCGGCACGCCGCTCTTGACGAACTGGACGACTTCACCGGTCAAATACCAACCTTCCCCGGTATGGCTTCCGATCGAGATGATACTTTCGGCACCCAGGGCGATCTCTTCGATGGCATGGAAAGGCTGGAAATGTTCGGATTCTTCCAAGGCCTTATTCATCGGCTTTTCACAGAGCTGGATGAACTTGATCGCAAACTGAGAGGCAGGTTTATTGACTTTCTTGAAGCCGAGATTGTCTGCCCGCCACAGCATATTGTAGAGGCAGTAGTTGAGGAAGCCCATGAGGTCCGGTACGACAGCCTCGGCACCTTCAGCTTCGAGCAGGTCGACGATGCCGTTATTGGCTGTCGGCGAATATTTGACCAGGATCTCTCCTACGATACCGACGCGGGGCTTGACTTCTCCTGTTCTCGGCAGCGTATCGAAATCTTCGATGATCTCTTTCATGTTCTTGTTGAATTCTCTCAGACTGCCGTT
>CAYTHW010000099.1:0-2914 GCA_964437675.1 uncultured Atopococcus sp. | reverse complement strand
CGAACTGGCCAAGGAGCAGAAGCAGCTCTATCAAACGCAGATCGATCTGTTGAAAGAGGAAGTCAAGACTTATATCGATGAAGACAAGGTCCAGTCCAACCGGATGTCGATCCTGGCCGGTCTCACCCGCCTGCGCCAGATTTGTAATGACCCCCGGCTGGTCTTACAGAATTATGAAGGGGACTCTGCCAAACTCTTACGTGTTTTAGAACTTTTAGAAGAAGCTAAAGAAAATGGCAAACGGGTCGTCCTATTTTCCCAGTTTACGAAGATGCTGGGGCTGATCCGCCGGGAATTAGATGCTTTAGGCTATGATTATCATTATCTTGATGGTATGACGAAACCAAAAGACCGCCTAGATCTGGCCAACCGCTTCAATATGGGTGAAAAAGACCTCTTCCTTATTTCTCTGAAAGCGGGAGGAACAGGTATCAATCTGACCGGGGGCGACACAGTCATTCTATACGACTCCTGGTGGAACCCTGCGATCGAAGACCAGGCAGCAGACCGTGTCCATCGCTTTGGTCAAAAGAAATCCGTCCAGGTCATCCGCATGATCAGTAAAGGAACGATAGAAGAACGCATCTATGAGATGCAGGAAGCTAAACGCGAATTAGTCGACTCGGTCATCACGTCAGAAGCAGAGCAGGACAGTGCGACCTTAACGAAGGAAGAACTGCTGGCCTTGATTGATTTATAAGAGGAGGGTGTTATGGAGAAGTTGGAATGGACCGGCTTAGAGCCGGAACGTTTTGAAAAATATAAGACTTGGAAAAATAAGCATAAGCCGGGAATCTGCGGCACGTATGTTACGGCTGTGATGCTGCATGATTTTTTAAGAGAAAACTATGAGATTGAAATCAGTCAGGAGAAATTATTGAAGGGACTCAAGCAGGTCATAGATGACTGGATGCCTTATCGCGGAACTTTTTTCTGGGACCTGCAGCACGGCTTAAACTATATGCTGAAGGGTGTGGATGGCTGGCGGGCAGCTCAACACTTGGTTCCGGAGATTAAGGTAAAAGAAATTTTATCAGGGCTGCATCCACGGCCTGTAGCGGTGGGAACGAGTAAACTCTTGGGAAGCCGTTATAAAAATCATTGGGTCTTGGTCTACGCGTATGCCTATGATTCAGAAGGCAGGCTTTATTTCAAATGTTACGATAACCATGGGCGGCATGATGCTGTAATCACAGCAACAGAAGCGATCGCCTGTGTCTGGATCGAGGAGAGCTGGTAAAAAAAGTGATTTTAAAAAGAAGAAAACTTACTAGTTCTAGGGAGAATTAGTAAGTTTTCTTTCTTTAATATCTCTAAGTTAACTGTTAAGTATTCTCTGAGAAAATTAATGTTCATTTGGATCGTTTTCTGCGTCTTCATGAGTTTCATGTACTGTGCCGGCTAAATGGTCCGGGCCTGCATAAATAGTATATAATTTTAAAGGTACATCGCCCGTATTGGTCACATTGTGCCAGACATCCGCCGGGACAAAGATAGCATCATCGTCTTGAACTTCTGCCTCAAAGTCTAAATTGTCTTTTGTTTCACCCATCTGGCATAAGCCTGTTCCCTGTTCGATTCGAAGAAACTGCTCAATACCTTCATGGACTTCTAAGCCAATATCATCACCTGGTTCGATTGACATGACGGTAACTTGTAATTTTTCTCCGGTCCAGATCGTCGTACGGAAGTTGTCATTTTCAAGAGTCATTCCTTCAATGTTATCAACACCAGGTTGTTTACCACGGTCACTAAAGTCATAAGCCATTTTTATCTTCCCTCTCTTTGTCAGTTTGTAATCATTCTAATTAAGTTCATGATAAGCTTATTTATTTAATTACACAATGATTTACCCTTAGGATGAGATGAAGATTCTATATATATGATTCTTTTATATCAGCTTTAATAAACTAATTTGACCTTTCGTTTGAATTGGGATGGCTTTTTTCCGGTGATTTTTTTGAAAACTTTTGTGAAATAAGAATGGCTGTTAAATCCGGACAGATAGGCGATTTCACTGAGAGAAAATTGATCAAGGTAAAATAGAAATTTGGCCAAATCAACTCTTTGCCGGTTGATATATTCTACAAAAGTCATTCCTGTTTCCTGCTTGAATTTGCGGGCGAGGTGAACAGGGTGAATATCAAACTTGTCTGCAAGGAGCTGCAAGCTGAAGTCTCCTGTCAGATTGTCATTGATATAGGTGATGATATCTAACATAATAGGTGACAAATCTCTGGTCGACAGTTTCATTACCGCTGAACAATACTCATCAAAAATTTTATGAAAAACATATTTAGTTAAAAAATTAGTGGACTGCCCGCATTCTATCAAGAGATCATATTTACTTGAAATCAAGTAATTAGACTGTTTGACCAAGTGTCCTTTTTCTGCTGACAAGCGGCAGTGGGTATTCAACATTTTCAGTTGAATTTGTAACAATTCGATATCCGTCAGTTTATCATTGGAATAGAAAGTCAATGGGTCATCCATCTGATACCATAGAGAAGTGGTCTTTTTAAGCGCCTTTTGGTCCCCGGTGCTTATGGCTGAAGAGGTTTCGCACAATCTCATATAATCCTCATCAGCGGACTCTTCATTTAAATATTGCAGACACTCAAAACGGTCGACTGGGAATTTAGAAGTCATAAGTCTCCCCACCTATTCTGTATGTTCTTATAATTATTCTATGATGTCTCTCCCATCAATTATATCATGAGAGGCTTGCTTGTCCGAACAGAAACCCTTTATAAAATATTTTAATAACGTGAATAAATATCTAAATAGATAAATAAATATGATGAAATGCACATTAAGTTTTAATTTTGATTATTGGAAATTGTTCATTTAAACTGAGTGATACTAAAAATATTTGGAGCAGATTCTCATTATTAAGGGAAGAGGAGGAGAAACA
>CAYTHW010000098.1:1344-2974 GCA_964437675.1 uncultured Atopococcus sp. | reverse complement strand
ATCTTATCTTTTTGAAAAAAGAATCCGATTTTGGATCGACCGCAATGCGGAGGAACTCCTTCATGTGATAGAGGCAGAGAAAGACGATCATGACGAATGGAAAATTAAATATATCAAATGAATCAAAAACAGGAACCGGGGGCCGGTTCCTGTTTGTCTTTTAGATTAAAAAGCCGCAGTCAAGCTGATAAATCCTACAAGGAAATCGCTTCGCCTCCGGTGACTTCATAGATGCTGCCCGTGATATAAGAAGCATCATCAGAAGCCAGAAGGACATAGACCGGTGCCAGTTCAACCGGCTGGCCGGCCCGTCCCAGAGGTGTATCCCGGCCGAATTCAGGAATGGTATCTTTCGGGCGGCCCTGGTCGAGCTGGAGGGGTGTCCAGATCGGCCCCGGAGCTACCGCATTGACACGGACACCTTTTTCACCGAAGTAGGCGGCCATATTGACGGTCAGGTTGGAGATGGAAGCATTGGTCGCTGCATAGTCCAGGAAATGAGCGGTAGGGTTAAAACTCTGGACGGATGAAGTCATGATGATCGATGCGCCGGGCGCCAGATGTTTTTCCGCTGCCTTGATCGATTCATACATGGAGAAAATGTTGACCTCGAAAGTCTCGCGGACCTGTTGCATAGTCAGATCTTCCAAGGAGGTCTGGGCGATCTGCTGGCCGGCATTCAGGACTAAGAGGTCGATGCCGCCGAATTCCGCAACCGTCTTCTCGACAATCTGGGCGCCTGTTTCTTTTTCGCGCAGATCCATCGGCAGCAGCAGAGACCTGCGGCCGGCTTCTTTGATATAGGCCTCCACTTCTTCTGCATCCTTTTCTTCACCCGGCAGATACTGGATGGCCACGTCTGCTCCTTCCCGGGCAAAAGCGATGGCGGCAGCCCGTCCGATACCGGAGTCTCCGCCGGTCACAAGAGCCCGTCTGCCTTCTAATTTATTTTCTCCGACATAAGACTCTTCTCCTGCATCGGGTTCAGGCATCATCTCATCCTGGAGGGCAGGGGTTTCCTGGTCCTGGATGGGGAATTTGTTGGTGTAAAATGCCTGACGCGGGTCCTTGCTTTCTTTCTTAATCATGTTGATTCTCCTTTAATTGTAAGAAATGGATTATAAATCGATGTCCGAGCCGCCGGTGATCGAATAGATGCTGCCGGTGATATAAGAAGCATCATCGGACGCCAGGAGGACATAGACCGGTGCCAGTTCGACCGGCTGGCCGGCTCTGCCCAGAGGTCCGCCCTTACCGAAGCTCAAGATACCTTCTTCGCTGGACTGGCCGCCGTCCAGCTGCAGAGGACTCCAGACGGCTCCCGGTGCCACGCCGTTGACGCGGACGCCCTGGGGACCGAAGTAGGCGGCCAGGTTGACGATCAGATTGTTGACGGCCGCATTGGTGGCCGCATAATCCATGAACTGAGTCGAGGGCTTGAAGCCTTGTTCGGATGTCGTCACGATGATCGAAGCGCCGGGTTCCAGGTGGGGTTCGGCCGCTTTGACGGCTTCGTAGATCGTAAAGAGTTTGACTTCAAAGGTATCCCGCACCTGCTCCATGGACAAGTCTTCCAGAGAGTCTTGGGCGAACTGCTGGGCCGCATTGAGGACGAGGATGTCCAGGCCGC
>CAYTHW010000098.1:0-1244 GCA_964437675.1 uncultured Atopococcus sp. | reverse complement strand
TCTGCGTAAGCGGGGTCATTTTCATTAAAAAAGCGATAACGTGGATCTGAATTCTCTTTATTAATCATTTGAAAGCTCCTCCTATTCATGAAAATATTATTTCATACTTGAGGCCGAGAGTGAAAGGATACGGCTTCACTGCTGCTTCGACAAGAAGATCAGAAGGACCAATCAAAAATGCCCCCTCTCCGGCAGGCAGCCGGAAAGGGGACAGTGATGGGTGGTCGCTTATTCATTTAAATGGCGGTTTTTCTCTAGTTGCCTTCAGCGATCTCTTGAACGGCCGAGCGCATCTCTTCGACAGAAATGCTGCGGTCATGCAGGACAGGAGCTTCGAGCAGACCTACCATCGGCTGAGGTATCTCAGTATGGGAAAGTTTGGTCAGGGTGTGGAGGACATCTGCATCATTTTTCTGCAGGGTATTGATTCCGATCGACTCTAAGACGGCCACCGGGAACTTGAAAGGACTGGCGGTCGAGACGACGACAGCTGCCTTGCTTTCGAGTCCTGCTTCTTTGGCCTTGCGCAGCGCTTTGGAAGCGACAGCTGTGTGGGTATCCATCAGATAGCCTTCACTTTCATAGACAGCCTCGATCTCTTCCTGGGTTTCTTCTTCAGAAGCATACTGGCCGATGAAATCTGAAAAGGCACCGCGGTATTCTTCCGGTAGAGTATATTCGCCTTGGGTCTCCAGAGAAGTCATCAAGTCGACCAGGATGTCCGTCTTGTCATCTACCGCGTGGTAGACGAGGCGCTCGAAGTTACTGGAGACGAGGATGTCCATCGATGGTGAACTGGTCAGGACGAATTCACGGTTCTTGTCATAAGTAAAAGTCTCAAAGAAATCGTAGAGGACCTTGTTCTCATTGGATGCACAGACCAAGGTATCGACCGGCAGACCCGACTGTTTGGCATAGTAGGCGGCCAGGATATTTCCAAAGTTACCTGTCGGCACAGAAACAGTCATGGCCTCGCCTGCTTCGAGAGCCCCGACTTTGACCAGTTGAGCATAAGCATAGAAATAGTAGACGATCTGCGGCACTAAGCGGCCGATGTTCATCGAGTTGGCTGAGGAGAACTGGGCCTCATGGCTGAAGAGTTCTTCACGTAAGTCGACATCATTGAAGAGACGTTTGACTTCGGTCTGGGCATCGTCAAAGTTACCTTCGATCGAGATGACATAGGTGTTGTCGCCTTCCTGCGTGACCATCTGTTTTTCCTGGATGGAGCTGACGCCGCCTTT
>CAYTHW010000097.1:0-3059 GCA_964437675.1 uncultured Atopococcus sp. | reverse complement strand
TGGAATGCTTTAGGCTTCACGCCGGGGCTGGTAGGCGGCCACTGTATCGGTGTCGACCCTTACTATTTTGTCTACGAAGCTGAAAACTTAGGCTACCACAGCCAGATCATTTCATCCGGCCGTGAAATCAATGACAGCATGGGCGAATTTATCGCTGATAAAATTATCAAGAAACTGGTCGTGACAGGTAAGACACCGAAAGAAGCCAAGGTCGCTATCTTAGGGTTGACTTTCAAAGAGGGTACACCGGATATCAGAAACTCTAAAGTCGAAGATATCATCATCCGCCTGAGAGAGTATGGCATTGAGCCGACTGTCGTCGACCAATGGGCAGATGCCGATGAAGCCAAAGAAATCTACGATGTCGAATTAACAGACTTAGAAGATGTGTCGGATGCCGACTGCTTAGTCTTTGCGGTTTCCCACCCGGAATTCACGGACATGCCTGTTTCAGATGCTGATAAGTTATTCAAAGATTTAGCTAATGATGAAAAGATCGTCATCGATGTAAAAAGTATCTTAGACAAAGAGAGCTATGTAGAAGCTGGATATAATTTCTGGAGACTCTAGTTCGAAAGCAGGTATACGATGTCAGAAACCTTAAAAATCTTACATATCATGAGCAGTCATGGTGGGGGTATCTCGGCCTTTATTCAAAACAAGGCCGAGGAAATGCCTGCCCATCATGTCCTTTTTGATGTAGCGACTTATTCCGAATGTCCTCCGGATTTCCATCAGGCTGTCGAAGGGACCGGCGGAACAATCCACCGGCTCATCAATCCTAAAACAGAGGGCTGGTCTGCTTTTAAAGAATCTTTTAAGCACATTTTAAATTTCAGGGAGTATGATATCATTCACTGCCATATCGCCGGCTACCGGTCAGAAGCTTATAAAAGGCTCGCTGACCGACACTCTCAGGCTGATTTTTATATCCACTCCCACACGGCTGTCCCGAAAAAAAATGCCCTGCAGAATAAGATCGAGCAGTGGTTTACCAGAAAGAATTCCAAGGGCGTCGTCGGATGCGGCAGGAAAGCCATCCTTGTCACTTATGGCAGCCGGGTCAAAGACAGGGAGATGATGGTCATCCCTAACAGCATCGAGGTTGATCAGTTCATCAAGACAGAAGAGGAAGCTGAAGAAAAAAGAACAGCCTGGCGCCGAAAATTCGGCATAGAAGAGGATGAAATCCTGATCGGACACATCGGGCGCCTCCATCCGATAAAAAATCATCAGTTTACGCTGGCACTCGGTCAGTATATTCAGGAAGCAGGAATCAAAGCCAAGATCATCATCACCGGAGCCGGAGAACTGGAAGAAGAATTGAAAAGCCGGGTCAAAGACTTGAATTTAGAAGGAACAGTTCAGTTTTCAGGCCGTATTTCACCGATTTCAGACTATTATCCAGCTTTAGATGCTTTAATTCTGCCTTCCTTTAATGAAGGGCTGCCGACAGTCGTGGTAGAAGCTCAAGCTGCCGCTCTGCCTTGTCTCGTATCAGATACAGTCACGAGTGAAGTAGATTTAGGTTTCGGCTTAGTGGCTTACCGCAGCATCGAAGAAGATCCAAAGTTTTGGATGGATACAATCATGGAGCTGCAGGCAGTAAAAACTCCTGACAGCAGAGAGAGAAGAGAAAAAATCATCGAAAAAAAATTTTCCAACGAGGCTTCCGCCCAACTTTATGTTGATTACTTTAGAGGTCGGATCGATAGTTACCAAATATAGACAGAGGGGTCAATCGTGGTCTTATATCTTATTCTTTTAGTAGCGAGTGTTTTCTTGGGAACGGAGTTACTGGCTCTTCCAACGCCGGCCTTTCAGCTCACCCTGTACAGAGTCCTTTCTCTGTCCGTTCTTCCTATCTTATTAATCAGTTTTTTACGGAAAGACAAAAAAATAAAGATGAGCCGCAACAGTGCAGCTTCCTTTGCCATCCTGACTTATCTCGCCTGGTATCTCTGGGCCTGGATTTCAGGTATGTGGGCATTGGATATGACCGGTTGGATGCAGACCATCTTCCTGATGACGATCGGAATTTCCAGTTTATCGGCCATTTACTTTTGGGTGAATGACGAAAAGACCTGGTATAAATTGGTCAAAACCGCCTGGTGGATGATGACTTTGCTGGCTTTCTTAGGTTTGTATGAGATCATCACCAATGACTACATCTTTGCCGATATGGCCAAGCTGGATAAATACAGAACCTTTGCCCGTGAGCCCTGGACACGGATGCCCATCACACATTTTTCCAACCAGAATGACTATGCGACGATGCTTCTGGCTTACCTGCCACTTTCTTTCATCTTGTATTACAAAGAAAGCCGGGGGTTCAAAAGAAGTCTCTACTTGGCCGCTGTCGTCCTCGGTTTTTTTCTCATCTACATGACGCGTTCACGGATGAGTCTGCTGGCGGCTTTAATTTATTTATTTCTTATCTTCTTATTCCGTTTTCAAGTGGATATCAAACGCTCCCGCATCTATAAATTCCTGGCAGCAGGGGTCATCCTGGCTGTCTTATCTGTTCTTTTCGTGCCGCCTGTCCAGGCTGTGCTTGACCAGCTGATTTATACGAACAACACGGATATCCTGACAGGAGATACCGGGCGGGTCAATCTGCTGAGAAACGGACTTTATTTCCTGGGAGCTACTTTAGGCTTTGGGGTAGGAGCGGGGAATATAGAGTATTGGATGACCCACTTCAGATTCCTGCCGACTCAAAATATCGTCAATATGCATATGTGGTGGGGGGAGATTCTCGTCGGCTACGGCATAGTCATCTTCACTCTGTATGTCATCATGTATGGCCTGCTCATCTACCGCCTGACGGTTATGAGATCCAGACTGAAAGGAAGAGAGCGGAGAATCATTGAGCAGCTCCTGGCCTTTTTGATCATCTATATACTCGCTTCAATGACCAGTGCGAATAATATGCTCATCGAATGGCACTGGGTGTTCTTTGGACTCATCATCAGTTTCATCAAACTGTTGGAGCGGAAATATTTATTGAACCAGAAAAATTACAACTATAAGGGAGAAAACCATGAGCTTAACAACAG
>CAYTHW010000096.1:0-3100 GCA_964437675.1 uncultured Atopococcus sp. | reverse complement strand
CATATTAATTCTTTCACCTCATAATTTTTCTTGGTTTTAGTTTTATATAATAGTTAAAAAATAGTCAGGATTATTCTACAACAGCAATGATATCATTTTCGCTGATTGCTAAATAATTTTTATCTCCATAAGAAACTTCTGTTCCTGCATACTTCTCAAACAAGACCACGTCGCCTTCCTCAACTGTTAAGGCTGTTACTGCTCCGCTGTCTGAAATTTTTCCAGGACCGACAGCTATTACTGTTCCTGTTTGAGGCTTTTCTTTAGCTGCCCCTGTTAAGACTAAGCCACTGTCTGTTTTAGTCTCTTCTTCTTCAGTTAATTCGAGAATGACACGATTACCTAATGGTTTCAACATGTTATTACCTCCACAAAATTAAATTATAGTTTTTAGCAGACTCCATCATAGAGTGCTAATCGATAATTTAATACTAATACATTAAATCTTATATTGCAAGATAAAAACCTTATTTTAAAAAATCTTAAGGTTAAGCATTCCCGCCTTTTGAGGTAGAATATAGATTAAACATTCTATATAAAGGAGAAGAAAATGACTACACTTAATGAACGAATAAAAGAGGATGGTATCGTGATAGATGAGAGGATTTTAAAAATAGATTCCTTCTTAAACCACCAGATCGACCCGATCCTTATCGACCAGATTGCTGAAAAATTCTACGACCACTACCAGGAAGCCGGAGTAACAAAGATATTGACTATTGAGGCTTCTGGTATTGCTCCCGCCCTCATGACGGCTCATAAATTTGGAGTTCCTATGCTTTTTGCCAAAAAAGCAACACCTTCGACTCTTCTAGAAGAACAGTATAAGACTAAGATCCATTCCTATACGAAGGATACGACGCATTCGGTTATTGTTTCTAAAAAATACTTAGATCAAAAGGATGTCGTGCTGATCGTCGATGATTTTCTTGCAAGCGGCCAGGCAGCGCTGGGGCTGATTGATCTGGTTGAACAAGCAAGGGGAAAAGTCGCGGGAGTCGGTATCTGTGTAGAAAAATCCTTTCAAGAAGGACGCGCGAAGCTAGAAGAAATGGACATAGATGTCTGTTCGATCAGCCGCATCGCTTCACTTAAAGATAATAAGATAACTTTTATCGAAGAAGCCCCTCCGGAGTAAGCCTGCAAGCAAAAGTTTCTTTTCTTCTAAATAAAAGTTATAATGACCAACAGACTCTAGGATATTTTTGAGAAGGAATGAATAAATTGAAAAAGTCACCGACCAGAAACCATATGAAAGCTGTTATTCTTTTTATAATCATCTATATAGCTGCCCAGCTGGCACCCGCTGTAGTGAGTTTTTTATTTGCCAATCCACATCAACCGGGGCAGGTCCTCGAAACCACTGTCCTTACCACGGTAATTTCTTTTTCTCTGGGAACAGCAGCCATGCTGATTGTAAACTACAAAACCCATTTTGAAGTAGACGTCGACCGTAAGGGTCAACAGGCAGCTTCTACCATCATCCTCTGGGGGATATCAGGACTGGTTCTTTTAATGGCAGGTCAATATCTGGCCAGTATGATTGAGGTAAACTTTCTGAATCAGACTTTAACCAGCAGGAATACAGAACAATTATTGGCCATAGCCCGTCACTATCCTTATTTTATTGCAGTAATTGCTCTGCTGGGGCCGATCATGGAAGAATTCGTTTTCCGTAAAGCTATCTATGGCAGCCTTGTACCTGTTATTGGTAAAATAGGTGCTGCGGTCATCGCTGCTCTTATTTTCTCTTTCATGCACCTTGACGGCCATATTCTACTATATTCTGTCACCTCTTTTATTTTTACTTATCTTTATGAGAAAACTCATTCCATATGGACGCCAGTTATCGCTCATATCCTCCTGAATTCAACAGCTGTTCTAGGAGCCTTTACACAATTATTCATATCAGCATAAAGGAGTTTAAAAACTTTGAAACAATTTGTCTTAACACGTACTATTTTTTACTTTATATTCTTTATCTTGTTTTTTATTTTAACAGTGGCAGCTGTGAATAATAACGGCTGGACTTTTATCGCAGTCTTAAATGCGGTTATCGCCACTGTAGATTTTGTAAGAGCAACAAAATTGCTCGGTATTTATATCCAGATGAGAAAAAACGAAAAAAAATAGAGTATCTAAGTCATTCTCTTAAATACCCTATTTATTATTTTCATTAATAATTTTCCATGAAGTAATTTAATATCTTTAATTCATTGCCCAGGTTAACACTGTGAACCAGGACATAATCCGGGACACTTAGGCGGACATTGGTGAAGTTTAAGATACCTCGACAGCCCCCGGCGACCAGCTGGTCTGCGATTTTTTGAGCATGTTCATTAGGAACAGTCAATACAGCTGTTTTAATTCCAAGCTTAGGCAGCTGGGTTTCTAAATCTTCAATACTATAGATAGGAATCCCTTCTCTGATCGTATTGATTAGGTGGTCTTTTATATCAAAGCCGGCAGTAATTCTTACATTATCCTGACCCCGTGAATTCTCCCTCAGTAAAGCTTCACCTAAATTTCCAACACCGACAATGGCTACGTGGACAACTTCTTCCGAGTTTAATAATTGGTCAAAAAACTTTTGCATATCCAAAACATCGTAGCCGTATCCCCTGCGTCCCAGGGTACCGAAATAAGAAAAGTCCCGGCGGATAGTTGTAGAATCTATTTGTAAAATCTCGCTAAGCTCCGCAGAAGAAACCTTCTCTTTTTCGATCTCAGCTAACGACGTAAATGCTCTTTGATAAAGGGGCAATCTTCTGGCGGTTGCTTTCGGTATATCATTTTGTGACATGTCCCTCTCCTTATAGTAAATGATTACTTTCACAATCTATAGAAAATAAGTCATCATTTTTCAAGTATCTTCTCATATTAAAGGCCAAAAAACAAATAAGTTTGTGAAATTTTTCTATAAGTTTTTGGGTATGGTACACTATATTAACATGATTTTGAAAGGAGTGAAGTCTTTGATACTCTTACAGGCACAGAATGTGGCTCGATATTTTGGAGCTGCCCGCTTATTCTCCAGTCTTTCTTTGACCATCCAAGACAGGGACCGGATTGCCTTAGTGGGAAGGAACGGCTCTGGAAA
>CAYTHW010000095.1:1387-3128 GCA_964437675.1 uncultured Atopococcus sp. | reverse complement strand
TCATCGACAAGAGTAAACAAATTAAAAACTTTGATGACTTCATGGAAAGATAGGATTTACTATCTTTCTTTTTTTGTGTTTTGGCGGCCTTTACATAACTTTAACATAGTATAAGTGGAAGTCTTTGGATAAGTTTCTTACAATAAAAGGAAAGAGACAGGGGGCTCAACAATGAATAAACAATTAGAAATTTTAGAGAGGATGTACCAGAAGTTACTGGAGATCAGGCGGACAGTCCGGGATGAAGGGCAGCAGTTGTATGAATCCTGGGATCCTTCAAGTATGAGGGAGGATTTTAAGCCGAGTGCCCAAAATCTGGCTTACTATATCATCCTGAGACAATTTGATTTAAGAGAGCTTCAAATTAAGATGGCTGACTTTGGTCTTTCCTCCTTGGGGCGCTTAGAAGGTCATGTCATGGCCACACTCAATAATGTCATTGTCAATATATGCCACATCTTAAATAAATTTTCAGATGAAGACAAGGACCATTATCCGATCAGCAATCAGATCGGCCAGCAGAAATTAGATGAAAATACCGAAGCAATGTTTGGGAAGCCTCATCCCGACCGCTATTCACATATCATGGTGACCCTGCCACCTGAAGCAGCAGAGGATCCAGGCTTTGTGGAAGAATTGGTAGAGAAGGGGATGGGAATTGCCCGCATCAACAGCGCGCATGACGGGCCGGAAGAATGGAAGAAGATGATCGCTAATATCGAAGCCGCCTCTGAAAAACTGAAACAGCCGGTATATTTATTTTTTGATATACCCGGTCCGAAAATCAGAGTCGACGGTCTTTATACGACCCTGCAGAAACCCAAAGTCAAACTGGGAGACACTTTCTTCATCACTTCCCATGAACTCTTGAAAGATTTTCACGGCCATGAGATCGTCCTGGGAGTGGACCAGCCTGAGCTCATCAGCCTCCTGGAAGAAGGCGAGACGGTGAGCATGGATGACGGAGAAGTAGTCGGCCAAGTCGTCCAGGTCTATCCTGAAGGGGTCAGTGTCGAGGTCAAACAGCTTCAAAAACAGAAGGGGCAGAGAATCCGGGCGACCAAAGGAATCAACTTCACCGACCGGGAGATCGACATCGATATTTTGACAGAGATAGACAAGAAAAATATCGATTTCATCAAAGGTTATGAAGCCGTTCTGGGCTTCTCCTTTGTCCAGACTCCGGAAGATATGGAGATCATTCATTCATATCTGAAGGAAGTTTATGGGGATCAGGTTTATGATGTACCGATCTGCGTCAAAGTAGAAACTCACGGTGCTTTTAAGCACTTGCCGAGAATCATCGTGGAAGCCGCCCGCCACCATCCCTGCAGTCTCATGATTGCCAGGGGAGATCTGGCGGTGGAAGTGGGTTATCTCCGCTTATCAGAAGTGCAGGAAGAAATCCTCTGGTTCGCAGAAGCGGCCAACATGCCCGTCATCTGGGCTACCCAGGTCCTGGAATCGATGTCCAAGAAGGGCATACCGACCCGGGCGGAGATTACAGATGCGACCATGGCCGGGCGGGCGGAAGTGGTCATGCTGAATAAAGGGGACTATATGCCGAAGGCGGTGGAGCTGCTGGACCAGATTTTAGTCGACAACTCCAAGCATATGTTGAAGAAGACTGCCCTGTTCAGATCCTTGGATGTGGCCCGCCATGTTATCAAAGAAGACAGAGAAACCAGTTAACAGTCGAAAAAGCCACAGGATGCTCTGGAAAGAGACCTGTGACTTTTTT
>CAYTHW010000095.1:0-1287 GCA_964437675.1 uncultured Atopococcus sp. | reverse complement strand
CCCGGTTGCCTGCATAAGTTGCTGCATTGATCGCTATCGGGCCGGGTGTCATTTCGGAAATAGTTAACAGGTCGACGAATTCTGTGGCGGAAATCCAGGCCTGTTTTTCGACGATATTCTGCTCGATGAGCGGAAGAACTGCATAGCCGCCGCCGAAGCTGAGAGCCCCGATGATGAAAAATTCCCAAAAAATAAGCAGATAAATCATGACTTCACCTCACTGTCAGTATTCATGAAATGGCTGATCAGGGCGACCACTGTGGCAAAAAGCAGCAGATAGATGACATTGACATCGAAGAAGATGGCGGCGATCAGAGAAATGAGCATGACCACAATCAGGCGCACATTCTTCGTCTTGAGGACGCCCTGGGCCAATTTCCAGACTACATTGACGATGATGGCTGCGATACCTGCCTGCATCCCCCTCATGACATTCTGTACGAGTACATTGTCCCGGACAGCTAAATAGATGTAAGAGACGATCGTCATGATCAAGAGAGGCGGCAGAACGGTACCAAGGGCGGCGGTCAAAGCGCCGGACACCCCCAGCAGATTGTAGCCGACGATGATCGAGGAGTTGACAGCGATCGGACCAGGCGCTGACTGGGCCAGGGCGATCAGATTCATCATCTCATCGTCTTTGAGCCAGTTTAAATCGTCGACAAAACGCTTCTTCATCAGGGGAACGATGACATAGCCGCCGCCAAAAGTAAAAGCACTGAGGAGGAAAGTATGCCGGAACAAATTCCAATAAGATATTTCTTTATTCACAAGTGAATTCTCCTTTTTCATTTGATAAGATATCTGTATTATACATTTAATTTGGCGGATTCCCATTTAAAGAAGCAGGGATGAGTTTTTCTTTTTTTGGCTGTCAATCTGATCATTCATGATATATTATAAAAGTACTAAAAAGATTATTCTGTGCCGATGTGCATATGGATTAGAGGAGAAAATGATGATTAATATAGCTTTAGATGCC
Source organism: uncultured Atopococcus sp. (assembly GCA_964437675.1). GTDB lineage: Bacteria > Bacillota > Bacilli > Lactobacillales > Carnobacteriaceae_A > JAUNQW01. The sequence continues at coordinate 305 of CAYTHW010000095.1, read as the reverse complement.
ATGGGCGGCTCAAATGCCCCGAAGAGTACAGTTGAAGGAGCGCTTCAGGCGGTCAAGAAGTTTGATGATATTCAAATCATCTTGCACGGAGACAGAGAAAAAATTCTTGAGGTGGAAGAGAACCTGCCGGACCGCGTCATCATTGAGCATACGTCTCAGGCACTTGGAGAAACTGAGCAGATATTCGATGCACTCAAAGAAAAGCGGCCGGTCTCTATCATCAATGCGGTCGAAGCGGTTAAAGAGGGGCGCTGTGACGGGGCTGTATCTGCCGGATCGACCGGGGGGGTCTTCGTCTCAGCTCT
>CAYTHW010000094.1:0-3220 GCA_964437675.1 uncultured Atopococcus sp. | reverse complement strand
CAATCTGATGCACGGCATAGTTGACCTGGATGGCTTCTTTGGGCCGGACCGCCCGGAAAGGACGCAGCCTCTGGAAAGCCTGCCTGTCCTTGATCAAGATATAGGCTGCCGCAAAGACCAGGGGCAGGAGGATCAGGATGAAAGCATTCACCGTCATCATCCTATTCCCGGGCGCTGTAGTCAGCCAGCATGGCCAGCTGGTTTTCATTGACCACGACGGTGCCGCAGAGCATGTCGATCAAGTGGCGGCGTCTCGTGTCGAAGATGAGAAAAACCGCAAGCACCGGGATGATTTTGATGATGGCCCGGCCGGCAGTTTCCCTTACCAGCACAGTCGTCCGGTCAAGCCTGCGGCCGTCTGCCCGCAGGGTGCGCAGACCCAGCAGCATCTTGCCCAGACTCTGTCCTTGAAAGGCATAATTCGTCGCCGCAAAATAAACCAGCAGGATGAAAAGTTCTAAGAGGCCGAAGAGCCACCAGTCTTCGATTCCCCTGCCAAACAGGCGGTAGACGGACAGGTTAAAGATGAGGGTGGTCAAGAGACTGACCAGAAAAAGGTCGATAAGATAGGCTGCGGTCCGAATCCAAAAACCCCCGTAAGCTCCCTTGGGTAATTTATCCAAGTCCAGCTGGTCATAAGCATCCTCTTCCTGACCCGGCTGCCGGGAAGAAAAGATCTCTTTCTGTTCAGGCTCAGCATCCTCTCTTTCCTTGAGAAAATCTTCGCGTGAGGAAAGGGTGGAGTGGGCCTGCGGTCGGTTGACATAGGATGGATTGGATTTACTGTTTCGGTCTTCCTCCATTAGTATCCCTCCCAGCGGTATTCCACTTGAATTTCTGACAGCTCCTCGATCTCGTCCATGGTTTTTTCCAGTTCTGATTTACCCAGCCGGTTGATGAAAGCGGCATCCATGAAAGGCAGGAAGGAAGTAAAAGAAGAGCTCTGTTTTTCGAAATAGAAAATCTGCGGGTTATCCAGGCCCAGATCAGCTTTCATCTTCTCGATGACCTCGCCTTCATAGAGGATGTCGTCGATCAAGTTGATCTCCCGGGCCTGTTCAGCGGTAAAGATGCGGCCGTCCGCAATTTCACGGACAGCTTTTTCGTCCATATCCCGCCCGTCCATGACGACCTGGATGAAGCGGTCGAAAGAATCGTCGATCAGCGACTGGAAGATTTCCTCTTCTTCCTCGGTCACTTCCCGTGTGGCGGATCCGATGTCTTTGAATTCGCCGGTCTTGAAGACGCGCTCTTCCAGTCCGACCTTGTCGAGCAGTCCTTCCATATTCAAGGTCGACATGATGACACCGATCGAACCGGTCCAGCTTTCAGGAGAGGCATAGACCTCGTCCGCCATCATGGCATAATACACCCCTCCGCTGGCCGCCATACTGCCCATCGACGCATAGACCGGGATGCCTGTTTCCTCCTTGACGTCCATCATCAGATCATAGACTTCACGGATCTCATAGACCGTTCCGCCCGGTGTATCCAAACTCAAAAGAACGGCCTGGATGGTCGGGTCTTCTTTGATCTGTTCGACGGCATAGAGGGTGGTCTCCTGGCTGTAGCCCCCGGCCGCTTCGCTGCCGTCAATGGCCCCCTCGACATTGATCTTCAGGATCCGCTCCGCGGAAGAACCTTCTTCCTCGATCACCTCGACCGGCCGGCCCAGCATAGCTAAAAAGTTTCTGCTGTAATTTTCCTCCTCCAGGCTGGGCACACCGATAGAAGAAAGACTGGTGGCAACGATTAAAATGATAGCGATAACAATGACTGTCCATTTCTTACTGTTCATAATTTCCTCCTTTAGTTCACTTAATTAGATAATACCACTAATAGAATTTATTTGAATAAAAAGGGGACCTTATTTTGGTCTGCCGCCATCTTTTATTTTTCTTTCCCAATTAATGTTCGCTTTTAGTAAGAAAACGAACAATTGTGTGATATAATTTGTTAAAATACGTGATTAGGTGATCAGAATGAAATTAAAAAGAAGTGAAAGACTGGTAGATATGGTGGCCACCTTACTGCACCGGCCCTATACGCCTTTCAAACTCGCATATTTCACAGAAAAATATAAATCAGCCAAGTCCTCCATCAGCGAAGACTTTACTATCATCAAAGAGGCTATGGAATACCAGGGGATGGGAGAGATCAGAACCTATCCGGGAGCCAGCGGCGGGGTGGAATATGTCCCCCTCCTCTCCAAAGAACTGCAGATCCGGTATATCGAAGAACTGGCGGAGCTGGTCAACGACAGGAGCCGGATCCTGCCGGGCGGCTATCTCTATCTGACCGACCTGCTGGGCACACCGGAAGTCTTGAAGAAGCTGGGCAAGATCATCGCCAGCCAGTGTGTGGATCTGGATGTCGATTATGTGATGACCATCGCAACCAAAGGGATTCCTATCGCCCAGGCCGTCGCTTATGAACTCAATAAGCCGATGATCATCGCCAGAAAGGATTCCAAGGTCAGTGAAGGTTCGGCCATTTCGGTCAAATATACTTCTGAATCGGCTTCCCGCCTGGTGCAGAGTATGGAGATCGGCCGCAACAGCATGGAAAAGGGTTCGAATGTCATTCTCGTCGACGACTTTTACCGGGGCGGGGGCACCATGTCAGGGATGGAAGCTTTGATCGATATTTTTGAATCGCAGGTGGTTGGAAAGTTCGTCTTCTGTGAAAATATCATCGACTCCCAGACCGATAAAAATGATATCCTGTCCATCATTTCCATCAAGGGACTGGACCGCGAACAGAACGGCTTCGAGGCCAAAATGGGCAGTATCATGGACCAGAGCTGATTTCAGCTTGTGATTGACTTTAGCCGGGAGACAGTTATAATAAAGAGGCGAATATTTTAAGGGAAGCATGTGAAAATCATGCACTATCCCAGTAACCGTGAAGCGGACGAATGAGCAGAAGACCACTGTGTTAAACGGGAAGGTGCTCATGAGGATGAAGCGAAGTCGGGAGACCTGGAATATTCACAAATAATTGGCAGTCTGTCCAAACCAACAGACAAAACCTCTGGGGTTAGGTGATCCAAATAGATAATGGCTGAGGCCATCTTATTTGTGTATCCAAAAACCCCTTCGAGGAAAAATCGGAGGGATTTTTTTATGGAAAGAAATGTATGGAAACGCTTCGGCGTCGTCGTGTTGAGTCTTTTGGTCTTGTTTTTAGGAGCCTGCAGCAATCCGAGTGATTCTGCGGA
>CAYTHW010000093.1:0-3224 GCA_964437675.1 uncultured Atopococcus sp. | reverse complement strand
CTCAGTTCTGAGTTGGCTCGTCTTGCGCCAATATTTTCAATTAAACTCTGTCGATGAGCCGGAATCAGCTCATTTAATTTCAATTTGTGGGTGAAGGACATTAATGAAATAGCACGCAAGTTTGAATCATATTTTTTATTTTACGATCGTCTCGGTTAAGTTGTATCCTGTCCATTCTTCAGTGATAGCGCCAATAGTCCCATCATCGATTAATTTTTGGACTACTTCATCCAGCTTAACTTTCAGTGCTTCACCATCTTCATTACTTTGTAAAAAGAAAGCAATATTTGATGTTTGAAGAGGTTCGCCTACGTCTTTGAGTTCTTCTCCTAAGTCGTCGCTGAATGCTTGAATTGACGACTGCATTCCTACGATGGCATCAGTTCTGCCCATCACTAAGTCACTATACATCTCGGGATTTTCTTGATAGGTTTGAACAGTGAAACCTATTTCTTCCGATAATTCAACGACCTCAGGCTGAACCGCTTGGCCGGACTTTACTCCTACTGTTTTACCAGCTAAATCTTCTGCAGACTGGATCTCATCATTATCGCCCTTCACGATAATTACTGAGTTTTCACTGCTGTATGGAGCAGAAGCAAGGGCTACTTTTTCACGTTCCTCTGTAACGCCCATATGGTTAGTGATTACATCCGAACGATTAGTTTCTAACTCACCAATTAATCCATCAAACTGGACTTGTTTCAGATTAATCTCCCAACCCGTTTCTTCTTCAATAGCCGCCCATACATCCGCGTCGATTCCCATCCATTCATCAGTAGCAGGATCAATTTGAGAGAAAACATCAGAAGTACCGGAAGTCGCCAGAGTTATGGATACATTTTCATTTTCTTCTGTTGCATCTTCGCCCTGGGAATCGGCATCTGGGGAAGTCCCACCTGAGCAACCAGCTAAGATAAAAGCTAGAGACATGAGTAAAGCAGTTAATTTTTTCATATAAATACTCCTTATAGAAACAGGTGGAGTCTAATGCAGCTTCAGACCAAACTCCTGCCTTCAGCTGGGATATTACGATAAGGATTATGATTGTTGTTTATATTTTGTGCCGACTAATTAGAATCATTTTCAATCACTAGGTTACGTCGTGTTATTTCTTCTTCAAAGAGCGACATAGCTATTTTATCAAAAGGTCGGCTTGAGGTCTGCCAATAATGATGCATATACTCATAAGTTTGTTGTATCAAATAACTTTGCTTGACTTGAGATAATTCACTGGACAAAAGATCAGCTGCTGGTTCTTCATCCACAAGAACCGACCATCTGAGTGAGTCTATTAAAGCTATTTCCTGGGTTTCTGAATCATAGATGATCTTCTTGTAGGTATTCACAAAGCGATCAAGCAAGACATCAACAATCTCAACATTAAAGCCTGCTTCAAAAGCAATAACTTTTTTAGGCAGAGAATAAATCCCCAGCTGTGTAGTTTTACAGTTGGTAATGAGATAGAGATAAAAATATTTATCTTCAAGAGAATAATGATCTAAAACATCTGCATTGGACCAAAAATTTGTATCGACGACTCTCTTCGGCATGAAGGGTCCTCCTTTGATTTCTATTTTTTATTTTTCTTGAACAGAATTTAAATAAATTGATATAAGTTCATCTTTTCATTTCCAAATAAGGCGGGAAGAAAGTATCCAGATATTCCCACTCACTTAAATCTAATGTTTCTCCGATGCTGGTAACGCAAAATATGATGGATTGTGTTTGCCTGAAAGAATCCACATGATGGTTAAACGACTGACATCAAGTTCCCGGGCTGAGCGACGACGGCTGAAACGACGCAATTACAGTATAGCAAGTAGTTTTTCAGAATTAAGAGTTGACAAATTTCCCCCTCACAAATAATCATGACAAAGTCATATTTTTTGAAAGTTGATTAATCATAGTTAAACTAATCATCTTTCTCTCTATACATATACGCCATTTAAGAATTAATTTTTTTATTTTTTAATTTTTTTAGATAATAATGGTCTTCACTTAGTGAAAAAGAAAGACAGCACAAAAATTAGTCCTCTAACTTAATAAGTGTCAAAAAATCCCATTGCTCATAAGCTCCACGTAGATTATCTGCCAATTTTCAACTAAAATATACCCATGCAAAAAAGAAGCTTTCCGAAAAAAGCTTCTTTTTTACTTTGCTCTCTATTTAATTAGTTAGATCCGCCGCTGAATAGTCGTGTAAACCAGTTGCTTTCTTTTTCTACAGTTTCTTCTAATTCTGTGTGCTCTTCTTCTGCATGTGCTGCATCATGTTCTTCGGCGTGGCCTTCTTCAAATAAGTGAGTGAATGTCACATAATTTTCTACATAAGCACGTCCGCCTTCTGTATCTCCCTGCTCAAAATCTTTTGATGCAAGTAAGTCAGCAAAGACTTCTTCGACATGCTCACGGTTCTCATCATTCACAAAGCCGCCGTTTTCCAGTGGAGCCAAGCTTTCTTGTGCGATACTCTCATCAGCTGCCGCAACACCAGGGTCGACAGGTTCATGGCTGATTCCTGTGTAAGGTGCGCCTTCGCCCATCCGGTGGATACGGACAAAGTTTTCAAAGAGATAGTCACCCGCTAAGTCATTAATTTCTTCGTCATCTGTTTTAGCCTTCACTGCCATCGTACGGTCAAAATACTCTTTCAATTCCTCTTCCTGCTCTTCCGGCACCCAATGAGCGATATGATCAAAGCTTCCGTCTTCTAATGATGTCTGGAGAGAATCATACACCGGACCTTGTTCTGTATCACAGTGAGCTTCCGCAGTCAAAGGACTGACAAAAAGTAAACCTGCGCCTACAACAGTAATTCCTAATAAAGCTTTCACATTCTTTTTCATTTTAATTTCCTCCTAATTTTTTTCTGACAGCTTCTCCATCACTTGCCTATAGTATAAGAGGAAATTAACAAAAAAAGATTGATACTCATCAATAACTGCTAAAAAGTTTTATTTTTAGTTCTTGGTCAATGCCTCGGCCAGCCGGCTGACAAAAGATGAAATGAGAATACTGACGACATAACCCACCAGGATACCAATCCACAGTGTCCCAAAATAAGCCGGCAGGAAATTCTCGTTCAAGCCTACTTTCAAGCCGGTCATCACAGCTGTCATGAGGACGCCGTTGAAGAGAGCCGGGATGATACTCAGCCATAAGATATAAGACCAGGTCCCTTTCCTTGCTCCGCGACGGTCTGCCAGGCGACTGCCATAAGC
>CAYTHW010000092.1:0-3229 GCA_964437675.1 uncultured Atopococcus sp. | reverse complement strand
TCCTCTAAGATACCCTTCTCATCCACTATGATCTCAATGGTGGAATGCGTAATGTTGTAAGGAAATAATATTTCTCGAATCTTATTTTTAATCTGCTGGTGAACTTCTGTCTCACCTGAACGGATGCTGATAGTAACATTAACTATATTTTCTTCCCCATCGAAGGTCCAGACATGGAGATGGGAAAGATCATTAACTTTATCTATACTCCGTATCTCCTGTGCCAATTCTTCGATGTCGATATTATCCGGGGTTGTTTCCAGAAAAATTTTCGATGTGGCGAGGAAGCGCGGCACAGCTTCATAGAGAATATATCCCGCTATAACGATGGAGATGATGGGGTCTAAGATATACCAATCTGTGAAATTAAGAATGATACTCATGCCCAAAATACCCAGCCAGCCCAGGATATCTTCCCACATATGCAGATGCAGCATCTCTTCATTCTTTGAGCTGCCCTTCCGCATGATATACATGGCCCAGCCTTTGATGGCGATAGCGATGAGGGCCATCCAGAAGAGCCCCTGATAATTGACCGGTGTGGGATTGAAAAGAGCCGGGACACTGCGGAAAATCATCAGAACAGACCCGAAGATCAGCACGAGGGCGGTAAGCAGAGCTCCCAGCGGCGAATACCTCTTGTAGCCGAAGGTGTACTGGGTATCGGCCTCTTTGTTCGATATCTTTTGAAAGAGCCAGGCTAACCCGATAGACAGCGCATCCCCCATATCGTGTACAGCATCTGACAGAAGGGCTACACTGTTAAATAGATAACCAAAAATGAATTCAGCCAGCGCAAAACCGGCATTGAGAAAGAAAACGATCCCTGTGTTGCGCTCCGCCAAGTCTCCGCTGCCATGGGAATGACTGTGCTTGCTCTCCTTGGAAGTCCGCCCATCAGGGGGAGTCACTGAATAAATGATTTTCTTGAAATCCAGGACCTTGTTCAGCGCTTCGAGATCGGCATCTTTTGAGATATGTAAGTGGTTGTTTTCATAATCTACTTTTACATAATGGCCGGCTTGCTTTTGATTGATGGTCTTTTCTAACTCTTCTGCCTCCTCTTTAGTGTGGAGATTATTAATATGGTAAATCATCTAATTCCCTTCCTTCTGGGCATTTTTTTCAACTGCGATGACTCTATAGTTATTTGAAACATACAAATAAAAGTCAGGATAAATCCTCACAAGAAATGAGGTTTTTAGGACGTCAAATAAGCAGCTGAAAATCAAAACATACGCTCATGAGAAACAATACCTAAAATAATCCTTGTCAATCCTAACGATTTATTCCAGCCTTCGCTTCTCTTTCAACAAGTTTTGGAAGCTTTCATCCAATTCTTCTGTGGGTTCGATGCTCAAGCGGCTTAAGACAGCAGCTATTTCATTTTCTATGCGGGCCAGTTCGTCTGCTTTGACATCCCGCTCACTTTCTCGGTTGCGGTTTAAATATTCTTCATAGCTTCCGTCGAAAAATACGAGTTCATCCTCCTCAAAAGCTAAAATTTTTGTCGCCGTCTCAGCGATAAAGCTGCGGTCATGCGAGACGATCAGGAGTGTGCCCTCATATTCGATGAGAAGTTCTTCCAATGCTTCCAAGGCATGAATGTCTAAAAAGTTGGTCGGTTCATCTAAAACAAGCGTGTTGCAGTCACTGACGAAAATCTTGGCCAAAGACACTTTCACTCTTTCCCCGCCGCTCAAAACATTTATTTGTTTATCGACATCATCTCCATAAAAACCCAGCCGTGCCAGGACGATCCGTATCAAGGTCTCCGTCTGTTTAGATTCTCTTTTGACATTTTCTAAAATCGTGTGGTCGTCGTCTAATAGATCCAAATTCTGCGCAAAATAGCCGAACCTCACAGCAGGTGAACGATAGACATTTTCCCTGCCTTCCATTATTTTACGCACCAACGTCGTCTTGCCGCTCCCATTGGGTCCGATGATCCCGACTTTATCACTGCCCTTGATGAAGAAAGCAGCCGGCTGCCACAGCACTCTGCCTTCAATCTCTCCAGACATATTCTCTGCCCGCAGGATGATTTTATTTTTGTAAGTCTCGACATCCGGCAGATCCATCTGGATGGGCGCCTTATCTCGAGGCTTGACGACAGGCTTCAATTTTTCTAAACGACTTTCCATCGCTTTTTGATTTTGGTAGAGTCCTTTTTGTAATTTTCCATAATAAGGCTTGGCACCTATCGCATTTATTTCAGAATAGGATTTATTTTTCGGCGCTTTCCCTGCCTGGTGGGCCTGCTGCTGTTTCAGTCGAATCGCTTCTTCCAACTGCTTTTTCTCTGCCTGGTATTTTTGGTATTCTTTTTCCTGGAATTTCTCTTCCTTACGTTTTTGCTCTACATAATCCGAATAGTTCCCTGGATATTCCCTGATCTCCCCGTCTTCTAATTCCCAAATCGTATCACAGACCTCATCTAGAAGCCGGCGGTCATGGGAAACTAGGATGAGCGTGCCCTTGAACTGTTTCAGTTCTCTTTCCACCCACTGGATGTGCGACGTATCCAGATGGGTCGTCGGCTCATCCGCCAGCAGAAGTTGAGGATTTTCAGCCAAAGAACGAATAATATAATCCTGGGTGATCTCTCCCCCGCTCTTCTTGGCTTGAGCAGGTTTCAACTGGGGAAGTAACTCTACCCGCCCCTGTATGGAAAATTGGCCTTCATCAGGTACCCTATCATGCTTCAAGATACTCAAGAAAGTGGATTTTCCGCTCCCGTTTCTGCCGATAAGACCGATTTTTTGCTGATCAGCTGCCTGCAGGCTTGGGATATTCAATAACTCCCTGCCGCCTATCGACAATTTCAGCTGCTGTATATCAAGTATAGTCATAGATGTTACCTCCTTAGAGGCATAAAAAAACAGCCCCCACATACCAGAATGGGAGCTGTCAACTGTAGGCAAAATAAACCTGTCTATCCTATAAAAGAATAGACTGCCGCCCCCGCTCCCATTCATCCAACACAACAGATAGACACCAAAAGAACCCACAGCTAGTGTGTGATTTTCCTCAGTATCTATGTTTTTTGGTAATAGGATTAGTTGCGCATCGGTCTAGTTTTGCCCTCTTTCTACATAAGTTGGTTTAAAAATATCACTTACGGATCATTTTGTCAAAGTTAATTCAACAATGCAATTAAATCATAATTAACATAGAGACGATTTCTCTTTTTTGATTGATCTGCTTCTAAGAGCTTTTTCTCTGTCAA
>CAYTHW010000091.1:0-3314 GCA_964437675.1 uncultured Atopococcus sp. | reverse complement strand
TAGAGAGCCAGGCCAAGCAGCAGTGTCGACTTTAATAACCACTTGTTTTTTAACATAGCTGAGACCACCTTTCACTAGTCTGCAAGATTTTTAGGCTTGATGAATCGTAATAAATTGACGCTCAGGTCTTGTTTCATCGCCTTTATTATTGACTTCATTCTCAAAGCGGTCAATAGAGATGCGGTGGACCGGTCCGAGGTCGTATTTTCTCGTAGTGGTGGGCTGACCGTCGAAGAAGCCTGCCTGGTCCGTTATTTTAGTATAGACCGGATCGAAGATATCAAACTGGCCGTCACGATAACCCCGGATGACCTTGATATGGTTACGGGCTTCATTTGGATCGGTGTCATCATCTGACCAGGTGAAACCGTAATACATAACCGGATTGCCATTCAAGACTTCTTTGATGATCAAATCGGTGCTCTCTCCTGAAATGTCTACGACACCTTCATCCCATTGATGGAGATAAGGTACCAGGGCTAAAGGCTGGACGACTTGGGTGAATCCTGTCCCATCCATCAAATCGCCGTCCTGTCCATAAGGCTCTTCGTCTGTCTTTTTAGGCACATTCAGCATGATATTTCTCAACTGAGTATTGCTGAAGGTGTGTCCATTCGCGCTTAAGAGCATGGCAGAAGCCGCTCCGGCACAGCCCCAGCCCACATAGGCGTTCGGATTCAGCTGTGGATAATACTGAATATGAGTCAGCAGACGATTACCATAACTTAAATCCTCTTCTCTCACCCATCCGATTTCCCGGTTATCAGCCTGGATCAGGTAGTGGGTCTGGCCGTTATTCAACTCTGCTTTGCGAAGGGCTGTCACATCTCTGCCGTTCATATCCTTGAGGGAAGCCAGAGCCTGGGCATAAGCCGTAAGAGCCGGCTGACTGAAGACAGCGACGTTATCACCCTTGATTTTCCAAGCCATATTATTCAAACGCGCACTGGATTCAATCAGGGCATAGCTTAAAGTTCTCTCCGGATTCTTCAGCCATTCCTCTGTCTGCTTGGAAATAGTAACCGGTCCTCCGACGATTGTGAAATCCTCCCGGCCCTTGTCTTCATAGATGAAGTCTAACTGCTTTTGAGTTTCGGCCACATTATCTGTCTTGATCAAGAGCATGGCCTTATTCTCCTTGGCCGAAAGGGCAGCTGTAGGTAAGGCATCGGTATAGATCTCACCCGAAGCGACATAGACTTCATTGCCCTGGATACCGTAGTGGTCGATGATATTACGGTTGACTTCATAGCGGTTGCTGCCTGCCAGACGCAGGGTGGTGATTCCCTGCTGTTTCAAAAAGGCTTCGATATCTTCTGAGATGGAAGCTGTCCCTCCGATGATCGTGACGGAATTAATCCGGGGGAGCAGATCTCTGACACTTTGGTGCAGACTTGCCTGGCGGGTCAATAAAATGGGCACTTGCTTTCTGGCAGCCACCGGCGCGATGCTCAGGGCATCTGCGAATTTATCTCCATTGGCCAGGAAGACATCCCGTTTACCTGTATGGCCTTCCATCAGGTGAGCCGCTATATTGGAAGCCACCTCATAACGGTCAGCACCGTCAAAGCGCTCGACCGTCCGGCCCGAATTCTCGAGGCTTTCTTCTATCGATTCAGAAATAGAAGTTCTGCCGCCTAAGACCACTACCTTTTTGGCCCCCAGACGTTCTATTTCCTGTTCGGTTTCTTCATGCAATTGATTGGAGCGGGTCAATAAGACAGGAGCATCATGCTTGCCGGCTAAGGCTGTACCTGTCAAGGAATCCGCAAAGACATCACCATTGGCTACGATGACAGTATCTGATTTTTCCCAGCCAGCCTCACTGACTGCGGCCGCATTGGCATAGCGGTCCTCGCCTTGAATACGGTTGACACCGGTTCTTTCTGGTGCTGCTTCTTGAACTTCCTCCTCTACTTGAAGCAGAGCAGGATCAGTTTCAGTATTGGCTGCTGTTTTCTCTTTTGTTTGTACCACTTGACTCGTTTCAGGTTCGACGGACGGTGTGACTTCTTCTGCCTGCGCGGATACTAAGATCTCTGAACTAAAGAAAAAGACACTGGTAGATAAACTGCTTAGCAATAGACAATTCAACAGCTTTTTGTTTCTCTGAACCATTTTCTTTACCTCCATCATATTGATGCCTCAATTATACTCGTCCTGGGGAAAATCTTCCCCTGAAATCCACTACTATCTTCTAAGGATTTTTATTTACGTGAATATTCCTTAACTATAAAATGCGGACGTTTTTTAGCTTCTTCATAAATCCTGGCCAGGTATTCACCGATGACTCCCAGGCTGAAGAGAATCAGCCCTCCGATGATCAAGATACCCGACATGAGGCTGGGATAACCGGGTACATCACCGCCGTAAAGTAAGGTTTCTACGATGATATAGAGAGCATAGATGATACCGACCAGGGCGATCACGCCTCCCAGTAAAAAGCTCAGCCGCAGAGGTACGATACTGAAAGAGATGATGCCGTCCATGGCATAGCCAAAAGAAGAGAAGAAATTAAACTTAGATTTCCCGGCCACCCGGCTCAAGTCTTCCACCTCAAACCATTTGGTCTTAAAGCCGACCCAGGCAAAGAGGCCCTTCGAAAAACGTTTCCTTTCTTCCAGAGCCAGCATAGCATCCACCACCGGCCGCTTCATGAGACGGAAGTCCTGGGATCCCTCTTCGATCTGGACATTGTCACTGAAACGATTGATCAATTTATAGAACCACTCGGCCAGCACATTATAGGTCTTATTCTGCGGAATACGCTTGGACCTCTTTGCAGCTGCTACATCATAGTCTTCATGAACCAGAGCATCCACCATCTGGGGAATCATCCGGGGCGAATGCTGCAGATCGGCATCCATCAAGCCGACGATCTCTCCTGAAGCATAGTGAAGGCCGGCCAGCATGGCGGACTCTTTGCCGAAATTACGGCTGAAGATGATGTAATGGTAAGCTTCTTCCCGGCTGAAGGATTTAATCATCTCCCGGCTCCGGTCCCTGCTGCCGTCATCCACCAGGATAAACTCGAATTCGTAACCCCCCAGACGCTGCAGCAGTAAATCTAATTCTTCCTTAAGAAAAGGCAGGCTTTCCTCTTCATTTAATATAGGTATAACTAAAGAAATTTTTATCTTATCTTCCTGCATGTTAAACAGACCTCCTGTTCTTTCTCAATAGTATAGCAAGACCGGCGAATAATCCCACACCAGCACTCTGGTAAACAAAAAAGCCAGCCGCAGATGGGCTGACCCTTTATTTCAACATTTGAATCATATCTTTAATATCCTCCCTGCTGAAAAGAAGGACGA
>CAYTHW010000090.1:0-3489 GCA_964437675.1 uncultured Atopococcus sp. | reverse complement strand
CATGCTTTCTCTACTTCGGGGGGTGAGAAAGACACCTTGCATTCAAAGCCTTTCTGGCTCAGCAGCTTAAAAAGAGCTGTTCCCTTGGTAACATCTTCAAAAAGAATTAAATGCTGGACTGACATTAAGCTATCATCTCCAAAAAAGCCTGAATACGGGTTAACATCTGGCCGGAGCTGTCATCTCCGTAGTCTACTTCTAAGTGGATATTAGGAATGCCTTCTTCATCTAAAGCCTTGGACACAAAATACTGCTCAGTATCAAAAATCTGGCAGAATTTTAAGTTAATATCCATCACACCGTCGATCTGGTATTCTTCGCTCAAGCGCAGCAGATCCTCCATTCGTCCCGGATTAGGCGTGAAACAGGCACAATGAATTCCGTTGAAATATTTGTCTGTTGTGTTCTCCAGCATATCGTTGATAGAGTCCGCCTCTTCTGAGAGTAAACGTTCATGAAGGCGTGTGCTCCCACATGTTTCTTCAACAACAACCATTCCGCCTGATTTTTCGATCATGCTGTTGATATTCCAGCCCTGCAGTCCTGTGGGCGAGCCGGAAATCAAGATTCGCGGTGTATCTTCTTCGACTAAGTTAATCCCCCGGGCCACCCGCTCATCCAATTCATCACATAGCTGATTCACCAGTTCTGCATACTGCTTAGGAGCGATGTAGTTCACACATTCCTGAACAAGCAGACAATCTTTGCCGCTGATTGGAATGATGTCACCTTTTCGGAAATCCCACATCCGGTTGATCGCCCGTCTGCGGTCATTTAACACCTTGATGGATTCTCTCAACCGTTCTTCTGTCACTTCAAAGCCCGTCACTTCTTCCAATTTTTCAATCATGATATACAATTCATTTTTAAAATGTTCAAAGTCAGAACGTTCTTTCCGTTTAGGTAAATAAATGACATGCATATCCGTTTCGGGATCATCATCCATGATGGCCCATGCTTTCGTTTTGGCATCACAAGAAGTTTCACCAATCAACAAATCGGCATTTGCTGCATAAGGGCAGGCTTTAGCCAGGCGGGCACTGATGGATGCGCGGACCAGCGGACAAGTATTCGGAGGCATGTACTGCTCTCCCATTTCAGCAAAAGTCGCATTAGCGGAGCAGAGACCCAGAGGGATAGCGCCTGCTGCATAGATTAACTCGTTGGGAATATGGGCACAATAAGTTCCAACCAGCTTACCGCCGTTCATCTGATACGTTAAAACTTTTTCCAGCAAGCCCTGTCCATATTGTCCTACTATAGAATCGAAGAGAGACATCATGTCCGGCCGGTCTTCATTTTCATCATAATAGCAGGCATATTGCGGCGGCAGTTCAGTTGCTAATAGTTCAGGGTTGGCGATATCAATTTCTAGAGCTTTCCATACATCTTGTTGAGCAATAGTCATTTAATCTTCTCCTTCATACTTTAGATAATTCTCTTTAAATTTTTCGCAGCGGTTGACATTAAATTTTGGCTGTCCACCGCTCCTGGGCTGGTACTTTTCTTGGATAAATTCAAACCCCCTGGACGTTGTGACGATATGAGACTCACCTTCACAAAACCGGCCTTCTAAAATAACTTCGTGATCAAAATGCTGCAGGATACCCGCAATCTGACCTAATTCAATAAAATTTTGCTTGTCCTGCTTTTGGTATTCGACCGATTCTAAATATTTAATTCGCTCATCTAAATCAAATATATACTGAGTGTAGTACTGATATTTATTAATCTCGGCAGGCGGCAGATCAGAGTACTGTATACCTACTAAAAGTTCAGAAATCCGTGCTGATTTCTCAGTCACTCGAATAAATTCTTCCTCGTCAAAATCTTTTTCGAAAGTATTTTCCAGGAAAGTGATCAATTGGTCTGTACCCTCATAGACGTAGACCGGGTCAAAATATTTTTGAATAACCTGGGTTCTCAAAGGGCAGTAATCATCGACAAGGAAACAAGAAGATACATACATAAAAGGACATTTATCCAAGCGTGAATATTCCACCGTCGCATTCAACATGGAACACATCCCATGCTCTTCTTCCACGGCGTAATAATTACTTCCATAGGCACGGACCGGCAAAACTCCAAAAGAAGAGATGATTTCCCAGGGAATGTTCCCAAAAAACGACACAACCGACATGTCACGACTTTTATAAATAACATCAGGATAGGCTTCTCGTCTTAAATTCTCTATCATTTGGCAGCACAAGCAGCACCGATTGCTCCCGCATACCTTCCATCCTCATGACTGTATACAGTCGCATCCAGGCGCTCTCCCAGTTTATCCATTAAAATTTGATTGTTACAAAATCCGCCTGTCAGGAAGTAATCACCTGTGGCCCGCTTCCGTTTCACTAACCCCGCCACTTTATTGGCGATCGAATTGATAACTGCGGCACTGATATCCATCTTAGGTTTTCCTTCCCCCATCAAAGAAATCACTTCACTTTCTGAGAAAACGGTGCACATGGAATTTAATTTTAAATCCTGGTCACCTTCCACAGACTGGTCAAACATTTCTTTTAGAGTGACACCCAGCCGGTCAGCCATGACTTCTACGAAACGTCCGGTTCCCGCTGCACACTTGTCATTCATCAGGAAATCGCTGACCATACCGTTTTTCATTAAAATAAATTTAGTATCCTGTCCGCCGATATCGATAATATTTAATGTGTCTCCGAAAAGAAATTCTGCTCCCTTAGCATGACATGTGATTTCTGTCACACTTTGATTAGAATAAGGAACCGAAATACGACCATAGCCCGTGGCTACTATCGTGCTGTCATCTACATAGCCGCCCTCATCCAGCCAGGAATAAATCCAATCACTGGTTTCCCTCATATTCCAGCCACTCGGCATGACTTTCTTTTCAACAATTTCAGATTTATCTTCATTCATCACGACAACTTTTGAAGCTGTTGAACCAATATCTATACCAATATTGTACATTCCTCTCACTCCTTTTACTTATCGTTTAGCAAAGCCCAGGGCAATCCGCGCCATACGGCTCAGCATTTCGGGCTGCCAGGCCGGCTCAAAAACCAGTTCGACACCCCTTTCATTTAAACCATCCACTTGGTCTAAAGCCCCTTCTACCATTTCGATGATATGATCACTTAAAGGACAGAAAGGCGTCGTCAATGTCATCCTTACAAAAACATTCAAGTTTTCATCTGTTAAAACATCGTAAATCAAGCCTAGGTTGACGATATCGATTCCTAACTCCGGATCTAAAACTGTTTCCAATGCTTCCATCACTTCTTGATATTTTTCTTCATCTTTCTCTTCAAGTCTTGTAAAATAACTTGTATCCCGGAAGGCTTCGGGCCTGTCTTCGATAGAAGGCCGATGATTTCTGATATCCAAGTCATCAAAAATTGGACGGGCGATATGGTCCATCTTGTTTTTTTCAATTTCCTGATCTTCCATGAATAATAACCTCCTTGTAAACTTTTTAACCTAATCGTCTTTAATTTAACAGTGCGTGAA
>CAYTHW010000089.1:0-3504 GCA_964437675.1 uncultured Atopococcus sp. | reverse complement strand
GAATAGTTAGGTGCTTCTTTTGTAATCTCAACATTGTGAGGGTGAGATTCGAGAAGAGATGCATTTGAAATTTTTACAAACTGTGCTTCTAATCTTAATTTTTCAATTGTTTCTGTACCACAGTAACCCATTCCGGATTGGATACCACCGACCATTTGGAAGATGATGTCTGTCACAGAACCTTTGTATTCTACGCGGCCTTCAATTCCTTCCGGTACTAATTTTTTAGCTTCATTAGTTTCTTGGAAGTATCGATCAGCTGAACCTGATTTCATGGCAGCTAGAGATCCCATCCCGCGGTATGATTTGTAGCGGCGTCCCTGGAACATTTCAAAGTCTCCTGGTGACTCATCCGTACCTGCGAGCATTGAACCTAACATGACAGCATGTCCACCGGCTGCTAAAGCTTTAACGATATCGCCTGAATACTTGATACCGCCGTCAGCGATAATCGTCTTACCGTATTTATTAGCTACTTCAGCTGCTTCATAAATAGCAGTTAACTGAGGCACTCCAACTCCTGAAATGACACGAGTGGTACAGATAGAACCTGGTCCAATCCCAACTTTAACCACGTCAACACCGGCTTCAAATAGTGCTTCGGCACCTTCAGCTGTGGCGACATTACCAGCGATGATTGTAACATCTGGGTGGGCTTTAGTGATCTCTGCAATTTTACGTAACACGCCGGCACTGTGGCCATGGGCAGTGTCAACGACTAAAGCATCGACTTCTGCTTCGATTAAAGCAGACGCTCTTTCGAAGGTGTCAAGGTTGACTCCGATAGCTGCAGCAACTAATAAGCGTCCTTGATCATCTTTAGCCGCATTAGGATATTCTTTAACTTTTTCAATATCTTTGATGGTGATTAAGCCTGTTAATTCATTATTTTCATCAACTAAAGGTAATTTTTCAATGCGGTGCTCATGTAAAATCGCACGGGCTTCTTCCGGAGTAGTTCCCTGCGGAGCCGTAACTAATTTTTCTTTTGTCATGTGGTTTGAAATAGGCTGATCGTAATCATCAATGAATCTTAAGTCACGATTGGTAATGATACCACATACCGTATGGTCATCTTCAGAAACTACGATTGGCACACCTGAAATACGGTATTTAGCCATTAAATCTTCAGCATCTTGAATTTTATTTTCAGGGAAGAGATAGAAGGGATTAAGGATGACACCATTTTCCGAACGTTTAACAATTTTGACTTCATTAGCTTGTTCTTCGATTGTCATGTTCTTGTGGATGACACCAATACCACCATTGCGAGCCATTGCGATAGCCATCTGCGATTCGGTTACTGTATCCATTCCTGCACTGATGATAGGAATATTTAAGTGAATGTTGTCCGCTAGACGTGTTTTTAAATTTGTATCGGCCGGAATAACTTCACTCTTGGCTGGAATAAGTAATACATCATCGAAAGTGATGCCTTCGCGTTGAAATTTAGTTTCCCATTTGTTCATTTGTATTAGCTCCCTCTTCTTTATATTTTTGATTAAAAGTATGATAACGATTATCGTTGGTAAAGTCAAGTAAATACTGAACTATCAATAAAAATTCATCAACAATGTTCGTGTTTAACGAACAAGGCCTTGAAGGCTTAAAAAGTGGCTTTGTGAAGGTTTATAAAAATTCATCTATATACAGCATACGGAGAAATGAAGGGAACATTGAAAAGACTAACTCATTTATATTTAAACAATTTTAACACAGAAAGGAGACCTGTCAAAAATTTATCGCAGAATTAAAATCACGAATTTCCATGAAGGAACAGGAGAGTATCGCTTTATTATTAGAATAGATATGCTAAAATCAAGACTGTATTTTAAAAGATATACGAGGAGGATATGATGGACATTAAACGCTTAATCTTGCTTTTTGCAGTCATCTTCCTATCTGCCTGCTCGAATGGAAAACACTTTATCATAGAAGACAGCCGGCAAACGGCAGACAATATGATAGAAAAAATAGATGCCTTTCAGGATTTTGAGTATGAAGTGATCCCGGCTGAGGATGAGATTAATACCAGAGAGACTGACGTTTTATTTATTGATAATGGAACTTTTATAATCATGACGGGGACCGGGGCTGTTCAAGAAATATATTTTTATGATATGACTAATGATGATATTCAAGATATCTTCCGCTTTATGGGCCTTAAGATTCCTCAGGAGATGAGGGAGATGATGAAAGATCAAGAAGTGGACAGGAACGGTTATCAAGGTCAAGTCGGTGAGGTTGAAATTTTTTACGATGACGGGGTATCTTCGGCAGATCCAGACCAAGAAGCTGATAAACAGTTGAAATTTATAAAAATTACTTTCTCAGAAGAAAAATAAACAGGAAATTTCCTGTTTATTTTTTATTGCCTCTTGATTAAAGAGGGATTAACATTGATAAAGAGAAGAAGGATGAGCGTATTCGCCAGACTGGTCATGATGAAAGCAGAGCCGTTGACGACCAGTGAGTAGATGACAGGACTCATCTCTTCTGGTGCATAGCTTGACCAGAAAATAACACCGGCCACAAAATGAACAAAGTATTTAGAAAATACTGCTAAAAGGACACTCCATATAATAGTAAGGTTTATTTTCCGACGGTTATTTTTTTGGATATGATTTTGCAGCTGACGGGCACCGGCACCGGCCAACCCTGAAAGGGCAAAAGCAAAAAGGTATTCAAGAAAAACTTGGAGTGGTGTCAAGACAAAGATATTTCCGGATAATACTTTCAAGATTCCCCAGATGAAGCCGGAGACGAGGCCTGCTTTGATTCCGCGGCGGTAGGCCAAGATCATGATGGGAATCATGCCTAATTCAATTTCATAAAATCCGACTCCCAGAGGAATGAGGGCAAGAACGAAAGCCAGGGCGCCCATCAGAGCGCTTTCCAGCCAAGTGACCAAGGTGGTGTTTCTTTTCATATACTATTCGACTCCTTCTTTCTGCCTAGAAGAAAAGACCGTATATCTACATATACGGTCCTGAACTGATAAAAATATAGAGACACCCCATGGGCGTTCGACACTTCCTTACGCTAGCTTTAACTAGATCAAGTTCAAGGGTCCGCATGTTGCGTCTCAGCGTGTCCGCTCCCCTAGTGCAGCTATTAATTTTATATAGATTAACAAGAATAGGAGGGGATTACAAGTTTGCAGAATGAAAATGCCTGGAGAGACCTGGACTGGTGTAAAAGAAATGCCTGTATTACTTTATGCAGACTTATGGTATTCTTAATCTAAATCGATGAAGAAAAGGGGAAGTGAGTGAAAATCTCACACAGTCCCTATGCTACTGTGAAGCTTTAAGAAGCCAAGTCAGATTACCTTTTCCTCATCCTGCGATTTTCTACTTCTCAGGGTTTAGTAGATAGTTGGGAGATAAGAGTAAGAGGTAATCATGTAATCAAAGGGGCCTTTTTCTTGCTTAAGTCCTGATACAACAACTCTGCGGAGTTGTTGTTTTTACTTTAAAGGAGGAATAAG
The DNA here is from genome assembly GCA_964437675.1 of uncultured Atopococcus sp. Taxonomy (GTDB): domain Bacteria; phylum Bacillota; class Bacilli; order Lactobacillales; family Carnobacteriaceae_A; genus JAUNQW01. The sequence continues at coordinate 14 of CAYTHW010000089.1, read as the reverse complement.
ATGCGACATGGCGG
>CAYTHW010000088.1:1747-3758 GCA_964437675.1 uncultured Atopococcus sp. | reverse complement strand
AAGAATTGACGGTAAAAACCGTTATGAAGTAAACAGAAATATCTTGTACCATTATGGAACAAAAGACAAACATTATTATGTTGTCAATGGTGAGAAATTCTCAGATGCCATTCCAACAGCACTATTAGCTGCTAATAACGGTTCAGGTGTCTTATTAGTTAAAAACCACCACTATAATACATTGAGAGATCAGCTATCTTTTGCAGCCCAGCAAGGTGTCAGCCGCTTCACATTAGTCGGCGGTGAGCATTCACTTTCTAAAAAGACTGAAGATTTCTTAAGAAACCCTAAGAGTTTCTATAAAATCAATACAATCAATGAAAAAGCTGCCTTATCTGCTACAAAAGGCCAGCACACGATTTCAAGTTCTTTATACAGCACTTTGGCTCAACACTCTGATGTAGCAAAATACGCTGGTAAAGACATCGTAATCACTCAAAAAGCTCAGTATAACAATGATGTGTATTACTTAGTGACCGTTGATAACAAACAAATCGGCTGGGTTAAACCGGAAGCGATCGTAGATGACAGTTTATCATTCCAATGGCCGGCAGATGCTAAACATATCAGTTCTAATTTTGGATATAGAATCCACCCGATCTATAGAACAAGCCGTCTGCATGAAGGTATCGATATTGCCGGTGGAGGACGCATCTTAGCTTCGGAAGCAGGTATTGTGACTCGTGCAAGCAGACATGCAACTTACGGTAACTTGATCATCATCGACCACGGTGACGGGTTCACGACACGCTATGCTCACTTGAAAGATTTTAAAGTGAAAGCAGGACAAAAAGTTTCCCGCGGTCAGCATATCGCGACGATGGGAACCACAGGACTTTCAACAGGTGTCCACTTACACTTTGAAGTAAGAGAAAACGGTGTAGCTAAAAACCCATTAAATTATATTTAATAATCAATCGAAAAGTCTGGATGAGAAATCCAGGCTTTTTATTATGGCCATTTTCAAAATGAAAAAACCGGGATGATAAGTCATCCCGGATTCTGCTATTGTATTTATCTTATTCTTTGTTCTTTCTGCGGCGGTAGCCCAATCCCCAGGGAATCATGCTTTCTGTGCCGTTTTTGATTCTTTTAATGTTATCCTTGTGTCTGTAAAAGATGAAGATGAGCATGAATCCTGTCATGACGATGAGGATCCAGTCTTGTAGGAAGAGTGAGATGATGAAAGCAGAGGCGACAGCGGTCATACTGGCGACACTCACCATCGATGTCAGGTAAAGAACGATACCGAAGACGAGGGGGAAGTTAAAGAATAGGAAGAGCGGGTTATAGGCGAAGGCGACTCCCCCTGAGGTAGCAACCGCTTTGCCCCCTTTGAATCCTGTAAAGACAGGATAAGTATGGCCTAGGATAGCTGCCAGACCGAAAATGAAAGGATTCCAGTCCAGATTCAGCCAGACAGCCAGACTGTAGGCTATGGCACCTTTTAAGAAGTCGAAAAGGAAGGTTGCTATTCCTGCTTTAGGCCCGAGGACTCGCCACGCATTGGTCGTTCCTGTATTATGACTTCCATGCTCTCGGATATCTGTGTGATAAAAAATCTTTCCGATGAACAGTCCGCTGGAAATGGAACCTAATAAATAAGAAATGATAAGTATTAAAATGTTTAAGTTCATAAATAAATGTCTCCTTTTTGTAAACTGAGGCAGTGTTGACTTTAAGTCAATTATAGCCTTTCCAATTCTACCATAAAAGAAAGAATATAAAATAAAAAATAAGCGAACATACTTTCGCTTTTTGGCGAATATGTTAAAATGAAACAGCTAAATGAATTTCGAGGAAACCAATTAAAGCTTGACAAGCAGGCGGGACTTGAAATATCATTCAAGAAACTACGTGTTGAGGAGTTTGATGAAATGTCTAATAAATATGATGACCAGTCGATTCAAATATTAGAAGGCTTAGCTGCCGTCCGGAAGAGACCCGGTATGTATATTGGGTCGACCGACAGCCGCGGCTTACATCATCTCGTTTATGAGATTGTTGATAA
>CAYTHW010000088.1:0-1647 GCA_964437675.1 uncultured Atopococcus sp. | reverse complement strand
GAATTCAATTATGAAACGATCCGCGAACGCCTGCGCGAGTCTGCTTTTTTACTTAAGGGCATCAAAATAACTCTTCAAGATGAACGCACGGAAGAAGAAGAAGTCTTTCATTATGAGGAAGGAATCAAGACTTTTGTAGAATATCTTCATGAAAACAAGGATGTTCTAACTGATATTGCCTATTTCGAAGATGAAAAAAATGACATCCAAGTCGAAGTAGCTCTCCAATACAATGATGCTTACTCGGAAAACATCTTGTCTTTCGTCAATAATGTCCGGACGGATGACGGGGGAAGCCATGAAGTAGGATTTAAGACAGGCTTGACGAAGACTTTTAATGAGTATGCCCGCCGGATCGGTGAATTAAAAGAAAAAGATAAAAATTTGGAAGGCAGTGACGTCCGCGAAGGATTGACTGCGATCTTGTCGGTTCGTATACCGGAAGATATTTTACAATTTGAAGGCCAGACCAAGTCTAAGCTGGGAACTCCGCAGGCCCGGTCTGCAGTCGAACAAGTGATATCTGAGCAGGTGGCGATCGTTTTAGCTGAAAGCGGTGAAGTGAGCAGGCAGCTGGTTAAAAAAGCGATCAAGGCACGTGAAACGCGGGAATCAGCCCGTAAAGCAAGAGATATGAGCCGTAATAATAAGAACCGCCGGAACAGCGAAAGACTCTTATCAGGCAAGCTTACGCCGGCTCAAAGTAAAAACTCTAAGAAAAACGAACTCTTTTTAGTTGAGGGAGATTCAGCCGGTGGATCTGCCAAGCAGGGAAGGGACAGAAAATTCCAGGCGATTCTGCCACTCAGAGGGAAGGTCTTGAACTCAGAAAGAGCAAGTTTGGAAGATATCATGAAGAATGAAGAAATCAATACGATCATCTATACGATCGGGGCGGGTGTCGGACCCGAATTCGACCTGGAAGATTCCAACTACGATAAGATCATCATCATGACGGATGCCGATACGGACGGCGCTCATATCCAGGTGCTGCTCTTGACTTTCTTCTACCGCTATATGCGTCCTTTAATCGAAGCAGGCAAAGTGTATCTTGCTATGCCGCCTCTCTATAAAGTTTCTGAAGGCCGGGGCAAATCCTATAAAGAGCAGTATGTCTGGACGGATGAAGAGCTGGAAGAGGTCTTGGCTGACTTTAAGAAGAATTACCAATTGCAGCGCTACAAAGGTTTAGGGGAGATGAATGCCGAGCAGTTGTGGGAGACCACGATGGACCCTGAACGCCGGACCTTGATCCGAGTTAACCTGGATGACCCGGCCAAAGCGGAGAAAAGAGTGTCTGTCCTCATGGGCAACAAAGTGAAGCCGAGAAGAGAATGGATTGAAGAGAATGTGGAGTTCAGTCTGGAAGAAGACGGCACCCTCCTGGATAATGATCAGATCACTTCTCACAGTGCTTTACAAGAAGAAGGAGTGGAGGATTAAAATGGCACAAGAACAATTTCAAGAACTTAATTTAAGCGAAGTGATGAGTGAACGTTTTGGACGTTATTCCAAATACATCATCCAGGAACGTGCTATTCCCGATGTGCGGGATGGATTAAAGCCTGTTCAGAGACGAATCATCTATGCCATGTATCATGAAGGAAATACTTACGATAAAGGCTACCGTAAATCAGCCAAAACTGT
>CAYTHW010000087.1:0-3788 GCA_964437675.1 uncultured Atopococcus sp. | reverse complement strand
ACTTCCAATTTTTGAAGGGCTTTAATTTTTCTGATGGCGGCGCCGGTTGACCCAGCCGCGTAAAGCTCCTTTTTTAGGTGACAAGATAAAAGCCAGGACAGCGACGACCCCTGTCACGAAGGCGATGACACCGGCATAGGATAAGTTCAGACTGTAAGCGAGAACGACACCCACGACGGCATTAAAGATCGAGACGAGAAGAGTCAACCCTATCATATGGCTCAGCCGGTCGGTCAAAAGATAGGCTGTGAGAGCCGGACCGACCATGAAACCAACGACCAGGATGGATCCTGCTGCCTCGAAAGCTCCGACAGAAGTCAAGGAGACCAGGGTCATCAAAGCATAATAGATGACAGTCGTAGAGATTCCGATGGATTTAGCATAATTCGGGTCAAAAGTGGAAACCTTTAATTCTTTATAGAAGAAAGCAATAAAACCGCTGTTGATCAGGAAGATGACCAGAGCCGACCAAAAAGCAGCCGGACCTATGTCCACGCCTCCGACGGTGATCCGGTCAAAAATCGTGAATCCCAGCTGACCCATGAACACCGCATCGATGTCTAAGTGGACATCCCCTGCATAACGCGTCAGCAGGATGATGGCGATAGAAAAAAGGAAAGGAAAGACGATACCGATCGAGGCATCCTGGTCAACGAGTCCTGTGTTCTTCAAGGCTTCGATGGCCCAGACTGTGAAGACTCCCACAAAAGCAGCCCCGATCATCAGCCAGGGGGATCTCAAATCCTGAACGATGAAGAAGCTCACGACGATGCCCAGAAGTACCGTATGGCTGATAGCATCAGAGACCATGGTTGACCCCCGAAGGACTAAGAAGACACCTAAGACAGAGCAGGAAAGAGAGACGGCGATGGCTACTAAGATGATTTCAGCGAGTAAGGACATACTATTCTCCCCTTTCCAACTGTGTCTCGAGGGCCTTTTCTTTTTCTTTCACCCGGCGGCGCTTCGCGATAAGGCCGCGTTTAGGTGCGAAAAAGATAGAGAATAAAGTAATCGTGGTGGCGACTACGACGATCGTGGCCCCTGTAGGTATCTGGCTGGCGGATGAAGAAATGAGTGTGCCGGTCACACCGGAAAGGAGTCCGAAAAGACCGGACAAAAGAACCACTCTCTCCATCTTATGGGACCACTGCCGGGCCGCTATCGCCGGATTGACCAAAAGAGCACTGATCAAGACGACCCCTACCGATTCCAGGCCCAGGACGATCGTCACGACGATTAAAACAGACAAGAAACGGTTCAAAAAGCCGTAAGGGCCCGGGAGCGTCCGGGCAAAATCCGAATCGAAAGTGATCAGCTTGAATTCTTTCCAGAAGAAAGCGACGAGCAGTAAAATCACTGCACTGGTCCCTGCGATCAGGTAGACATCTTTCTTCAGCATTCCCGAGGCCTGGCCGAAAATAAAAGTTTCGAGACCGGCCTGGGCCGCGTTGGGTATTTTTTGAGAATAAGATAAGAGAGCTGTTCCCAGCCCAAAGAAAGAAGACAAGACGAGAGCCAGCGCACTGTCCTGCTTGATCGAGGACTGTCTTCCTGTCATCCAGTCGATCAAAGCGGTGGCTAGAAGACCGGATAGACTGGCACCCAGAAGCAGGAACAACAGATTCTTCTCCTGGATGATCAAAAAAGCGATGACGATGCCCGGCAGAGCCGCATGCCCCAAGGTATCTCCCAGCAGACTCTGCTTGCGCAGGGTGAGAAAGACACCCATGACTCCGGAGAGCAGACCCAGGACACCGGTCCCCAAGGCGACGGTCTGGAAAGTATGGTTGGTTAAGATTGATAAAAATGTATCCATTTTAGAGACCCATCACCCTGCCGGAATCCGCCGGCACATCCGCTTCTGCTTTCTGGGAGCCCTGCTGATAGGTCTCAGCGATATTCTGCCGGGTGAAGGTATCCTCCACAGGGCCATAGGCATAGATGCGGCGGTTTAAGAAGACGACATCGTCAAAATAGTCTTTGACGGTATTCAGGTCATGGTGGACCGCAATGACCGTCTTGCCCTGTATTGCTTCTTTTCTCAAAAGATTCATCAAAACTTTTTCCGTCGTCACATCCACCCCGGCCAGCGGCTCATCGAGAATGATGATGTCACTCTCCTGGGCGAGGGCACGGGCCAGGAAAACCCGCTGGCGCTGGCCGCCGGATAACTGAGAAATCTGCCGGTCGGCGAAATCCAGCATCCCTACCTGGTCCAGTTTTTCTCCGGCAATCTTTCGGTCTTCTTTACCAGGTCTCCGGCCTAATTTCAAGTGCCCGTAGCGTCCCATCAAGACGACATCCAGAGCATCGGTCGGAAAGGACCAGTCCACACTGGCTTTCTGCGGCACATAGGCGATTCTCTGCTTGATATCCTGGTAAGCAAATTTTTCTCCGTCTAAATAATAAGCCACCCGCCCTCTGACCGGTTCGATGAAGTCCAGGATGGCCTTGAGTAAAGTCGATTTACCGGCGCCATTTGGACCGATGATGGCTGTAATTCTTCCGCTGTCAACCTCTACATTCACATCCCGCAAGACGGGTGTGCCGTCATAGGCCACGGTCAAATCTTCTACTTGTATCGTCTGCTTGTTTGACATGTTAGAGCATCCTTTCTTTATTTTAAGGAATCCACGATGGTATCCACATTCGTCCGGTAGGCATCAAAATAATTCCCTGCATTTTCTTCCTCAGTTCCTAAAGCATCAGAGAAGAGTTCCCCGCCGATCTCGATCGCAGCACCCTGAACTTCTACAGCTTCGATCAGCGCCTGGATATTGCGGTCAGATACGGAGGATTCGATGAAACAGGCCTTGACGCCCTTGTCAGCCACGAGGTCGGCTGTCAGAGAGATGTCCGCTGTTCCTGCTTCTGTCTGCGAGTTGATGCCCTGGATACCTTCTACTTGGAAGCCGTAATTTTCTCCAAAATAGGAAAAGGCATCATGAGCGGTGATCAAAATCCGCTGGTCTTCCGGCAGTTCCGCCACCTTGTCTTCGATATAGTCTTCTAATTCGTCTAATCGAACCACATAATCTTCATAATTAGCCTGATAATCGGCTTCATGTTCAGGATCCATCCGGGAGAATTCGTCAGCGACTAATCGGGCGGAAGCTTTCCACAGGTCGATATCAAACCAGATATGAGGGTCTTTTTCCAAATCTTTTCCTTCATATTTATAATCTAAAACATCTTCCTCGCTGATGGCATCTTCTAAAGCAAAGATATTGGAATCGGTCTGACGCATCTTCTCAAAGATATCGACAAACATGGCTTCCAGATGGAGTCCGTTATAGCCCACCAAATCCGCGTCACGGATCGCTTCGATATCAGAAGGTGTCGGCTCATAACCATGAGGGTCCACACCCGGGCCCATCAAGCCGGTAACTTCGACATGCCCGCCCCCTATATCCCGGGCCAGGTCACTCAAGTGGGTCGTCGTAACGACTACATTTAGTTTACCCCCTTCTTCGACCGAATCAGAAGATTCTGATGCAGGACCGGCACAGGCTGCTGTAAAGATGAACAGGAAAGCGATTAAAGCCAATATTCCCCCATTCCTATGTTTATTCTGTCTCATTTTTTTAAACCTTCTTTCTTTTTTTAAGTCTCTTAAAATGTATTTTTAGTTTAACCTAAACTTTTATATTGTTCAAGCTAATTTAATCTTGAGATGGGACTGTTTTTTATTTTAACCCGGGCCCATGTGGTATAATATTTTGGAGGAGGCTGACAATGACACCAAGTAAAGAAGACTACATCAAATTAATTGTTGAACTGGGGGG
>CAYTHW010000086.1:0-3792 GCA_964437675.1 uncultured Atopococcus sp. | reverse complement strand
TCTCAGCTGCTTAGGCAGCACTTTATATTTTCCACCCCTTGTGAATTCACCTAAAGGGAATCCAAAAGCAACCTTTCATAGATCTATTATGACATAATCCCCTCAAACTCAAACCTCTTTTGCATTCTCGCTATAGTTATAGATTGTTTCAGCGTAAATGCAAAAAATAAAACCCGTTGTCTGTGTTATATTTTATCTACAGTAATCTTTCGATTTTCAAGAAAGGAGCCGATGAAATGAAAATTTTTGTGGATGCGGATGCCAGCCCGGTCAAGAAGGAAATCATCGAAGTGGCCGGCGAATTTGACTTGCCGGTAACTCTGGTGGCTTCAGTCGCCCACCATTCGACGGCCGAACTGCCCGAAAATGTCCAGCAAATATATGTCGACAGCAGCCCGGAAGCGGCTGATTATAAAATTATCCGGCTGGCCGATCCAGGAGACCTCGTCATCACCCAGGATTATGGCCTGGCTTCTCTGCTGCTGGGGAACAAAGTCTATATCCTCCACCACAGCGGCCGGCAAATCAGCGCCGACAACATCGACTATCTGCTGGCGCGCCGACATTACTCAGCCCAAGCCCGTCAGGCCGGTGTGAAAACCAAAGGGCCACCAGCCTTTACTGCCGAAGACCGCCGATGCTTTAAACGAGCCCTGAACGACTTTTTAAGCCGACATCTCTCCCAATAAAAAACAGTGAGCCTGGAAAAAATGGACTCACTGTTTTTAGATTTTAAATTATAATTTGATTTGACTAAATATATTGATATAAGCCGATGGAGTACTCGCCCGCCTCGTTTTGTCCATCAACGACAAAGATATCCCGGTCTTTGTAAGGGGCGTGGGCGACATGATGCATCGATAAGCTGTTCCAGCTGTCATTCTTCTGCCCTTCCACCAAAACACCTAAATTTTTTACCGTCACTGTTGTAGGAGTCAAATTAGTGAGCATGAATAGAAAGGCCTTCTCACCATATATTTTAGTAGACGTCGGCGTAGCTTGAATCGGCAGGAAGATATGATCATCAAAAATCATGGGGTTGCCCGCTCCACGAACATGAGTACTATATGCTTCGTTAGTGGGAATAATAATATTAGCCGGGTGTTTACGCCACTGATTATTTTTCCAATCGCCAGAAGTATTAATATAAAGAGCAACCCCTTTATTCCAGCCATCTTCTCCGCCGGTGGTCGTCATATACCAGGTTCCTTGGTATTCAAAGATGTTAGAATCAACGATTGTTCTTTTTATTGCTTTAGAAGTGTCTATTAAAGTAGTCACATATTCCCATTGATAAGGAAAAGCTTCGGCTTGATATAAGCGTATATTTCCTCTCCCCGCACTATCAGGAATCATATACCACAAGCCATCCACTTTAAAAACTTGGGGATAAGCACTGCGGTGCCAATGACTGTCTAAGACAATCTGCGTATAGGTCCAATCAATTAAATTATCAGAGTAGGCATGCCCAATTTCATCATGCCTCGCCGTCAAAACTTCAAAGAACATGTGGTAGCGGCCATTATCTTCAACGATAAAGGGATCGGCAACTCCAACAGCCTGTCGGTCAGTGATCATTTCTTTGGTGATGACGGGATTATTTACTGAGGAAAAAGGTTTAATAAAGTTTCCAGACCGGCTGTTTAAAATGTGAGATAATTTATCAAAGCGATTATAGCCCATCATTTCTAAGCGTGTATCAGGAGAAATCGTTTGGATGCCGCCTACAAAGACAAGCTTTTTAATACCATACTTAACAATAAAATCTCTTTGTCTTGGGACCTCCTGACGGTTTTTATTCTTAACTAAAATAATCCCTCTGCCCTCCCGCCCGGCAAGAGACGCTAATGAAAGTGCATCGGCAAATCTTTCACCAGAAGCAACATAAGCCGCCTTAGTATTCATCTTGAAATAGTGATTAATCGAGCGGTTGACCTGATAACGATTGAAACCATCAAAACGCCGTTTCACAACCCCGCCATAGCTCTGCAGTTCTTGAATAACAGCGTCCGAGATAGAACTGGGTCCCCCCACGATATACCAATATTTGATTTGCCCGGCAGCATGCTGAACTTCCTTATGCAGGCTGTTCGTCCGGGTAAGGTAAATAGGAATGCCCTTTGCAGCCGCAACCGGTGCGATGGAAATAGCGTCCGCATAAGCATCGCCATTAACGAGGAAAGCCGCGTTAGTTGCTTCATGGACTTGAAGCAGCTGATTGGCAATGTTACTGGCTAAAGTATAACGATCCTGACCGTCGATGCGCTGGATGTCCACCCCTAACTTTTCAATTTCCTCATAGACTGCCTGAGGAACCGAGTGGATTCCCCCTAAGACTATGACACGGCTGGCTCTTAAACGCTTGATCTCATGAGCAGCCGCAGCGGGAAAATAGTTATCACGGGTAAATAAGATGGGTGCATCATAGATTCCTGCTAAAGACGAAGCTGTCAAAGCATCCCCCGCTTTAAATCCATTAGCGACAAAAACCAGGTCAGATTTTCTCCAGCCACGCTGACTGACAGCTGCTGCGACCTCATCACGCGAATGTCCCTCAATCCGTTCCCCATGTTCCACCATAGTTTTTCTGGCAATCATTGTGTTCTCTTCAATAATGAGCTGATCGTCTGGGTGGTTTTCTTCAAGATCTTCCCCGTTTCCAGCAGGAAGTGAATTTTCATCCGGACCGTCAGTCATTGTATCTTTCTCTTCTATTTCGCCATCGATGACTTCATCATCGATCGATTCGTCAGGGCCCGGTTGATCTGTTTCTCCCGTCTCAACATCACCTTCGATTGAAGCCCCATAAGATGAAGGGGCGTCCTCTGGCACCGGAGTCATTTCTGTCGCAGATACTTGCTGGCTTTCAAAAAGTATCCCGGCAGATAAAAATAGGGAAAGCCTCAGTAATAATTTCTTTTTCATAATGTTCCTTCCTCAAGCAGTATTAGTATGGATCAGCAGCGCAGCAGTCTGCTTCTTTTTTAGAAAATTTGTTCGTTATTCCGTCATTTCACCCCCGTACAAAGGCCGAGTCTCAACATCCATCTCTGCAATCCCCTGCAAGTCCTCTGTGCCTTCGTTTTATAGTTCTCTGTTCATCACTGCTGTAAACAATTCCTAGAGCACTAATAAGATCAAGAGTAAGACTCAAGATTATAAGAGTAATCGAAACAAAATAAAAATCCATAAAAAATGAAAGGATGGTAAAATTTCTGATACCGATGAGATAACAGACCACTCCTCCATCCCCTGCTTTTTGTTATATTTCATTATTATTGCCTTTTTATTGTATCACATTATTTAATTTATAAGAGCCGTCGAAACAGTTAATATCAAACATTAGAATTTTTAATAATTACATAGAAAAGCTAGACGTTAAGAAAGCGTTATCTTTTTCTACTGCAATTTATGGTGAGATATAAAAAAATCATAGTAAAAATATCAAGAGTTCGATTTGTTTTCTTATATTAAATATATGATCTGCTGATATTTTATAGTAAATTTTAGCTCGGTAAGCCATTATAAAATCATTTAAAGAATGGCGGGACACTGACTGGTATTTATTTTTCTGAACTTGAGAGTACAAAAAAAGTAAAGAAAAGTGCCCTGTAAAAAGGCTCCCTTTAACTCGACTTGCGATTTTCGAAGAAATTGTGATAGGTTTGATTCACCTTGATCCCTTAATTCGTGCGAAAGGAGCTCTCTCTATGTTCCAAACCATCCTGACCTCCCTCGGTGTTTTCATCTCGACCAGTATCGATTATCTCGTCATCCTGCTGATCCTCTTTG
>CAYTHW010000085.1:0-3832 GCA_964437675.1 uncultured Atopococcus sp. | reverse complement strand
GGATGAGCGTGCTGATAAAAACTCTCTTTTAGTTTGCCGATATAATCTTCCATTAAACCGCTCCTAAGACATGATGGATAGCATGAGCCACACCATGTTCATCATTTGATTTAGTAATAAAATCCGCAGCCTTTTTAAGCTCTTCCACAGCATTTTCCATTGCGACGCCGATGCCGGTATATTCTATCAAGGACAAGTCATTCAGCTGGTCGCCGATGCCCATCGTCTCTTCCTGGTCTATGTTCAGTTCCAGGGCCAATTTCCTTACCGCACTGCCCTTGTCTACTCCCAGATTAGAGACTTCCATCAACCAGGGAAAAGACATCGTTAAGGTGTAGTTTGAAAAAAGGGCCGGCTGTATCTTTTTCTTTTGTGTTTCCAGATGCTTCTGATCTGTTCCGATGATGAACTTGTTGAAGAGGTGACGGCGGTCAAAGGTTAAGAAATTCCGTTTTTTAACCGGAGCTGCTATCTTTCTGCTGGTATATAAAGAAGGGTAATGCTTAGGGTAAACAAGGGGTTCATAGACATAATCCTGATCGATGAGATTCATCGGCAGGTCTAAACGCTGCATCTCGTCATTCCAGAGGAACATATCTTCACACGACAAGGTGTCAGAAACGATAACTTGCCCGTCAGCCGCCTTTTGAATCTGTCCCCCGTTAAAAGTGATGATATAATCTTCCGGATGTCTGAATCCAATTTCTTCGACAAAGCTCTTCATCGATACATAAGGGCGGCCGGTACACAAGACCACTTTGATTCCATAATCTTCAGCCAGTCGAATAGCGGTCAGATTCTCTTGTGATATTCGGCCCCGGCTGTTCAATAGAGTCCCGTCTAAATCAATCGCAATTAATTTAACCATCTATTCCTCCGTCTCTTATCTCATTTCGGACAAGCTGGTCATCACTTCTCCTACCCAGTCCTGTATAAATAAGTCAGCGTGAAGCGGACTGATATCCACTTCATTTAAATTGATGATGACAATTTTGTCACCTTCAAAATCATAGATCAGCCGCTTAGCAAGTGGAGTCGTTAAAGACGTCCCCGCTATGATCAGCAGATCAGCCGTCCGCATGCTTCTCCGTGCTTTATCCACCGTATCCTTGGAAGCATTCTCACCAAAGTAGACGACATTGGGTCTCACTATTCCCTTGCAGACAAAGCAGCGAGGAATATTATCCTCATCCCGCTTCACTTCTTCACTGAGATATTCTCTGCCGCAGGACATACAGTGCCAGATACGGTGATGGCCGTGTAATTCCAAAACATAACGATGTCCTGCTTTTTGGTGTAAACCATCCACATTCTGGGTGATGACTCTCACATCTTTGCCGGATTTTTCCCATTCGGCCAGTATTCTATGAGTGGCATTAGGTTCAGGTACAGGCCTGTTATCTCTCTCTTCATTTTTAGCAAAGAATTTCTCCGGATGTTTTTTAATATATTGTGGGTTGGCATATTTGACAGGATCAAAACCATCTTTTGTCATAGCCGTCCATATTCCATGCGTGGAGCGGTAATCCGGTATGCCGCTTTCGGTAGATGTGCCGGCACCTCCGTAAAATATTATCGTTTCAGATTCATCGATCAATTGTTTTAATAATTTTAATTGTTCATAAGAAGCTTTCGTCGTCATCTATCATCCATCCTCTCCTCAATCTTTCCTCATTAGTTTACCAAAAACAAATCAATTAGCTATATTCTATGGTGCTGTTCCACCTGCCTGGTAAACAAAAACCAGCAGGCAATCTGCCCTGCTGGATAATAAGTCAGTTTACTTATTAGTTTCTTCAATTTTAAATTCTTCTTCTTTGTAGTCTTTGTAATTATATCTCATCGACATGATCAAACCAATTCCCATCATATTGCCTAACAAAGAAGAACCTCCTTGGGAGATAAATGGTAAGGGAATCCCCGTAATAGGAAGGAGTCCTATGTTCATTCCGATATTCTCCAGGACGTGAAAAAGAATCATCATGATCACACCTGTGGCAATATAAGTGTAGAATTCATTCCGTGTATCAAAGACGACCATGATCATTTGATAGATCAGGATGAAATACACGAAGATGAGAAAAGTTGCACCGATAAAGCCAAAGTTTTCTGCGATGACCGTGAAAATCATATCGGATTCCCTTACCGGGACATAGACCTCTGAAACACCGAAGCCTTTACCAAAAAGCTGGCCTGACCCAATCGCTTTAAAGGACTGGACCAACTGCAAAGAGGCATTCGAAGTATCATGATAAGGATCCAGCCAGGAGTCGATTCGAGAGAACTGATAATCTTGAAAGCCCAGCGCATACAGCCATTCTCTATTGAAAGCTACCAAAAAAATGAGCAGGGCCGCAACTATGATTGATCCTACAGTGAAAGGCAGGATGATCTGCCAGCCGATACCGGACATAAGGATGACTCCGATCATGATGGCCAGATAAACCAGCATGGTTCCCAAGTCGTTTTGAATTAAAATTAAAATAAAGGGAATTGCTGAATAAATGACTATTTTTCCCAGCAGAATCCAGTCTGTCCGGGTAGTATGCCGTGGAAACTCGCTGTTATGTTTAGTCACGACCCGGGCTAATTGTAAGATATAAAAAATCTTGACCACTTCCGAAGGCTGGAAGCTGACCGGTCCGATGACAAACCAGCTGCGGGCCCCTGTGGAAGCGGCTAAAGGTCGGTCATAGAAAATCAAAACTAGAACAAGTAAAGCAATACCCAGCCAATAGAGCCAGGGTGTCATCCGCCAAAGTTGCTTAGAGTCGAACTGCATGATAACAAAAACAGCGATACCGCCGACCGCGTACCAGAGGAGCTGCATGACAGTAGGTCGCAGGCCCTGGTCGCCGATTAAATAAGTAACAGAATAGATGGATGAAATACTGATGATGAATAATATCAATATACAGAGGACGACCCCATAATCAATACGTGATTCTTTTTCTTCCGACAAGTTTAATCCTCTTCCTACCCTAAACATCTTGCAACCCTTCCTCTAACTTTTCTTTAGGATAAATTTTTTTTATCTCATGAAGAAGGATAGGTTCGCCGTCTAAAGAATAATTCTGAGAAAGATTCTTTTTCGGTTCAGCCCCGACATCTTCAAGTTTATCCTCTCGAACAGAATGGTGGTGTCTGAATTCATAGATAACAGAATTGAGTAAACCACCCACTAAAACAATGATGCCTACAAAATACATATACAACATGAGAACGAGAACGGTACCTATTGCCGCATTACCTACATCCCCGCTTCGACTAAATTGAGTGTAGAGAGTGAAGAGCTCAGAAAGCAGCATGACACCTATCGTAGTAAAAAGGGCACCTGGAATCCCGTCTATAATCCTTAGATCATGGTCTGGTATCAATCGATACAGAAAAACAAAGACGATAAAGAGGACGAGAATAGACACCGGCCATCTCAAAGCGATAAATGTGTCGATAAAAGTTAATTCAACTTCAAACAGCTCTTTAATAAAGTTAAGAATCTGTTCTCCAAAGATGAAAATGATACCCAGAAGCATCACTATCAAGATGAGAAAAATCATGATGAAGGGCGCAAGAATTCTCCCTAATAAGGCATTTTCGTTAGTACCTTCTACATCATAAACATCATTCAAAACGAATCTCAGTGTATTAATCAGCACACTGGAGGACCAGACAGCTGTGATCACCCCGAAAGAGAGAACACCGCCTGAACTACTATTCAAATAGTTCGTTAAGATAGGGGCTATGATGTCATAAATATTTTCCGGCAGTATCCTGTCTACGGTCATCAAGAGCTCCTGGATATCGATAGGAAAGAGCGGGATGATATTGGCCA
>CAYTHW010000084.1:0-3838 GCA_964437675.1 uncultured Atopococcus sp. | reverse complement strand
TCCTGGGCAGACATCACCGTAGAGATCCGGTGGGCAGAGACGATATTGATCGCTTTGTCGCGGTACTGGGTCAAGTTGGATAAGATAATCTGCTCAGTCTTAGCATCTACTGCTGAAAGTGCGTCGTCAAACAATAAGATGTCCGGCTCTCTGGCCAGCGTGCGGGCGATAGACACCCTCTGTTTCTGACCCCCGGAGAGAGAAACGCCACGCTCCCCCACCTGAGTATCGTAGCCATCCGGGAAGTTCAGAATATCTTCATGGATGTTGGCGATCTTCGCATACTTTTCGACTTCTTCCTGACTCAAGTCGGGACGTCCGAAGCGGATATTATCCCTGATTGTCGTCGAGAAGAGGATCGTCTGCTGAGTCACATAACCGATACGGTCATTCAAAATCGTAAGATCATACTGGTCGATCGGCTGACCATCGATCAAGATTTCACCCTTATCGATATCATAATTTCTTACCAATAAATCCAGAAGGGTCGACTTCCCCGAACCGGTAGGACCGACCAATCCCAGCGTCTGACCTCTTTCCAGCTCAAAATTGATTTCTTTGAGTGAAGGATTCTCGGCAAAGGGATAAGTGAATTCTTGAATATCAGCTTCGATTCTCTGACCTTTCAAGTCCAGGATGGGATTCTCGACATTTTTGATGCCGGCTTTTTCATTCAGCACTTCTGTGATCCGGTCATAGGAAACATTCCCTTTTTCCAGGGTGTTGGCCAGACGCCCCACTGCGATCAGCGGCCAGATCATCATGCCCAGATAACTGAAATAGGCCACCAGGTCCCCGATAGAAATCCGCCCGCTCTGCACGTAAAGTGTCCCAAAGATCAGGGTCAGGCCGTAAGTAATGGCGGTTACCAGCTGAATCATCGGACTGAAAGCTGCGTCAACCCGGTAAGCTTCCTCATTACGCTCCACCACATTATCTGTCTTGTCGACAAAATCTTCATAAGTCGCTTCTTCCTCACCGAAAGATTTGATGACTTGGACACCGGCCACCGTCTCTTGAACATGGTCATTCATAGATGAAAAAGCCTCCAAAGCTCCCCGGTAGTAGCGGTTGATCATCCGGCTGAGGACACGTACGCCGACAGGTAAAATAACGAAAGGCAGAATCGTCATCACAGTCAGGCGCCAGTCGATGAAGACGACCATGGAAAACAAGGTCACGGCACTGATAGAGATCGAGTCTGTGAAAGTGATGATACCCCCGCCCGCTACGAATTTCAGGGAGTTGAGGTCGTTAGTCGCATGGGCCATCAAGTCTCCTGTGCGGTATTTATCGAAGAATTCTGCATCCATCTTCATGAAATGGTTGTAGAGTCTTCTTCTCAAAGTAGACTCCAGCAGGGTCGAGTTGGTAAAGAGATTGCTGCGCCAGACATAACGGAAGCCGTACATGACAAGCCCGATGAGCAGCACCAGACCGGCATGATAAAGAGTCGCCGTCCAGGTCAGATCACCTGCAGCAATCAAATCGACAAAGTTCCCGACGATGAGGGGAATAGCTGCTGATAAGACCGCACACAAAATAAGCAGGATGACGACCAGGGAATACGATTTCCATCGCCATTTGAAAAACCAAGCTAATTTTCTAAATATTGCCATTCATTTTCTTCCTTTCCTTTTTTAATTTTCAATTGAATATCATCGATATTGAAGAGTTGATTCATTAAATAGACAAAGTTTTGGAGCCCTTTTTCACGTAAAGTATAGTAGGTCCATTTCCCTCTTTTTTCTCCATCCACCAGTTCTGCTTCTTCCAGCACGCTCAGATGATGAGATAAAGTCGGCTGGGAAAAATCAAAGTGAGGCGTCAGCTCACAGACACACTTCTCACCTTTTGATAGAATTTCCATTATTTTTACCCGGTGCTCATTCGATAAAGCTTTGAACTTATGAACGAGGTCTTGATTTTTATCCATTTCTACCACTTTCTTTTCTAGATTTTTTCTTCATATAGAAACTCTTCTATATGACACCTCTATTAGTATATCTTATCGAAAAAAAGACTTCAATGATTTTCTTGCACTCTTTGGGCTTCTTTCTTTCCTTATGATAAAATGAGCTTATCGAAGAGAGAAGCGAGGGAGAATATGCTGAAAAACAAGAAGATTGCTTTATATATTTCAGGTGGCATCGCTGCCTACAAGATGGCTAATTTTGCCAGGTCTTTAATCAAAAAGGGCGCTGAGGTCCGCGTCGCTATGACGGATGCAGCCCAGGCTTTCATCACCCCTTTAACCTTGCAGGTTTTGACCAAACATGAAGTGATGATTGATGTCCTGACAGAAAATGATCCCCAGTCGGTCGCGCACATCGAGTTTGCCCAATGGGGAGACTATTCTATTTTAGCACCGGCTACAGCTAATTCAATCGGCAAATTGGCTAACGGTATAGCTGACAACTTCGTCTCCACTGCCTTGCTGGCCACCGCCCATCCGATCTTTGTCGTGCCGGCGATGAACGACCACATGTATGCCCACCCGGCCAACCAGCGAAATCTGGATCAGCTGCGGGCGGACGGCCATTTTGTGATGGAGCCGGACACAGGTTTTCTCGCGGAAGGTTATGAAGCTAAAGGCCGGCTGCCCGGTGATGACGCCCTCATCGAAAGCCTGTCCCACTGGATCCGCAGCCAGGAAAACCTGCCTCTTTCAGGCAGACGTATCCTGGTATCTTCAGGCGGGACTGTCGAAAGAATCGACCCGGTTCGTTATATCTCGAATGATTCTTCAGGACGGATGGGCAATGCCGTTGCCCAGGCGGCTTATGAGCTGGGGGCAGAAGTGACCCTGGTCACCACCAGCGCCCTTCCTGTCAATCCCTACATCGAGCGTGTCCAGGTTGAATCAGCCGAAGAGATGTATCAGGCACTGAACCATAAATTTGAAGACTGTCAGGCCCTCATCATGAGTGCCGCCGTCTCTGATTTTACACCTGCCCAGTCTGCCGACCAGAAAATCAAGAAAGAATCTTCTGAAGATACCCTGACGCTGCACCTCCAGCAGAACAGGGATATTCTGAAGACCCTGGGGCAGAAAAAACAAGAACAAATTTTAGTCGGTTTTGCGGCTGAAACGGAGCATTTAGAAGAATACGCCGGCAGGAAGCTGGTCGAAAAAAATCTGGATATGATCGTCGCCAATGATGTTTCCAAGCCGGGAGCCGGCTTTAATGTGGACACCAATGAAGTCGTCATGATCAAGAAGTCCGGCAGCCGGACCGCCGTTCCGCAGACTTCAAAAGAAGCAATCGGAAAGTTGATCATGACAGAAGTCATCAAGATGCTGGAGGAGGCAGAAAAAAATGATTAAATTTTATGGACTAAAAAACTGCTCGACCTGTAGAAAAGCCCAGGCTTTTCTCGAGAATCAGGGCGTGGAAATCGATGAATACCTGGATATCAGAGAGACACCGCCGGCCAAAGCCGATATCCTGCGTGCTTTAGACCAGACGGTAGGCAATCCCAGAAAGATACTCAACAGCTCAGGGAAACTCTACCGCGAGATGGAGCTGAAGGATAAATTGGACGATATGCCGGACGGCGAATTGGTCGATCTCTTAGCTAAGAACGGGATGCTGATCAAGAGACCTTTCATCGTGGACGATGAGCGCCTGTCTGTCGGCGGAAAAGAAGAAGTTCTGGCCGATGTCTGGAACTAGAGAAATGAAAGAAAGAGAGCATGAGTCTCTCTTTTTTTCTTTGCTTCACTATAGTTATAAGCTATAATAGACAGACTACTATACAAGGAGGCTTTAACTATGCGTATCGAAGATTTACTTTATTTCAGAGCGGTAGCCGAAGAACATTCACTGACCCAGGC
>CAYTHW010000083.1:2800-3904 GCA_964437675.1 uncultured Atopococcus sp. | reverse complement strand
CTTGGCATGGCCGTCATCTGTTCGATGCCGCTCAACAACCGGGGGCACAAGGGTGTCATGACCCGGATGACCGGCCTCATCACGACCCTGGCGGAAAGTCTCAGTCACTGGGTCATCTATAAATCGATCGACCACAAGGAACAGACGATCTATCTGGCCAACAATCTCCTGGTCTATATCTTAGGCGCCATGGTCCAGACCCTGCACTACATGCAGGTGGGTATTGTCAGAGCCTGGCCTTTGATGCTGCAGGCTTTCTTCTTAGCCTTCTGGTCCTACCGCTACGGTGTGGGTAAGGAGAGTCTCAGGGAGAGGGAAGAAGCCCGGGAATCGACAGAAGAACAGATATAAAAAAGAGAACTTACCTTTTCCTCATCGGAAAGGTAAGTTCTCTTCATTTTAAATGTCTTATTTAGACCTGAAAGTGCTTGTGGTGGAAATCGATATGGTCTTCGACGAAGGTCGCTATGAAGTAATAGTTATGGTCATAACCTTCCTTCGTCTCATAAGTGACATCCTTGCCTTCTGCAGCGGCCAGGAAAGTATCTTCGACCAGCTGGACCTCATAGAAGTCATCGGCCGTTCCCTGGGTGATATAGACAGGGGGCAGATCGTCGGCTGCTTTGATCAGCTCGACCGGGTCCCATTCCTTCCACTTGCTCTCATCTTCACCTAAGTAGGTGGTGAAGGCCTTTTGTCCCCAAGGCACCTGCGTCGGGTTGGTGATGGGCGCAAAAGCCGAGATAGATGTGAAGCGGTCCGGATTCTTCATCCCGATCAAAAGAGCCCCGTAGCCGCCCATGGAATGTCCCATGATCGCTTCCTGGCCGTTGAAGTTCGGGATGATCTCGTGGACGATTTCAGGCAGTTCCTGCGTGAGGTAGTCATACATCTTGAAATGCTTGTTCCAAGGCTCCTCAGTCGCATTGATATAGAAACCGGCACCTGTTCCGATATCCCAGTTGTCTCCCTCAGGCACATCTTCACCGCGCGGCGACGTGTCCGGCATGATGAAGGCATAGCCTCTCTCAGCCGCATAGCGCTGGAAGCCGGCTTTATGCGTAAAATTCTCTTCAGTCGAAGAAAGTCCCGCTAAAAACCAGA
>CAYTHW010000083.1:0-2700 GCA_964437675.1 uncultured Atopococcus sp. | reverse complement strand
AGATCAAAGTCACCGTCTAAGTAGTCACCGACCAGTTCAGACAAGCCTGTGATACCTGTGACTCCGCCGAAGGAAGAGCCTTTCCATTCACGCCCGGTCACTAACTGGAAAGGACGCGTAGAAATCTTCTCGCCGCCTGCCGCAACTCCGATGACGACTGACTCTCCCCAGCCTTTATGAGTAGCTTCCAGAGCCGCATTCATCGTCTCGACATGACCCACACAGGCGAAGGAGTAGTCCACACCGCCGTCTGTCATCTCGATCAGGTAGTCCTGGATCGGCTGGTCAATCTTTCTGGAGTTGATGAAGTCTGTCGCACCGAACTGACGGGCAACTTCTTCCTTGCCGTCATCGATATCGACGGCGATGATGCGGGAAGCGCCCTGGCTGACGAGACCCTGGATGACCGCAAGTCCGATCGTACCCATACCGAAGACAGCGGCTGTCGCGCCTTCTTCAACCTCAACATCATTTTCTACAGATTTCAGACCGGTCGTTACACCGCAGCCCAGGAGACAGACCTTGTCCATCGGTGCCTCATCCGGAATCTTACAGACATTGATGTCATTGACCACTGTATATTCAGAGAAAGTCGACGTTCCCATGAAATGATAGAGATCCTGGCCTTCATAAGAGAAACGGGTTGTTCCGTCACGCATGACACCTTCACCCTGCGTGTCCGATACTGCCGAGCAGAAGTTTAATCCGCGCACACAGTACTCACATTCGCCACATTCAGGTTTCCAAACAGGAATGACATGGTCGCCTTCCTTGACATTGGTCACACCTTCTCCGACTTTAACGACTACACCGGCTGCCTCATGACCTGGAATCATCGGAAACTTAGCAGACGGGTCGTCACCCGATACAGAATAAACATCCGTATGACAGAGGGAAGTGAATTCAATCTTAACCATTACCTCGCCGGCTTTAGGATCCTCAACATCAACCTCCACGATCTCAAGGGGTTTACCTGGTTCGAACGCAACAG
Organism: uncultured Atopococcus sp.; assembly: GCA_964437675.1. Taxonomy (GTDB): domain Bacteria; phylum Bacillota; class Bacilli; order Lactobacillales; family Carnobacteriaceae_A; genus JAUNQW01. The sequence goes on along the minus strand of CAYTHW010000083.1, from coordinate 1,709 downwards.
CTGCTTTACTTTTCACCATGACACATTCTCCTTTTCGTTTGAAATATGTTACGTTCCAATCTTCACATAGAATGACACTAGATTCAAAAGATTGAATTAGAAAATTGAATTTTTCAGGAGAAAGAGGACCCTCTCTGCTTAGATATCAAAAAGTAATCTGGATTCTTTCATTTAAAATTAGCTATATTTCTCTAATTCGTGTAGAATAGATAAGTTGAGACATTGCATCATGAATACGATATAATACCTGGTGTACTTCGAGAGTAGCCAGGTTTTTTAGTGAGAAATATTAGGAGGAACAATTTGAAATTTACAGAATTAAATATACAAGCAGAACTATTAACAGCTATAGAAAAGATGGGCTTTGAAGAAATGACGCCGGTCCAGGAACAGACGATTCCACTGGCCTTAAAAGGTGAAGATTTGATCGGTCAGGCCCAGACAGGAACAGGTAAGACAGCCGCTTTTGGGATCCCGATGCTTGAGCAGATCGACATCACTAACCCGGACATCCAGGCCTTAGTCGTCGCACCGACCCGTGAGCTGGCCATCCAGACCCAGGAAGAAATCTTCCAGCTGGGACGCGACAAAAAGGTTAAAGTCCAGTCCGTTTACGGCGGGGCTGACATCCGTCCGCAGATCAAGAGATTATCTAAAAACCCGCAGGTCATCGTCGGAACACCGGGCCGTTTGATGGACCACATGAAACGCCGCACGATCGTCGTCGACAACTTAAAAGTCCTGGTCTTAGACGAAGCGGATGAAATGCTGAATATGGGCTTCATCGATGATATCCGAAAAATCATCTCGAAGACCCCGGAAGAACGTCAGACCCTGTTATTCTCAGCGACCATGCCGAAAGCGATCCAAAATATCGCCAATCAATTCATGAAAGAGCCGGAAACTATCCGCATCAAAGCTAAGACTCTTTCATCAAAAAATGTCGAGCAGTATTACACGCGCGTCAAGGATTTCGAAAAATTCGATACCTTAACCCGCTTCATCGATACTCAGACACCTGAGTTGGCCATCGTCTTTGCCCGAACCAAACGCCGTGTCGATGAGGTCAGCCGTGCCTTGACCCAGAGAGGCTACAGTGCCGAAGCGATTCACGGAGATATCGCCCAGCACCAGCGCATGAAGACCTTGAACCGTTTCAAAGAAGGTAAATTCGAGATTCTCGTAGCGACAGACGTGGCAGCCCGCGGTCTGGACGTGGAAAATCTGACTCACGTCTACAACTACGACCTGCCGCAGGATCCGGAATCCTACGTTCACCGTATCGGACGAACAGGCCGTGCGGGAGCCAAAGGGACATCCATGACTTTCGTGACGCCTAATGAGATGAAACACCTGAAATCGATCGAGAGATTGACCAAGCAGACCATCAAACCGATGCTTCCGCCGACAGACGAGGAAGCGATGGAAGGCTACCTTGAGGCTGCCGAGAATGAAATCGAAAGCATCATCTCTAAGATAGATGTCAACAAACACCAGGAATCTATCCAGACCCTGGTCGAGAACTACTCCGCGGAGAAATTGGCCGCAGCCTTATTAAAAGTTCTCGTCAAAGACCCCGAGGAAGTGAGCGTCGATATTACGCCGCAGCGTTCACAGTCCGGCCGCGGGCGCGGCGGACACAAGGGCGGGGGAGGCCGCAACAGAAAATCCGGCGGCCGCCGTCATAACAACAAAGGACGCAGAAATAA
>CAYTHW010000082.1:0-4036 GCA_964437675.1 uncultured Atopococcus sp. | reverse complement strand
AAAAAACCGGCCCCTATCATCGATAGAGACCGGCTGACTTGAAGTATTTTACATCTGATTCACGAGTTTTTGAATGGCTGCGGCATCATGGCCGGCCTTCATCAGTCGTTTGATTCTGTCTGCTCCATTCCCCCATCGACCAGCCAGCACTTCGCGGGCTGTTTTATAATGAGGATTCTTCACTAATTGATTGACCGCTGCTTGAACCCTTTCATAACTGTAGCCTGCCTGTGTCAACCGCTGTTTACGCTCACTTCCATTGCCCCACTTGCGGTCCAGGACTTCTTGAGCTAATTGGTTCACCGTCTTGCCCGGTGCAGCATTTTTCTGTGTTTCATACTTCGGCCGGGCATAGCCCATGATCCTGCGGTCATTCCAGGCATAGGAACGCCTGGCCACCTGCTGGCTGGTATTGCCTTCGATGGTATGGACACGATCACCGCTGACCTTTTCCACAAAACCGATATGATCCGCCCAGCCGCCGCCGTCCCAGTCAAAGGTGATAAGGTCACCGGCTTGCGGTCGGATGCGCCCTTTCCAAATCCCTTTTTGCTTGAAGATATTGATATGGCGCTGCACCCCACATTCGCGCCCGATCAGATGAGAGAGACCTGCCTGATCCCCAATCACTGTCACAAAAATATCACACCAGTCATCATTATAAGTGGCCCGGTAGCCTACAGGAATCGGACGCACCCGGTTGTAAGCATCCACCAGACCTTTATGTTTAGTAGACCACTTTTTAACTCCAATATACGCGCGGGCTAAATCCAGCACATCTTTAGGCAAGGTGACCGCCTCCTTTGGGTGTGTTGTGATAGTGATGAGAAGAGATTTGCAGGATAGAGCCTAAAAAGACGGCGGTTAAGTTAATCGTCGTCACAGCCAAGGTCGTGTCCGGCCAGACATATAATTCACCCAGGCCGCCGGCTAAAACCGCACAAGCCGGTAAAAAGACAAGAACAAACCACTTACTGGCATCATACATTTTATTTGTTAAGTGCATAAGCCCCCCTTATACGATAGCGAGTTCGTATTCTATCAATCCCAGACGGTCATCCAAGTCGCTGGTTTCTTCAGTTAAAGCACCCATCCAGCTCTTCGTTTCTGCCATGTCAGTCTGCAGGTCATCGAGACGGTCAATCAGCTTTTGGATAGCAGCAATGAGTGTGATGATCCGGCTCGTCAAAGTCACTACCGAAAGTACCGCAGCCGCGACAGCTCCGACTTCTAAAACTCCCATGTCGATTCTCCTTTCCAAGAAAAAGACCCCGCTGGAAGCGGGGCCTCTGACTCACTTGAGAGTCAAATCAAGCGTTTAATTATTCAGCTGAGAATACTTCTTCGATCGTATTACGCACGTAACGGGCTTCCTTTGCGGCATGATAGATATTCTCTTCTCCATCATGGAACAATCCAGAAGCAGCAATAGCCTCCATGTTCGGGCGGATCTCCGCTTCGGTCAATCCAACCTTGGGCTGGCGAAGGGTGATCTTGCCTGTCTTGCCACTCGGGCGGTCGAAAATCAGCTCTAAATTATATGTTTCTTTCATCGTTTACTCCCCCTTATAAGACAATGTAAGTGTGTGTGTAAGTCAAGCGTGTCACCGGATCTTCAGAAACATTGAAGAGGGCCGTCTTAACTGCTTTTAATTCATCCACTCCCGGGTCTTCTACTAAGTTCCCGAGGGTGATACGCGATGCCTTTTCCGTTTCAGGGTCCGTCACTTCCGCAATCAACCGTCCACTCATATAATCTTTCATCTGCTCATTCCCCTTTGATTTGTTTTTGAGAGGCCTCTCACTACTAAGAACACATAAATAATGAAAAAGTAAAGGGCATTTCTGATTTTTCTATATTTATTGCCTAATTATCATACAGAAGTGATTTAGAAGATTCTAATTTCATCGCAATTTTCTGGCGGTATTGAACGATCCGCTGGGAGGTGACATCTAAGATCTCAGCCATGTCTTTCAGCAGATAAGACCCATCCATGAAACACCGGAGAACAAACATTTCTCTATAGGTTAATTTTTTCTCTGCTTCCTGAAGGAAGGACTGGAGATTGGCTTTCGTGGTTTCAAAAAGTGAGGGCTGCGGCTGCTGATGATCAGCAATCTCCCCTGCTTCACTGGGCATATCCGTATCTTCTTGTTTGCGCAGAAGATTCACTCCATGCCAATAGAGTCCCTTGCCCGCATAAGAAGAAAAACGAAACTTATCTTCTTCACAGGCATTTCCATCAAACGTTTCGTAAATATCTAACAATTTGAGACGCAGCTCCTGGGCAAAATCATCATAATCCCGGTAATTCTGCCTGATGTTCAAACGACTTAAGGTCCTGTGAATCAATGGTTCATATTGACTGAGCAGCTCACTGTATACCTTGCTTGGGTTTCCCATACCCTACCTCCTTCTTTTCACCCTTATCTTAAGCCAGTCTTCTCATCCTGCACAGGCTGCAAAAATGATACCCTTCTTTCCCTCTAAAAGTGGCGTCAGCTTCCGAACTTTTGCTGCTTAAGCGAAGACAGGGCATGACATCACCTTCTTTTTCTGCTGAACAGGCTAAGGCGGCCTCCTCTTCGGACAATTTTCGATCAAAATACTCATAGAGAGCCCTGAGATCAGCCGGTGAACCACCCTGGACCGGCTTGGCATCGACAGATACAAAACGTTCTGAGCTGCCTGTATGTTCTTTGAGATCAATCACTAGACGACCTGACATATCCGCTGGATTAAACATCATAAAACCCCTCCTTATTCAAAGAAATCGTTATCTAACTTGATAATATCCTGTAGACTTTCAACCTTGTGCTGCTGCCAATTGTCTAATATCGTCTCCGTGTATTTCATCGGTGAGTTGGCTCTGCGTGCCCGATGCAGAGCTTCCAGGATAATTTTATCGTCAAACATACGGGACCAATAATTAAAGGATTCTTCGATCTTAGGAGTGACCGGCCCGATATTCTCCTGGTAAAATTTTTCGAGGTCCGCCGTCTCCAACTTGTCCACAGCTTCCGCCTTTTCACGAATCGCAGCCTGCGAATCCTGATGATGACTTTGATAATGATTATAATTATTGACTATGTTCTTGTTTCTGTTTTGTTCTGACTGATGAGCATCATCGCCGCTCACTAAATGACGATTCGCCATTTCATTTTCAAAGAGGGACATCACCGTCTTATCAAACACCTTGCCGGATGTCCGCCAGTGCCCTTCCATACACTCATAGGTCTTTTCTATCAAATAATCCTGTTTGACCTGAGATAATTCCCTGGACAGCAGATCGGCTACCGGCTTGCCGCCCTTGAGCAGGGACCATTTGAGGGAATCGAGCAAAGCTATTTCCTGGGTTTCTGAATCGTAAATGATTTTCTTATAGGAGTTAGAGAAACGGTCCAGTAAGACTTCAATCACTTCCATCGAAAAGCCGGTCTCAAAAGAGATGACTTTTTTAGGGATCGAATAAATACCCACTTGGGTAGACTGACCGTTCGTGGTGAGATAAAGGTAAAAATACTTGTCTTCAACGGAATAATGATCTAAAACATCTGCACTGGTCCAAAATTTTGTATCGACGACTCTTCTTGGCATAAAAGGTCCCCCTTGATTGATAGTTTTTCATTTGTTTCTTTCAGGCTTCTTCTAAGCCCGGCTCTTTTAGAAAGATAAGTCATAAATAATTTCTAATCGTGCTTATTCTCTATTAATAGACATCCAGGCGGTCGCCCGATGCCGCATACCGCGGAAAAAAGATCTCCAGGCATTCCCGGCCGCTTAAATCTAATGCTTCTGCGATACCATTCGCTGTAAAGTACGACGGGCGGTGTTTTCCTGAAAGAATCCGCATGATAGTTGAACGACTGACATCAAGTTCCCGGGCTAAGCGACGACGACTGACACCGCGCAGGTCCAGCGCAGCAATTAATTTTTCATAATCAATAGTTGACAAATTTCCACCTCTTAAATCATCCTGACCGTAGTCATATTTTTTGAAAGCTGATCAATCGCATGCAAATTAATCAGCCTTCA
>CAYTHW010000081.1:0-4041 GCA_964437675.1 uncultured Atopococcus sp. | reverse complement strand
AGAGAAGAAGAATTAGCAACAGAAGAATAATCGAAAGTCTAAAAGGACAGACGAGCCCCTGTGTATAAGAGGGGCTCGTTTTTTATAATCTCTTTTATGGTCTTTTCCCTCGAACATCGCTACACTGAAGGGGAAGATAAAAAATAAAGGAGAGATAGTATGGCTGACTATGAAGTACCGAAAGTCTGGCAGTGGGAAGATGAAAATGATGATCTGGGGGGCAACCGCCCGACAGCCGGTTCACGTTTTGACCAGAAACTGCCGGTGGGGGATGCAGACTACCAATTGTATTCTTTAGGGACGCCCAACGGCAACAAGGTGACGATCATGTTTGAAGAGTTGAAAGAAGAGCTTGGCGGCGGCGTCATCGATTATGACCTTTATTTGATCGACATCGGCAAGGGCGATCAGTTCGGCTCAGACTTCGTCACGATCAACCCTAATTCAAAGATTCCGGCTCTGATGGACTACAGTGAGAATCCGCCGGTCAGACTCTTTGAATCCGGATCCATCCTTCTCTATCTGGCTGATAAATACCGGACCTTGATTCCGCAGACGACGCGGGAACGGACAGAAACTCTCAACTGGCTCTTCTGGCAGATGGGTGCCGGCCCTTATATCGGCGGCGGCTTCGGTCATTTCTTTGCTTATGCACCGGAAAAGATGAAATACCCGATCGACCGCTTCACGATGGAGGCCAAGCGCCAGCTCGACCTTCTCAATAAGGCCTTAGCTGAGAGACCTTACATCGCAGGCGAGGACTATACGATCGCTGATATCGCCATCTGGCCTTGGTACGGCCGCTTGGCTTTAGGTGAACTATATGAAGGGTCGGATGAGTTCTTGAATATCCAGGACTATCCACAGGTGATGGAGTGGGCAGAGCGTATCGCCCAACGCCCGGCTGTCCAAAGAGCACTCGAAGCAGATTACCAGTCACTGTAAATTAAGAATGACCCGGCCACACCTCTCACAAGGTGTGGCTTTTTTGACTTGAAAGAAAAGATCCGCTTCAGACCGGCATTTGAAATAAAAGGTGATTAGGCCTATGATGAAGGCAGATAGGAAATGCGGGAGGTGAAAAGATGACAGAACAAGTCTTATTGGTCTTGATTTTGGAAAAAGAAGAATATCTCAACAAGTTGCTGCTGGAATTGAGTGATGCGGGTATCCATTCCGCTACGATCCTCAACTCGACAGGAATGATGGGCCACTTGGCTGATTTGAGTGAGGAGAATATTATTTCGACCCTCCGCCCTTTGTTTACACCAGCACATACAGAAAATAAAACCATCTTCATGGTTCTGGATGCGGACAAGGTGGATGCGGCACGTGGAGTAATTCGAGGCGTTTTAGGAGATTTGTCAGATCCTGAGACGGCTATTTTATTTGGCCTTCCACTCTTATTTACCGAAGGGATTCGTGACTATGACTAAAAAAATTATGAAGTAAAAGGATGATATTTTGAATATAAGTGCTTTATTGGGTATTGCTATTATCATATTCAGCGGTCTATTGTTTGGAAAGCTGATTTCTTTCCTGAATCTGCCCCATGTGACCGGCTATCTCATCGGCGGTCTGATCATCGGACCCTCGGTCTTGAGCATTTTATCAGCCGACATGGTGGCTTCTCTGGGGATGATTTCCCAGGTCGCTCTGGGCTTCATCGCTTTCACGATCGGTATGTCCTTCAAGGTGGAATATTTCAAGCGGCTGGGCTGGACACCGGTCGTAATCGCTATCTTTGAGGCCACTCTGGCGGTCCTCTTCGTCCAGATTGCTCTGCTTCTGGCAGGCTTCGAGCTGTCCTTCGCCCTCGTGCTCGGTTCTATTGCGGCAGCGACGGCTCCTGCTGCCACAGTCATGGTCATCAAGCAGTATAAGGCGAAAGGTCCCACGACGGACACCTTACTCAGTGTGGTCGCTGTCGATGATGCGATTGCCTTGATTCTTTTTGGTTTTGCCGCAGCGATCTCGCAGATCCTCACAGGAGACAGTCAGTCGACCAGTCTTTTCATGAGCATTTTGACACCTGTTCTCGACATCCTCTTTGCCCTTCTGCTGGGGGCTGTGATCGGTTTCGTTATGAAATTTATCCTGCCGCAGCTGACGAGCAGGGGTGGCCGTCTGTCTGCCTTGATCGGTGTGGTCCTCTTGATTACAGGACTGGCCGCTCATTTCGGCCTTTCTGAACTGCTGGCCAACATGGCCGGGGGGATGGTCCTCACCAACGTCTCACTTGATGCCCAGCGTTTGGATGAGATGACCGACTACATCACGCCGCCCCTCTATATGATGTTCTTCGTACTGTCCGGCGCAAGACTGCAGCTCGGTATCATTCCAAGTGTCGGTCTGGCGGGAATTATCTACATTGTCTTTCGTGTCGCCGGGAAATTATCCGGAGCCTATCTGGGAGCGCGGATCATGAAGGCACCTGAAAATGTCCGCAAATACTTAGGCCCCATGTTGATTCCGCAGGCGGGAGTAGCCATCGGACTGACCACCCTGGCTGAAACACTGGTACCGAATCACGCCGCAGAAATCACTGCCATCGTCCTAGTCGGAACCTTGGTCTATGAATTAGTCGGGCCGATCGTGACTAAGATGGCCTTACAGAAAGCCGGCGAAATTACGGTCAAGGAAAAATAGGCGATTAAGTCGAGAAAATGGTCTATAATCGAAACAAAGAGGTGAGAGATGATGACCAATTTACATGATTTACTGCAGGAGCTGAAAGATTTAGAGTGGGTCAATCTGACCCATGACATCACAAAAGACATGCCCCTTTATCAGGCCTTTGATCCCTTAGTACCCGATCAAATCACCAGCCTGGAAGAGACGGGTTCGGATAACCGGACCTACACCCTGGCGACTTCCCATGGGACCCACACGGATGCGCCGGCCCACTTTATTCCGGGTGGACGGACCTTTGATGAGATCGATCTGAAGGAAAGAGTGCTTCCTCTCTATGTGGTTCATATAGAAGAGAAAGTTGAAAAGGACCCGGGTTATGCTGTGACGGTCGAGGATTTAAAAGAATGGGAAAAAGAATACGGAGAATTTCCCAAAGATTCCTTCGTGGCCCTCTCGACCGGCTGGTACCATCAAGCGGTCGACCAGGAGACCTTTGAAAACCGTAACGCAGAAGGTGTCGAAGTGACACCGGGCTGGTCGATTCCCGCCCTGGAATTTTTGAGCCGTGAACGCGGGGTGCTGGCGATCGGCCATGAGACCTTGAATACCGATTCAGGTGTCGAAGCCGCTGCATCTGATGCAGACCTGCCGCTGCCTGCCCAGCGGTTCTGGCTGGGGGAGAACAAGTATCAGGTGGAGATGCTGAAAAACTTGGATAAAGTGCCCGCCACCGGATCGATCATCTTCGTGACCCTGCCGCATGTCAAGGGCGCACCGGCCTTCCCCTCAGAAGTCTGGGCCGTCCTGCCCAAGTAAAAATAGAATAAAAGATTTAGGAACAGAGAAGATTTTCTCTGTTTTTTTACTGCACTTTTTTATCCTTTAGTGTTATACTTGTTATATAACAAACAAAAAGGAGTGAAGGTCATGTTCATAGAAATAGATCCGGCCGGCAGTGAAGCCATCTATATCCAGCTGATGAAGCAGATCAAGAAGGCGATCGTCAGGCAGGAGGTGGACAAGGGCAGTCTGCTGCCCAGTGTGCGGGTGCTGGCAGGAGATTTAGGAGTCAACATGCATACCGTCAACAAGGCCTATAATCTGCTGGCAGACGAGGGGATTCTGGCCAAAAGCCAAAAAGGTTACGCTGTCGATGTGTCGAATAAAGTGCCTGAAGGCTTCGAAGAACAGATGCAGGAGAGGCTGGAAGACCTGCTGGTAGATATCTATATCCATGACCTGCCGGCAGAAAAAGTGGTCGATTGGACACAAGAGATATCCAAAAACTTAAAGAGGGAGTGGTAGACCATGTGGTATTTTAGTTTATTTATGTTCCTAATCTTTGTCCTGACAGGCGTCATCTCGGGAGTCACTCCGATGTTCAGCCGCCAGTCCACGCCTTTTGGT
>CAYTHW010000080.1:2286-4137 GCA_964437675.1 uncultured Atopococcus sp. | reverse complement strand
CAACGACCGGGCCGAGTATTTGTTCTACTTTCCCTACTCTCATTCAGCTTCCTACCTTCCACTTTCTTGGGCGCTGGCGCCGTTTATTACTTCGATAATCTCATTTGTAATCTTAATCTGTCTTTGTTGGTTATATTCATGGTTAAGATGGTCTATTATCTCTTCTGCATTATCTGTTGCCTGCTTCATCGCCTGCATACGGCTTCCCTGTTCAGCTGTTTTGGCATCAATGATAGAGCCATAAATAAAGCTCTCCGCATACATAGGAATCAAAATTTCCAGCACTTCTGTTAAGTTAGGCTCCAGCAGGTATTCATCTGTCGAAACCTCTACATGCTCGATGTCCGGACCTTTTAAGGGAAGCATCTGATGAACGTATACTTCCGTCTGGAGAGCATTCTTCGAATGGTTATAGATCAAATCCAGCTGATCATAGGTTTCATTCTTAAACAGCTCTACAGACTTTTGTACAATCTTCTGCACTTGTGTATAGGTCGGATAGTCAGGTAAGTTATGCAGTTCATGGGCAATTTGGATGCCGTTCTCTTTACAATATTTCACAATAGGCTCACCAATAGCGAAGACAACAAAATCATCCCTGCTATCGTGCCTTTCTTTAATAACTTCTTCGAAGCGCTTAAGGACTTGACTGTTATAAGAACCTGCCAGACCCTTATCAGAAGTTATGACCATGTAGCCGACATCTTTCACCTCACGGTTAATTAAAAAGTCTTTGAAATTAATTAAACGAAAGCGCTCATCCCAATCCACATCCAACTCCTGGGCATCCTCCAGGTTCCTCACATGAGAAACTAAATGCTGAACGATTTCTTCCAATTGTTGAGCATACAGCTGATAATGACTGGAAGTTTCGACGATACTGTTGTATTTAGTCGTCGACACCAAAGCCATCGCATTGGTAATTTGAGATGTTTTTTTTACCGAATCCATCTGTTTACGGATTTCTTGTATAGACATCAGTATTCACTCCTAGCTGCGAAGAACAGAAACATCAAAATTTTCGATGAAATCCAATATAATCTGACGCATATTTTCTTCATCTTTAAAACTTCCTACTGTTCCCAGACGGTTCATTTCACCGGGATAGGTCAGATTGAGATAGTCATAAAACTCTTCTTCAAAACGCTTCAGGTCTTCCACAGGTATATCCTCTAACAAATCCTCTGTTAAAGCATAGAGAATCATAATCTGCTGGTTGGCGGGAAGTGTATGGTGAGAAGGTTGTTTTAAAATTTCTACAGTCGCCTGTCCCTTTTTCAGTCTCCGCTGAGTCGTTTCGTCAAGATCCGCCCCAAATTGAGCGAAAGCTTCCAGCTCTCTATAAGCAGCCAGGTCGATACGCAAGGTACCTGATACTTGTTTCATCGCCTTCAGCTGGGCTGAACCACCTACACGGGAAACTGATAATCCCGCATTAATAGCAGGTCTGAAACCGGAGTTAAATAAATCTTGTTCTAAGAATATCTGTCCGTCGGTAATTGAAATGACATTTGTCGGAATATAAGCAGATATATCTCCAGCCTGTGTCTCGATGATAGGCAGAGCGGTTATAGAGCCTCCCCCATGTTTATCGCTCAACTTTGCAGCCCGTTCAAGCAGGCGGGAGTGAGTGTAGAAAACATCCCCGGGATAAGCTTCACGTCCAGGCGGCCTCTTCAAGAGTAAGCTCATTTCACGGTAGGCCGTTGCCTGTTTACTTAAATCATCGTAAACGATAAGAACATGACGGCCATTATACATGAATTCCTCTGCCATCGCGGTCGCAGCATAAGGAGAAATATAAAGTAAACTCGAAGTTTGTGAAGCACTCGCCGACACAATGATAGTATG
>CAYTHW010000080.1:0-2186 GCA_964437675.1 uncultured Atopococcus sp. | reverse complement strand
TTACCCATCGGATCGACGACACGTCCAAGCAGAGCTTCCCCGACAGGTACTTGCATGACATCACCTGTACGGCGGACCAGGTCACCTTCTTGAATATCCTTATATTCCCCTAAGATGATAACACCTATTGTGTCGGCCTCTAAGTTCTGAACCATTCCCAGTGAACCATTCGAAAACTCAATCATTTCGCCATACATGGCATCGTATAAGCCGGTAACATTTGCGATACCATCACCAACATTGTCGATAATACCAATCTCTTCGATATGATTGGCAGCATCAAACTGCTTAATCTGGTTACGCAGTCTTTGAGTTACAGTATTGTTACTCATTTTTCCACCTCTATTTATTAACTAATTAAATGATGACGCATATCTTCCAGCTTACGTAAAAGACTATTGTCATAGTAGTAAGACCGGCTTTGGATACGTATCCCGGCAATCAGTCTTTCATCAACAGTGTATTGAATATCCTCTGGTTCAAACGTAATTCTACGGTCCAGAGCCCTGAGGATTTCTGCTTTCTCCTCTTCCTTTAAGGGATGGGCGCTGGTGATTCGTATCACAGGTGACTCTTTCTGCTCTTTTAATTCTTCCTGTCTTGCCTCGATTTGTTTTCTTTGTTGCAAAAGAGCATCAAGGACAGCTTTTTCACTGAAATTATTACTTTGATTATTCTTCATCTTGATCAGCATCCAATTCCAGCACCAGGTCCTCAATGAGCTGCTCATGATCTTCAGCTTTAACTTCTCTCTGCAAAATCTGGCCGGCAATGTCGAGTGACAGCTGGGCGACCTGATCCTGCATAGCAAGAATCATTTCTCTGCGGTCATGTTCGATAGCTTCTTCTTCTCTTCTGCGTTTTTGAGCGATTTCCAGCTCAGCTGCTTCGACTGCCAGCATCTTTTCACGCTCTATTTTTTTATTCGTCTCCTGCATGATGGCAGTAGCGTCCTGTTTAGCTTTCTTACGGTCTGCTTCGGCTTCTTCCTGTAAAGTCAGAGCCTGTTCCTTAGAAGCATTGGCTTGATTAATATCATCTTTTATCCGGCTTTCACGTTCTTCCAGTATCCCATTGATGGGTTTCCAAGCAAATCTATGGACAATTGCAAGGAGTAAGATGAACGAGATCAAGGTCATCAGAAAATGGCCCAGACCAGTCTGTTGTAAAACGTCTAGCACTAAACTTCCTCCTAACTATTAGCTGAACAGTAACATAAAAGCAATAACCGCAGCCATGATAGGAATAGCCTCAATTAAACCCACACCGATAAACATGGTTGTTCTAATCTTACTTTCCATTTCCGGCTGACGTGCCATCGACTCCAAAGCTTTTGAAATAACCATTCCGTTACCAATTGCTGAACCAAATGCTGCGATACCTACTGCAAATGCTGCTGCTAATCCATTTAAATCCATTTTTTTATCTCCTATTCCTCTTCTTCTAATGTGACTTTATCTCTTAAGTAGACAGTACTTAATGTAACGAAAATATAAGCTTGAATCGCTCCGATGAATAAGGAAAAAGCCTGCCATATCATCTGAAGAGGGATCCCTGCCAGCCAAGTAACCAAGCCGAGTGAGTTACCCAATGAAGCAATCAGGGCTAATAAGATTTCACCGGCAAATATATTCCCAAACAAACGCATCGCTAAAGTAAATAAATTCAGCAATTCTTCCATCACGACGACCGGAAAACTTACTACAGGACTAAAATAAGTCTGCTTAAAATATCCGCCAAAGCCTTTTTTCCGAATACCCAGCAAGTGAGAGATGATATTCATCACTAAGGCCAGGGAGAAAGCCACAGCAGGGTCAGCTGTCGGACTTTTCCAGAGGGAGATATGATCAGGCTCTACTAAAAAAGGTAATCCCAGTAAGTTAGCCACGAAAACAAAGAGAAATAAGGTCATCATAATCCACACATAAATCGGTTCAGAGGCTTTACCCAGATTGTCTTTCACGATCCCTTTAATGAAGCCCACTAAGCTCTCAAGTACAAGCTGGGGTTTTCCCGGATTATCTACCGATAAATTCCGAGTTAAGAGTATAGAGACGAGTAAGACGACAATCAAGGTGCCTGCCGTTGCAATTAGCGTGTTAAAGCTAAAGGTCAGGCCAAATATTTCAATATATTTTGTTTCAGCCATTTGATACCTTCTTTCCTATCATTGGCTTCATTAATTT
>CAYTHW010000079.1:0-4176 GCA_964437675.1 uncultured Atopococcus sp. | reverse complement strand
ATGAATCGTTTGATAGAGTTTCAAACCCGTGAAGATTTGATGCTGATAGAAAACCAATTAACTAAAAACAATATAGCCTGTGACCTGGTAGCTACCCCGGCTGTAATTAAAAGAGGCTGTGGTTTATCTTTGAAGTTTAATGAAGAAGATATGATGCAGGTGATGACCGTCATAGCTGAATTGAATATCGATCCCAGCTTCGAACTCTATGAGAATGGACGATCAGCTTCCGGCCGGCCTGTCGTCAGGAAAATAGCTTCGTCGATCATCCGATAGAATGTTTTGTCAAGAATTCCTTCTTCTTAAGTTGGAGTTCTTTTTCATTTAGAGAATTATGAAGTGAAGTAATCGGCGGTATCATTGCTAGTTCAGGACAATTCCTATAAAATAAATATATGTTAGGCAGCTGCAAAGAAACTCTTTGATTGATTTTTAAAAAGTTATTCGTCAATAATCTTGAATACCAGTTGGATTGCAAGTATAATTACAAACGAAACAACATAAAACGAACTATAAAAGATTAATTAAAACGATTGTTCGTGTATGGTGGATGAAACACTCATTGAATTAGAATTCAGAAAAGAGGACAAAAAACATGCTAATCTATCAAGGAAAAACAAAAGACTTACATAAAGACGTGGAAGGTAACTACTACTTTCAATTTAAAGATGACGTAACAGGTAAAGACGGAGTTTTTGATCCAGGTGAAAACCAAGTAGGCGCTGTCATGGAAGGTTCTGGAAAAAGTAATGTTATCGTTTCAACATTTTTCTTTGAATTGCTAAAAGAAAAAGGTATTCCAACACACTTTATTTCTTCGGATGTAGAAAACAGCACGATGCAGATTAAACCTGCGACTGTTTTTGGTGAAGGTCTGGAAGTTATTTGTCGCTTTAAAGCTGTGGGTTCATTTGTCCGCCGTTATGGACTGTATGTTGAATCTGGAACAGATTTAGACAGCTATGTAGAATTCACACTAAAAGATGATGACCGCCAAGATCCATTAATCACACAGGATGCTTTAGAGCAATTAGGCATCTTAAAAGATGGGGAATATGACAGATTAAAAGAGCTTACTGCAAAGATTTCAGAAATTATCAAAGAAGCTTTGGCTGAAAAAGACTTAGAGCTATATGATATCAAATTAGAGTTCGGACGCTTAGAAGGCAGCGATGAAATTGTTTTAATTGATGAAGTTTCAGGCGGTAACATGCGTGTCTATCACAAAGGTGAATATATTGATCCTTTAGAGTTGGTAAACTACTTTAACTAAATCGGAGGTTTAGATATGTATATCATTACAAAAAACAAAAAGGGCTATGATGTAGCCCGCCAGCAGCTTAAACGTGAAGCTGTGGATTTCTTAAGATGGTCTGATGATGTAGAAATAGAAGTCTATGATATTTATCATTTAGAAAATGTTTCTTCAGGAGACTATGACAAGATCAAAAATGAAATCTTCGATGAAGATAAGATGGAAATCATGAGTGACCTGCCGGAAGCGAATGGAGACCATGCTTTTCGTTACCGTCAAGTAACAGGGCAGTACAATGAACGCGAAAATATGACTCAGGATATGATTCGCCATTTACTCGGCTTTACTGATGCAGAGGTCGATCATTCTAAATTAGTCATTTTTGACAACATAAATGCTGGTCAAGTAGAAGAGTTTAAGAATCATTTCTTAAATCCTGTTGAAAATGTAGAAATTGCTTTAGACGCAGGGTCTGCACGTATTCATGAATCATCTACGGAAGAATTACGTCCGGTCGAAGGATTTACGGACATGAGCAGAGAGCAGCTGGAAGAATATTCTAAGAACTTCTCTATGGACCTGGATGACCTTCTCTTATGTCAAAATTACTTCAAATCTGAAGATCGTAATCCGAATCTGTCAGAATTAAAAGTAATCGATACTTACTGGTCAGACCACTGCCGTCATACAACCTTTAATACAGAATTAGATAAAATTGAAATTGAAGCAGGTCCTTATGAAGCCTTATTCCAAGAAGCCTTAGAAGACTACATGCAGAAGCGTGAAGATCTGAACCGTACGGACCGCGCGGTTTCTCTCATGGATTTAGGGACGATCCAGGCTAAACATTTAATCCAGGCAGGACTTTTGGATAATGTAGAGATTTCTGCAGAGGTCAATGCCTGTGCTTTAGAGATTAAAGTAGATGTTGACGGGGATGAAGAAGACTGGATCTTATACTTCAAGAATGAAACTCACAACCACCCGACAGAAATTGAGCCGTTCGGCGGCGCTTCTACTTGTGTGGGCGGGGGAGTTCGTGACCCGTTATCAGGACGCAGCTGGGTTTACCAGGCGATGAGAATTTCGGGAGCTAAAAACCCTACTTTACCTAAAGAAGAAACTCATCCGGAGAAATTACCGCAGCGTACGATTTCGATGAAAGCTTTAGAAGGAAACTCGGACTATGCCAACCAAATTGGTGTGACGGGCGGATTTGCTGAAGAAATTTATCACCCAGGTTTTGAAGCTAAACGTTTAGAAGTAGGGGCTTTAATTTCAGCCGCTCCTCAGAGAAATATCGTCCGTGAAGAGCCGGCACCGGGAGATAAAGTTATCCTTCTGGGAGGACGTACAGGACGTGATGGTTTAGGCGCTGCTGTAGGTTCATCTCAAATTCAAACAGAAGAATCTCTGGAAGATGCAGGGGCAGAAGTGCAAAAAGGTGCTGCTGCGGTAGAACGTAAAATTACCCGCTTATTTAGAAACGGTGACGCCACCCGTCTGATCAAACGTTGTAACGACTTTGGAGCAGGTGGAGTAGCTGTAGCAGTCGGTGAATTAACAGACGGCTTAGAAATAGACCTGGACGAAGTGCCGGTTAAATACGACGGGATGCACGGTGGAGAAATTGCATTGGCCGAGTCCCAGGAAAGAATGGCAGTCGTTGTAAGAGATGAAGATGTTGAAGCCTTTTTAGCTTTTGCTGAAGAAGAAGATGTTGAATCGGCAGTCATCGCCAGCGTAACAGAAGACAGACGTATGAAAATGTTCTGGGACGGTGACCTGATCATCGACCTCAGCCGTGAGTTCTTGGATTCAGACGGAGCTCCTAAGCATGCAGAAGCCTTTTTGACGCAGCCGGACACTGTTTTTGATAATGACTTATCAGAAAAAGTCTGGAATCAGGAATCTGTTGAAGAATATATGACAGACTTGAACCGTGCAAACCAGCAGGCTATGGCTGAGCACTTTGACGGCTCAATCGGACGTGCATCAGTCCTCTATCCTTATGGTGGAGTCAACAGAAGCACTCAGGAATTGGGTATGGTTTCTAAATTACCAGTTGAATCCGGCCTGACAACTACAACTTCTGGTATGGCTTACGGCTACCATCCGGATGTAGCTGTTCAGTCGCCGTATCACGGTGGATACTATGCTGTGGTCGAATCTGTCAGCCGTATGGTTGCCTTAGGATTTGACTATAAAGATATCCGCTTAACTTTCCAGGAATACTTCGAATCATTAAAAGATGATCCGAAACGCTGGGGTAAACCGGTTCTCGCTCTATTAGGGGCTAATACAGTTATGGACGGCTTAAACTTAGGAAGCATCGGCGGTAAAGACTCTATGTCGGGTACTTTCGAAGATATCGATGTCCCGCCTACTTTAATTTCCTTTGCTGTAGCCCAGGGAGACAGCAGCTACTTAGTATCCCGTGCCTTCAAAGCAAGTGGATCTCAAGTCGTTTTAATTGAAAACCCATTGACTGATAAACAAATCATCGATTTAGACTTAGCAAGCACCATCTATGACCGCATCCATAAACTAGCGGGCGAAGGACAAGTGTTGGCAGCTTCTACAGTCGGCTTCAATGGTATGTTAAAAGAATTGATTGAAATGTCTTATGGAAATAATATCAGTATCGACCTGACTGATGGTATGCAATCGAGATTAGGTGAAGCGATGATGGGATCGTTTATCCTTGAATTAGCTGCCGATGCAGATATAGAAAGTTTACTGGAAGGACTGGATTATCAAGTTCTTGGTCAGACGCAGGAAAATAGTTTCACCATCGATGGAAATACGATTGACCTGGCTGCTGTTTTGGAAAAATCTAAAGCTGTCTTTGACTCAGTCTTCCAAAATGTAGATAAAGAAGACTATGAAGTAGCAGCACAAGAAACTGAAGCCTTTGCAGA
>CAYTHW010000078.1:0-4340 GCA_964437675.1 uncultured Atopococcus sp. | reverse complement strand
CCCCATAAAAAAACCGGCAACGAATTGCCGGGATAGACCATCGTCTAAGATTGATAGCCCTGAGGGTTTTTCTTCTGCCAGTTCCAGGAATCTCTCAGCATGTCGCTCAACTGATATTGAGCTTCCCATCCTAACTCCTCTTTGGCTTTACTCGCATCTGCATAGCTTGTCGCCACATCCCCCGGTCTGCGGTCCACGATCTGATAGGGAACAGGGACGCCGTTGACTTCTTCGAAGGTGTGGATCAGGTCGAGTACGCTGTAGCCGACTCCTGTCCCCAGATTGTAGATATGCACACCCGGTGTATCAGATTTTGATAAAGCCTTTAAGTGCCCCTGGGCGAGGTCGACCACATGAATATAATCACGGACGCCTGTGCCGTCAGGTGTATCATAGTCATCTCCGAAGACGCTCAATTGCTTTAATTTTCCGATAGCCACCTGGGTGATATAAGGCACCAGATTATTCGGGGTGTCGTTGGGGTCTTCCCCGATGAGCCCTGAACTGTGTGCTGCTATCGGATTAAAGTAACGGAGCAGGGTGATGCTCCATGACGGGTCTGCTGCATAGACGTCCTGAAGAATCCTCTCGATGATAAGCTTCGTTTCGCCGTAAGGATTGGTAGCTGCCGATACAGGCATCGATTCCGTAAATGGAACCGGATTGTCTTCACCGTAAACAGTCGCTGATGAAGAGAAAATGATAGTGTTAACGCCAAATTCCTGCATGACCTTCAACAGAATCAAGCTGTTGGTTAAATTATTATGGTAATATTTGATCGGCTGTTCGGTCGATTCACCTACCGCCTTAAAAGCAGCAAAGTGAATCACTGCCTGGATATCTTCCTGCTCAAAAACCTGACGCAGGGCATCCTCTTCTAATAGATTTAACTCATAAAAAGTAAAATCTCTGCCGGTAATTTCACGAATACGATCTAAAACGACCGGATGACTATTAGAAAAATCATCTACGACAACAACCTCTTCATCCTCATTCAACAGTTCGACAACAGTGTGACTTCCAATGAAGCCGGCCCCGCCAGTTACTAAAATCGCCATTTATCTTCTCCTTTTCTCGTTCCTGTTTGGTGATTCTATATTAACATAAAGATTATAAAACTTGTCCCGGTACCCTTAAGCAAAGCTTAAGATTTGGTAATTCTTTTAACAGACTTTATACAGTATGCTATAATAATCTTGATTTGTTTTCACATCAAAGATAAATACTACATAGGCTGCGGCACAGTCTATAAGGAGGATTATTCAATGCCTCAATCTGGAGGATTTAACCGGACAATAAAAATAGTTATAGGAATCATAGATGTCATCATTTATCATCTATCTTTTGTGCTGGCTTTTAATATCAGGTACCGAATCATCAATTATTCCAACTGGAATGACTATATAAGTGCACTGCCTTGGATCATGGTCACCTTTGTTTTGATGAATATTCTTTTTGGGATGTATGTTTTATATGATAAAAGGGATATCGACTTTATAACCACGACTACCATCACCCAGTCCATCATGACGGTCATCATCATGGCCTTTACTTTCTTTGGCCGCTGGTTCGCCTTTCCAAGGACCATCGTCGTCATGAGTTTTATCATCAGTACCGTACTGCTCCTGGTCTGGCGGCTCATCGTCCTGCGGATTTACTGGTCTACCAGCGGAACGAGCCGGGTCATGATTGTCGGCGGGGCAGAAGAGACTAAGCAGGCGCTTTACAGCTTTATTCAGGCCGACAGCAAGCAGTACAAGGTCAATTCTCTCAATATCTCTAACCATTATGAAAATGTAGTGAACAACTTAGACCAGACAGAGGTCTTTTATCTTTTAGAGGAGATTGACGAAAAAGAGCAGAGTAAGATCATCTCCCTGCTGACTTTCCAGGAGAAGAGAATCTTTTTATCTTCGGATTTCCAAAATATCATCCTGATGGACAATAAAGTCATGAACATCGATGATGAGAGTATCATCGCGGTTTCCCGCTTTGAAATCCCGCCTGAAAATGATTTGATCAAGCGTATCTTTGATCTTTTTCTTTCGATCATCATGCTCATCGTCACTTCGCCGATTTTACTGGTGACCGCCCTGGCTATCCGATTAGATTCCAAGGGTCCGATTTTCTACCGCCAGACCCGTATCACTTTAGGCGGCAAAGAATTTGATGTTTTAAAATTCCGTTCGATGCGTGAGGATGCTGAAAAATTATCAGGACCTGTCCTGGCACAAGAAGATGACCCGCGGGTCACGCGGGTCGGGAAAATCATCCGCAGCCTGAGAATAGACGAGCTCCCGCAGTTGTTTAATGTCTTAAAGGGGGAAATGTCTATCGTCGGACCGCGTCCTGAAAGACCCTATTTCGTCGAGCAGTTTACTGAACGCAATAAATACTATGCTCTGAGACATAATGTGAGGGCAGGAATCACAGGCTATGCTCAAGTCTATGGTAAGTATTCGACGAATTTTACCCACAAACTGCGTTTCGATTTACTCTATATTAAAAACTATTCGATTGGACTGGATCTGCAGATCCTTTTCCAAACGGTAAAAATATTATTTGATAAAGTTTCTTCCCGTGGCGTGACGGAAGAAGAACTACAAGAAATCAAGGTTCCAGAAGGAGTCTCTATCTATGAATAAGACCGTCAGTGTTTCTATCGTCACACCTGTCTACAATGCCGAGGAATTTTTAGCGGATACGATCGAGTCGGTTCTGAATCAGACTTATACTGATTTTGAATACCTCCTGGTCAATGACTGCTCGAGTGACCGCAGCACATCTATCATTGAAGAATATGCTCAAAAAGACCCCCGCATCCAGCTCATCGATTTGGAAGAAAACTCGGGTGCAGCAGTGGCCCGTAATGCCGGAATCGCACAGGCTGAGGGGCGTTTTATTGCCTTCATCGACAGTGATGACTGCTGGTATCCTGAAAAACTGGAAAAACAGCTGGCTTTCATGACCGGTGTTCCCAACCGTCCCTTCACTTATACCAATTATGAAAGAATCACTGAAGAGGGTGAAGTCATCGGAAGTCAGGAACTGCCTGAGCGCTTAAATTACTCCGGTCTCTTGAAAAACACGGCGATCGCCTGTTCGACGGTCATAATCGACCGGGAGATCATCGGTGATTTCAGGATGCCTTTAAAAAGAAAAGGACAAGATACAGCGACCTGGCTGATGATCTTACGTGACCATGACTATGCTTATCTTTTGCCGGAGGTCTTGAACCAATACCGCCAGCGGTCCGGTTCTTTGTCCGATAACAAATGGAAGGCCCTGGCCAGAACCTGGGATACTTACAGAAACTTTGAAAATCTGTCCTTCATCAAAGCCAGTTACTATTTTATCCATTATGCCTTCAATGCTGTTAAACGCCGGGTTCAGAAGTAGAGGTAGAATATGAGTGAAATTTTACACATTAATTCAAATTATCTGACATCTAAGCTGCATGAAAATTTGATGGACCGCCTGGAGGCTGAAGAAGACCTTCACAATACCGTCTTCATGCCGATGAAAGAAGAAAAAAAGGCCGAAATTTTATATGACTCGAAGTATCAAGTCTATAACCCGGTGACCTTCAAGGACCGGGATAAATTTTTTTTCCGCTTCAAGCAGGCCAAAATCTATAAGAAGTTAAAAGAGACAGTTTCCCTTGAAGACTTCGACATGGTCCACGCCCATACTTTATTTACGGACGGCAATGTAGCGATGCGGATCAAAAAAGAATATGGTATTCCCTATATAGTAGCTGTTCGGGGCTACACGGACATCAATTCCTTCTTTAAGAAGAGAATTGACTTGAGAAGCCGGGGGAGAGAAATTCTTAAAGAGGCCGACCGGATTATTTTTTTATCACAAAAAAATTGCGATGAGCTTCTCGATACCTATATCAAAGATGCGCACTTGAGAGCAGAGTTGGAAAAGAAAATCGAAATATTACCTAATGGAATCGATGATATCTATTTTGAAAAAGAATATCAGCCGAAGAGTCTGCCGACAGAGGGGCCTGTCAAGTTCATTGAAGTTGGAAAGGTCATGAAGATTAAGAATCAGCTGAACAGCATGAAAGGGATCCAGCTCTTTGGAGAGAAGTATAATCAGGAGACAGAGTTCAATATAGTAGGTAAAGTATTAGATGCGGACTATGCCCGGGAAATTGAAAAAAGAAATCCAGGCCATACGGTCTTTCATAATCCGGTGCCGCCGGAAGAGTTGATCAACCTGCTCAGAGACCAGCATATCTTCATCATGCCTTCTTACTATGAGACTTTCGGTTTGGTTTATCCAGAAGCGATGAGTCAGGGTCTGCCTGTTATTTATTCAAAAAATCA
>CAYTHW010000077.1:0-4357 GCA_964437675.1 uncultured Atopococcus sp. | reverse complement strand
TATAAACAAGAAATGCGTGAAGGCGTTTCAAAAATGAATGACGAAGAAGCTGTGAAAAACTTATAAGGGAGCGTTAAAATGAGTGGAGTTTTAGGTGTGTTTTCCTTTGATGAGGAAGAAATAGAAGTATTTCCACTATTGTATTATGGATTATACGCTTTACAGCATCGAGGACAGGCAGCCGTTGGAATCGGCACGATCGATTCAGAAGGCAATACCGATGTTCATAAAAATAATGGCCTGATCAGTGAAAACTTTGGGAAAGGTTTAATTACACACATGGAAGGCAGCAAGGGTGTGGGTTTTGTTAAATATAAATTCCGTAATCAGACCCTGCCTTCTATGCCGATCGTCCGAGAAGATAACTTACTTGTTATCGAAGGATCAATCGAGACTGAATCTTTCGATGTCAATGAATGTATTCAAGTTCTCAATGGTGACATCCATGAGATTAAAAGCTATTTTGAATCTATCGTCGGAAAATTTGTTTTGGTGTTCATGAATAAGGATCGTTTTATTGCTCTTAAAAACCAAGATGGAATTAAACCCTTATCAATCGGGAAATACGGCTCGGCTATGATTGCCAGTTCGGAAACTTCTGCTATCGAGACTGTGGGCGGAACAATCATCCGGGAATTACAGCCTGGTGAACTGTTCTTCCATACTAAGGAGCAGACCTTCTCTTATTACTTAAGTAATGAGTTGGAAGCTACTGAAAATTTAGATGCCTTTGAGTTTGTCTATACGGCACGTCCAGACTCGATTCTGGATGGTGTCAACGTCTATGAAGCGCGTCACCGTCTGGGTGAGATGCTGTGGCATGAAGATCAGATGGACCATGGGATAGTCATTGGAGCTCCGGATTCCGGCATCATAGCTTCACTTGGCTATGCCAAGGCTTCAGGTCTGCCTTACCAGGAAGGTTTTGTCCGTAACCGTTATGTAGGACGTACCTTCATCGAGACTAGCCAGTTAGACCGTGAACGGGGCTTACAGATTAAACTGACACCAATCAGACACAATGTCAGCAATCGAAATGTCATCTTAGTCG
Source organism: uncultured Atopococcus sp. (assembly GCA_964437675.1). Lineage (GTDB taxonomy): Bacteria > Bacillota > Bacilli > Lactobacillales > Carnobacteriaceae_A > JAUNQW01. The sequence goes on along the minus strand of CAYTHW010000077.1, from coordinate 3,306 downwards.
ATGACTCTATCGTGCGCGGATCGACGATCAAACGGACAGTCAAAAGTTTGAAAGATGTGGGAGCTAAGTCTGTTCATGTGCGCATTGCTTCACCACCAGTTGTCCATGATGAATCAGATACTATTGATATTCCGGATAAATCGGAATTAATAGCCTATAATCATTCAGTTGAAGAGATGGTGGACATCATTGGATGTGATTCCTTGAGATATATTTCCTTGGATGGTTTCCACCGCGCTATTGGAAGAAACCAAATGTATGAACCTTATTTTCAGAATTAAGTGTGGAGGGGAAAAATGGGACTAGATTATAAAGCAGCTGGTGTAGACAAAGAAGCTGGCTACCAACAAGTTCAGTTAATTAAAGATATGGTGAGTAACACTTTTACTAAAGATGTCATCACAGAAGTAGGAGGCTTCAGCGGGATGGTCGGCTTAGATATGACCAACCTGGAAGAGCCTGTGTTAGTTTCTGGAACAGATGGAGTAGGAACAAAGTTAATGATTGCTCAAGCCATGAACCAGCATAATACCATTGGGATCGATTTAGTAGCGATGTGTGTGAATGATATTATCTGCCAGGGTGCCCGACCACTTTTCTTCCTGGACTATATTGCTACAGGCAAGTTGGATCCGGAAAAAATGGCGACCATCGTTGAAGGGGTGGCAGAGGGTTGTATCCAATCCGGTGCTGCTCTGGTCGGTGGAGAAACAGCTGAGATGCCGGGAATGTACGGCGAAAATGACTACGATTTAGCCGGCTTTGCAGTCGGAGTTGTGGATAAAAAGAAAATTATTTCCGGAGCAGCGATTAAAGAAGGCGATCTTGCGATCGGACTGCCGTCATCAGGGGTTCATTCGAATGGATTTTCTTTAGTACGTGCTATTTTAGACAAAAATAATATCTCTTATGAAGATGCTTTTGGAGAAAGCGGACAAACAGTCGGTGAAGTTTTATTAACTCCAACTAAGATATATGCTAAAGCGATCACTGGCCTGTTGGAAAAAGTAGATGTCCATGGAATTGCTCATATCACCGGTGGAGGTCTTTACGAAAACTTACCACGAGTCCTGCCGGAAGGTTTAGGAATAGAAGTAGATGCCTCTGCTATCCCTCGTCTTGAAATTTTCGATTATCTGCAGGAATTAGGTAAAGTAGAACAGAAAGAAATGTTCAATACCTTTAATATGGGGGTCGGTATGGTTATTTTTGTCAATCCCGAAGAAGCTGAGGCAAGCCTAGAGAGTCTGGCAGCTGCAGATATCACCGGCTTCAAGCTTGGGGAAGTATCAAGCAAGGTTGACGGTGTTCAAATCAATGGCTAAATTAGGCATTTTGATTTCCGGCGGCGGCACCAATTTACAAGCTATCATCGATGCCTGCCAGTCAGGAGACCTGGATGCTGAAGTCGCCGTCGTTATTTCTAATGTTGCTGATGCTTATGGACTGGAACGTGCCCGCCAAGCCGGTATTGATCATCTTCATTTGACGGACGATGAAGAGATATTAAACGCACTCCTCGATCATGAGGTAGACCTCGTAATCCTGGCTGGTTATTTGAAACTGATTACTGAGCCTTTATTAGAGGCCTACCCTGATCGTATTCTTAATATCCACCCTTCTTTGATACCATCTTTTTCAGGGAAAGATTATTATGGATTAAAGGTGCATCAGGCGGCTGTTGACCGTGGTGTAAAAGTCAGCGGTGTGACAGTCCATCGAGTCAATGAAAATTTTGATGAGGGTGAAATATTGGCACAGGAAACCGTACCTGTCTTAGAGGGAGATACGGCAGAAGACTTGCAGCAGCGTGTGCTGGAAGTAGAACACAAGATTTATGTGGATACTATTAAAAAAGTAATCCAAGATTTAGGAGAGTAAGATGAATATATTAGTGATAGGTAGTGGCGGACGTGAGCATGCCCTGGCTTGGAAGTTGAATCAATCTGAGAAAGCAGATAAAATCTATTTAGCGCCAGGCAATGCAGGAACCCAGGAAGATTTTACCAATGTTGCGATAGATGTGATGGATGTTGATGCTTTGATCGAATTTTCTAAAACTCATGCGGTTGATCTTGTGGTAGTAGGTCCTGAAGATCCTCTCAATGAAGGAATCGTTGACCGCTTTGAAGCTGCCGGCATCTCTATTTTTGGACCGGATAAAGCATGTGCTCAATTTGAATCTTCTAAAGATTTTACTAAACAATTCCTAAATACTTACGATATTCCTACTGCTGTTTCTTTTACAACTTCAGACTATGAAGAAGCTGCTGCCTACGTTGAAGAGGCTGATTTACCGATCGTTATCAAGGCAGACGGCCTCTGTAAAGGTAAAGGAGTAGTTATCTGTGAGACCCGTGAAGAAGCAGTTGAAGCTTTGAAAAACATGATGGTCGAGCAGGAGTTCGGCGATGAAGGATCTACCGTTGTTATCGAGGAGTTCCTTGAGGGTCAGGAGCAGTCCTTATTATGTTTTGTTTCGAATAATAAGCTTATTCCTATGGAAACAGCTCAAGACTATAAAAAAATTTATGAAGGTGACAAGGGACCGAATACAGGAGGAGTAGGTATCTACTCTCCATCGAACTTGGCCGATGCAGAATTAGATGCTCAGGTGGAAGATATCCTGGCTAAGATTGAAAAAGGGTTGGAAGCAGAGAAGTTAAATTTCAATGGTATTCTTTTTATCGGCTTCATGGTTAAAGATAACCAGCCGAAAGTTCTGGAATTCAATGTCCGCTTCGGTGACCCGGAGACAGAAGCTTTAATGCCCCGACTGGAAAGTGACCTGGTTGATATCATGGAAAAAACTTTGGCAGGTGATCTGCAGAAGGATGATCTGAAATGGTCTGACCAGTCAGTAGTAGGTATTGTTCTCTACAGTGAGGGTTATCCAGGTGCTTATGAAAATAATGTTGAGATTACGTATTTGCCTCAGGTGTCTGGAGAGGAAGAGATCATCTTTCATAATGGAACCTGCTTTGATGAGGATGTCCGCTTGTTAACGAATGGTGGACGTGTTTTAACCACTTTAGGAAAAGCTGATACGATCGAAGAAGCCCGCCGGATTGCCTATAATTTAGCAGAGCAGGTAGAATGTACTTCTCTAGGCTATCGTAATGATATTGCCGAATTTTAAAAAGTCAAATCATTTTATTAATCAATAGACAATCCTGTATAATAGAGCCAGTGACCTCATAAATATAAACTTAACTTAAAAATAAGGGTAAATAACTATACTCGCTAGGCAATATTGAGTCACTGACAAAAACACTTGGATAACTCCAGGTGTTTTTGTTGTTTAAA
>CAYTHW010000076.1:0-4625 GCA_964437675.1 uncultured Atopococcus sp. | reverse complement strand
ACTTCATATTCAGAATTTTCTTTAAATTCCATTCCTTGCTCTATCTGCATTTCCTCTTCATCCAATACTTCAAAGACTCTTTCAGTCGCTGCTACAGTGATTTGGATGGTGTTAGCCAAGTTGGCTAAAGCACGGAAAGGCTGTGAGAACTGATTGACATACTGTAAGAAAGACTGCACAACACCAATTTGTATCGTTCCATTGAAAACTCCGAATCCCCCGACGATAGCTATGGCAACATAGGCAATATCCTTGGCAAATCCTACTAAGGGATTCATCATGCCGGCATAGAATTCAGCACGCCAGGAAGCAGTGTTCACTTCATCACTCAGCTCATCAAAACGCTCTTTTTCAGTTTCCTCCTGGTTGTATATTTTTACAATCGAATGAGCAGAATAAACTTCTTCCACATAGTCATTCAAAGAACCAATATTTCTCTGGCGGTCCGCAAAATTTCTTTGAGCTCTGGGAGCTACAAAGCCGATCAATAAGAAGTTAAGCGGAATCATTAAAATAACGATGATAGATAGAGGGCCGCTTAAAGTCAGCATAGTAACGATGATGGCGATGAACTGAACGACACTTGTAGTAAACTGAGTCAAACTCTGCCCCAGTGAAGTGGCGACCTGGTCCATATCGTTAATTGCCCGAGATAAAATATCCCCTGTGGAGTGTGTATCAAAATAAGAAATAGGCAGTTTCCCCATCTTTTCTTTCAAATCTTTTCTCAAATTATAGACGGTACGCTGGGATACTCTGGCTGTAATGAACTGTTGGAAATAACGAAAAATCGCAGCCAACAGATATACACCGGCCAAGATACCAATCGTTCGATTAATAGCCTCAAAATCCAAGATAAATCTGCCTGCTTCATCTTGAATACCCGTCTGTAAACCTTCAAAAATCAAAGTCGTAATATTCCCCATGATTCTTGGAAGCTGGGCATTAAGAATCGCTGCTAAACTGGCCAAAATTAAAACAAGCAGGAACCACCAAGCATAACTGGACATATAGCGAATCAGCCGCAATACTGTCCCGCCAAAATTTTTCGGCTTGTTGCGAATATCCTGATTCTCCTTTTCATTTTTCATACTTATTCACCCGCTCCTTTCATCTGGGATGAGACGATATCTTGATAGAGAGCATTCGTCTCCAGCAGCTCTTCGTGACTGCCCCGGCCGACTATCCGGCCGCTGTCCAACACTAGAATTTCATCAGCATCCATGACGGTGTTGACACGTTGGGCAATGATGATAAGAATAGCATCTTCCGTTTCAGGTTCCAAGGCCGCTCTCAACTTGGCATCCGTTTTAAAATCGAGTGCCGAGAAGCTGTCATCAAAAATATATATATTGGGCCGGCTGACAAGAGCCCGTGCGATACTCAAACGTTGTCTCTGTCCTCCTGAGAAGTTGCGCCCTCCTGCTTCTACCCGCTGATCGAGATCTTCTACAAAATCTGCCTGGGCAATCGAAAGAGCATGCCACATATCCTCATCATCGGCCTGTGGATTACCATACTGCAGGTTACTTCGAATCGTGCCGGAAAACAGAATGGCCTGCTGAGGAGCAAAGCCGATATTCTCTCTCAATTCTTTCTGGGTAAGATTACGGATATCTATGCCATTTAACAAAACCTGACCGGAAGTAGCTTCATATAAACGGGAGATCAGGTTGGCAATCGTAGTTTTCCCTGATCCCGTTCCTCCTATAATCGCAAGTGTATCTCCCGGTTTCGCTTCTATATCGATATCGCAGACAGCATCTCTTTCCGCTCCTTTAAAGCCGAAGCCTACATCTCTTAATTCTAAAAAGACTTTAACAGCATCATCTAAAGATTCCGCTGCTGCAGGATCCTGAATATGCAAATCCGTATCTAATACTTCTAAAATCCGCTCAGCGGACACTTCAGCCCGCGGCAGGAAAAAGAACAACATAGCTACTTGCAGCACACTGATCAGTATCTGCACACCATACTGAATAAAAGCAATCAAATTACCGATATCCATCAGTCCTGAGGCAATTAATTGGGTACCCTGGGTAAAGATTAACATGTTACTGATACCCATAACTATGATCATGACCGGCAGCATCAAGGCCAGGGTTGTATTGGCTCGAATAGATGTGTCTCTAAAATCTACGTTGGCTTCATCAAATCTTTCCTCTTCGTAGCCTGTCGTATTAAAAGCCCGGATGACCCGCATACCTGTTAAACCCTCTCTAAAGATTTGATTGAGCCGGTCCGTCTTTTTCTGAATCGATCGAAAAATGGGACTGGCTTTCTTCAAGATTAAACCTACTCCAACCGCTATAAGTGGAAGGGTGATGGCAAATACCCAGGCCAGCTGAGCTTCTCTTTGGTAAGCAAAAAAGAAAGAGACGATCATTACTACAGGTGACATGATGATCAAACGCAGCATGATCATCGTCACGAGCTGTATCTGCATGACGTCATTCGTGGTTCTGGTAATTAAGGTTGATGTACCAAAGTTTGACATCTCCTGCCCTGAAAATGACATGATCTTCTCAAATAATTTCTTTCGTAAAGTGTTACCGAGTCCCTGCGATTCTTGAGCACTCAGACGGGTGGAAAATATCCCGATGACAATAGCTGCCAGTGTAACTGCTACCATGATGGCACCTATATTTCTAATCGTCTCCGCCCCTGTTTCTAAAGTGGCTGTGTTTAAGATTTCAGCAGCTAAAGTGGGTAAGACAAGAAATCCAAAAGCTTCTAAGAAAATGAGAAGAGTAATGATGACTAATCTTCTCCTGTTCATCATTTTCCAAATTCGAATCATATTTTTCCTTCTTTCTACATTTGAATTAATGAAATTTTATCGTATTTTGTTTTATTCCTCCTTTATAATTCCTTTTATCTCATCTTAGCTAAAAGATTCTGGAATTCCAAAATTAGGCTTTCAAAATTGACTATCCAGACTGGTTAAAGACTGTTATGATGGATAAAAGTGTTTAAGATTGGAGGTCTCTAAATGACAGATACTGCACCTGTTTTTATTACTAACCAATTCACTCATCTGGAAAAAAGCTCTGAGGACCTGCGCCTGAGCGGTAAAGTCTATACTGACTTAGGTCTCATCAGCGAAGCTTACTTGATGCTCTCAGATAAAAAAAATAATTTGTTTTTTATACGTCCCATTGACTTCACTATTGATTTTGAAACGGATGAAGCTCTGCATGCTTTTAATTACTTCAGTAAACTGGATCTGGATCAAATGAGCGATAAAATGTTTAAACAGGGCATTTTTGAAACTCAATTTGAGATAGAACTGCGTATCCAATTTAAAAATGAGGAGCCCCCTTGTATTGCAGCCTTAACCAGCTCTTCTGATTTAAATAAAAATAATATAGATGTGACTATAACAAAAAAACACGGCAGAAAAACTATCTATTTTTCCTTTCATATCGATGAGGAGGGTTTTGTATTTTTAACTGTCGATTACTATGAAAAAGAAACTGCTGTATTTTTACAGGAACGGACCTCGGTCCTCAGTTTCAGCCACCCTTTACTGCTGAACAAGAACATCTGGGTAATGGGCGGCTACAGTCCCCGGCTTGAAAGCATCAATACATGGAGCTTTTTTAAATTTCTTCAAGAAAATCATACAGAGATAAGGTCCTATTACATCTTGTCTGAAGATGCTCCTCATTATGAGGAGGCTGTCGAACGATATGGAGATGCTATTCTTACTTACAGATCGCATAATTATATTACCACATTGATCCGCTCGACGGTTTTAATGACCAGCGGATGTTTACAACTTTTTTATCCTGTCCTTTCGACTGCCTATCACAAAAAGCTTAAAGCAAAGAAGATTTTAATGCCCGGCTCGATGCTGGGTACATCTAACCATCCTTATACTTTTAATCAAAAAAGCGGGCATTCGCCAGTCGACTTTATCATCACTCATTCTGAAGAAGAAGCAGAATTCGTTAATCTCCATTTGAACTATGAAGGCGACCGCATTCTGATAACCGGCACTCCGCTGGCTGACAAGTTTTTAGAACAGGATATGCAGGTCAGGGAAAAACAGAGCATCTTAATGTTACCATGTCAGTCTCGGCAGCCAGTCAAATCTAATGAATTTTCTGCTGCCGCCTATCACTTATCCTTGTTAAAGAATCCGATTTTTAAAGATTTTATCCAGCACTATGAATTAAAACCTATCATCGCCCTGCCACCTGCTGAATTAGCTCATTTTCAAAATGATTTTATAAATGAAGATATAATGGTTTTGGAGCAGACAGAAGAGAATATTTTAGCCAGCTTTTACTATTCTATGTTAGTCATCAGCAACTATCATCCTATGGTTACTCTCTTTGCCTTAAGCGGCCGCCCTATTGCAGCCTATGAACCTTGGAATATAAACGACAGGCAGTCTTTTCCGAGCGAGTCTCTGCCTTTGGGGGAACAGTGCCGGACACCCGAGGACTTAATGATACTTTTGGATGAGATCGCCGAAACCGGATTTTTATCTAAAGCAAACCTTCAATTAATGCCGGAAAAATTGGTCGAATTTAAAGACGATCAATCTAATCATCGTATTTTTGAAATCTTAGTCGAACAATTATAGGAGTGATTCATATGACAGAAACTATCGTACT
>CAYTHW010000075.1:0-4673 GCA_964437675.1 uncultured Atopococcus sp. | reverse complement strand
ACAAGAATCAAGTCAGAAGATAAATTATTATTTGTTTTTAAATCTGAAACTGTCGTCTTGTGCTGTCTCGCAATCTTGGATAAAGTATCACCGGCTTGAACTTTATAGCTCACAGCCTCAGATGAACTTGTACTTACTTGATTTGACTTTTCGACAGCTTTAACTTTTTGCACAGGAGCTCCCACAGTTAATCTTTGTCCAATTAAAATTAAATCTGAGCTTAGATTATTCCAGTTCTTCAATTCTTTGACGCTTGTATTGAACTGTCTGGAAATCTTATTTAATGTATCACCACCGCGAACTGTATACTGTTCAACACCTTCTACAGACTGACGCTTATCGTTACTCGCTACTGCTTTAGGTGCTGTAACTCCATTGCTGTATAAAGCATTATCGAAACGGTCCAGACCGTGTTGCTGGATGATATTATTTAACTTGCCGGCATATCCCGGGTCCGTAGCATAAGTTCCTGTTAAAGCCTGTGTCGCATCAAGATAAGAATTTGCATTTTCTCTCCAGACACCCTTGTAATGTTGAGGACTCCAGTTTGGTCCATTGCGGATGACCTTAGCATTGTCTTCAAAGGACTCTGCAAAACTTGGATATTTTCTAAATGACTGCGGCAGACGGATCCAGCGGCCTCCACTGTACTCGGACGTCTGCATAGTCACTGACTGACCTTGGTAATTTCCTTTAATCCCAAACATATTATGGTTAGGTGCTTTTGATAAAGCACTCTGTCCCCAGCCGCTTTCAAGTGCAGCTTGAGCCATCATGACTGATGGATATAAGTTATACTGCTCTGCAACTTTCACGGCATGAGGTGCAATCTGATTAAGAAATGCATTGTTTGTATCGATTTGGCTGACGTCTATCTGCCGCTTGGAGTTAACCGTTTTATCTTTGGTGTCCACAGATTGGGCAGCCTTCATTTCAGTGTCATCTTGGTCATCCTGCTCAAGGGGCTGGCTCAGTATTTGATTCTCCGGCAGTGCTTCCACAGGAGAAGGAGGAGCTTTTTCAATTGTTTCATCCGCTGCTTCTACTTCGAGCGGCTCAACTTGAATTTCCGATTCTGCAGAAGAAGCTTCTACTGGGGCTTCGATTCCTGCAGCAGGCTCTACTTCCTCCAGCTCATCTTCATCGATTTGAGCTTCCTCATCTTGAACTTCCTCTTCTACTTGAGCATAAACTGGAGCTTCAATAATTGTTGTTTCGATATCTTTTTCAGTGACTACCGCCCCATCGGTTTCTTGAGCTTGAGCATGAGCCGTCTCACTTGTGGAATACAAAGCTAAGACACTGGCAGCAAGTAATAATGTGTTTTTTAATACAGGCTTTGAAGGCATTAATTTACCCCTTTCATCTTTTTAATGGTTAACTTAAATGTATATAATTTACTATAGTTGATGATTTGTATCATTTCATCTATAGATTAATATATACTATTAAAAGGATATTTATTATTATTTAACGATATTGTTATCACTTTGTAATAATGTAACAATATATTTATAATCTCTATAAAAGGAGTCTGCCATGGAAACAATTTTAGAATTCAGCCACCGCCTATTAAAAACAGCTGCCGGAGAAGGAGATACTGTCGTTGATGCCACCGTTGGAAATGGCCATGATACCATTTTACTCGCTCATCTGGTAGGAGATCAGGGAAAAGTTTTTGGTTTCGATATTCAAGAACAGGCCATTATCAATACCCGGAAAAAACTTGAGGATGAGGGACTTACCCAGAGGGTCGAATTACTGCATCAGGGCCATGAAACTATCCATGAAGTTCTGAAGCAAGAAACACGTCTGTCGGCAACCATCTTCAATCTTGGTTATTTACCGAGAGGTGACAAGTCGATCATCACTTTACCTTCTACGACGCTGCAAGCTTTTGAAGGCGTCCTGAAACGGCTTAAAATCGGGGGCATCATGGTCGTCGTCATCTACTATGGCCATCCCGGGGGGAAAGAAGAGAAAGATGCTGTGGAGCATTATTTAAGTCATTTAGATCAAAAGGACTTCCATGTGCTAAAATATAAATTTATTAATCAGAAAAATAACCCACCTTATATTTTAGCGGTGGAAAGAAGGTAAGAAAATAAGAGAACCTGCGAATTTCCGGATAAAAACTGCAGGTTCTCTTTTATTCTGAAACGGAGGTATCTTGCTTCAGGCTCTTTAATTAAATTTTAAGGATTTTTTTAAGGCGTCTACTTTATCTGTTCTCTCCCAGGTAAGATCTAAGTCCAAGCGCCCGAAATGACCATAAGCAGCTACAGATTGATAGACAGGCTGACGTAAGTCCAGCATCTCTATGATTCCTGCCGGGCGCAGATCAAAGTTCTCACGTACTGCTTTTCTTAATTCATCTGCCGTAAAGTCACTTGTATCAAAAGTATTGATAGAAATCGATACCGGCTGTGCTACGCCGATAGCATAGGCCAACTGGACTTCACAGCGCTCACTCAAACCTGCAGCCACGATATTTTTAGCGATATATCTTGCTGCATAGCTGGCAGAACGGTCCACTTTTGTAGCATCTTTACCGGAAAAAGCGCCGCCGCCGTGGCGTGCGTATCCGCCGTATGTGTCCACGATAATTTTGCGGCCGGTTAAACCTGCATCTCCTTGAGGTCCACCCATGACAAAACGTCCAGTTGGATTGATAAAGAACTTGGTGTCTTCATCCAAAAGATCTTCCGGTATCATTTCATGAATCACATGTTTTTTAATATCATAATGCAGTTCATCCTGTGTCACATTGGGGTGATGCTGGGTACTTACCACAACTGTATCTACCCGGACAGGTTTACTGTTTTCATCATACTCCACGGTTACTTGAGCTTTGCCGTCTGGTCTTAAGTAATCCAAGACTTTATTTTTACGTAAATAAGCGAGTTGTTTGACCAGCTTATGACTTAAAACGATCGGCAGAGGCAGAAGCTCTTCCGTCTCGTTAGTCGCGTAACCAAACATCAGTCCCTGGTCCCCTGCTCCAATTTGACTTAATTCCTGGTTTTCAGATGAATCATTGAAATCTAAGGCTTCATCTACACCTTGAGCTATATCAGCAGATTGTCTGTCAATTGATGTGATGACTGCACATGTTTCCGCGTCAAATCCTACAGATGTGTCTGTATAGCCTATGGATCGAATAGTCTCACGTACGACCTTCTGCACATCAACCTGTGCATGTGATGTGATTTCACCAATAATAAATACAAGCCCCGTAGTAACGGCTGTTTCACAGGCTACTCTTGCCATCGGATCCTGCGCTAAATAGGCATCGAGAACAGCATCTGAGATTTGATCAGCTATCTTGTCCGGATGTCCCTCAGTCACTGATTCAGATGTAAAAAGACGTTTTTCCATATTATGCCTCCCCGTATTCTTCATTTTTCATTACTTGCTTACAATGTTACATATTACCATATTTATGAGTTATAATTAAATAGAATTTTACTGAATGTTTTGGAGTGATACCATGTCTATGCTGAAGCAGATATCTCAATTTGCCATGAAAGGCTTTGTAACTATTTACCCTTTGCTGTTGATCCTGTTCTCTATTCTCTATGTAAATTACCTTAATTCACCCGATTTACTGCTCACTCTCATCATCTATATCTTTATACTGGTCAACCAATTCATCGAAAATCAACTTACTAATCGGCCCCTGACGGATAAAATGAATCCTTTCATTCCCAATATTTTACTCGAACTGGTGAATTTAGGACTTATCATTTTTCTGGGGGTGAAGCATTCGCCATGGATCGCCGTTTTACTTTTGATGTATACCATTATAGTTCATATCCAATTCATCTTTGTCAAATATAACCTGGCGATGTTGAGCATCATTATTCTTACTCTTTTTAATTCATTTATTCTGCCCTTTTCCATTTTTCATCTGCATTTAAATTTCATTCCGGCTCAGCTCATTCGAATATCTGTCACCTATATCATCCCTATTTTCATGTTGGAATATGAACGATTTGCCAGAAAACTAAACAGAGAGAACATTCTTCATCCTATCTTTAATCACAGCTGGCAGAAAAAGATAATCAGTCTTGGTCTCATATCTTCACTTGTAATCGCTTTTCTCATACTATGGCCGACCCATACCTGGTGGACGATGATTCTGCTCACGATTCCCTTATTAACCATCCTGTGGCATGTGAAAAGTCACTCTCATACACTAAAACATCTTGTGAGAAAACATTTCATCATCTTTATACTCGTGTCGAATCTTATCTGGACCATCCATTTCACCTTTATCATTTAAAGGAAAAAAGCCTTATCAGACCTTTAATCTTGTTACTTACTTTTACCAGATTAAATGGCAGATAGGGCTTTTAACTATTCTTCTTTAAAATAAAAAAATAGAATATTCATTCTAAAATAAGAAGGAGGATGAGGGATTCGAACCCCCGCGCGGTTTGACCCGCCTGTCGGTTTTCAAGACCGATCCCTTCAGCCGGACTTGGGTAATCCTCCGTGATACTATTAAAATGACCCGTACGGGACTCGAACCCGTGTTACCGCCGTGAAAGGGCGGTGTCTTAACCGCTTGACCAACGGGCCAACATTCATTGTATTATTTAAAAAATTATGGGCCCAAATGGACTCGAACCATCGACCTCACGCTTATCAGGCGTGCGCTCTAACCAGCT
>CAYTHW010000074.1:0-4743 GCA_964437675.1 uncultured Atopococcus sp. | reverse complement strand
CCGGAGAAACATTCCCGCTGGAATCAATCGTAAAAAATAAAAGGCCAGGATTTTTATCCTGACCTTTTTTGCTTAATAAGTGTATATAAGTCATGAATATTTGACTAATAATTCATGATAGATTTAGCAGCGTGTTTTCCTAAATAATTAAATATATTCTCCGCTTCTTTGGCATTATGGGAGAAAATCACGACAGTGTCATGTCCAGCCAAGGTAGAAATAACTTCTGGAAAAGACATATCATCGATTAAGGCACTGACTGCATTGGCATTTCCTTTTAATGTTTTTAAGATGACTATAAATTCCACCCGCGTAATGCCGGTGACACGGTCCGTTATAGTAGCTTCTAATTTATTTTTAGAGGTTTGATTGGATTGATAAAGGGTATATTTAGTTTTTCCTCCACTGACAGGTGTTTTAACTAAGTTTAACTCTTTAATATCTCTCGAAATCGTTGCCTGAGTAGCATGCACACCCTCTACTTTTAGATAATTCAGCAATTCTTCCTGAGTAGAAATATCATGATCTAAAATTAATTGTTTAATTAATAATTGGCGATCGTTTTTTCTCATACGCTCTGTCCTCCTTCTGACATTTCAGCTTCATAATTATAACATAGTTCCTAAAAAACATACAAGTTAAGATGAATATTTATTGCTTTATTCATTTTTAAGAGGGCTTCCTATAGACGAGTATTTCTATATTTGTTAGAATATGGAAGTATTAAAGTCTCGTCTCTTAGCGCCATATGAGTCGAGTTTTCTTTTTTTAGAGAAAATATCAATCAATTTAAGGAGCTTGCTTTCAATGGATTATCAAATAAAGATTGCTGAGGTTCTGCATCAAGTGCTGCAAGATGAACTCTCAGTTGATGAAATTATAAAATTACTTGAAAAACCTAAATCAGACGATCATGGAGATTTAGCTTTCCCGGCTTTCCAATTAGCCAAAGTGTTCAGAAAGGCACCCCAGGAAATAGCAGCGGACCTGGCTGATCAGATCCAGGATCCCCTGATCCATCAAGTACAGGCAGTGGGACCTTACCTGAACTTCTTCCTCAACCGACAGGCAGTCGGAGAGGCTGTAGTAAAAGAAGTTATCCATGCCGGACCGGATTTTGGCGGGCAAGATATCGGTAAAAGTGAAAATGTTGTCTTGGATATGTCCTCTCCTAACATCGCCAAGCCGATGTCGATGGGACATCTGCGCTCTACTGTCATCGGAAATGCTCTGGCCAATATTTACCAAAAAGTTAATTTTAATACGGTTAAAATCAACTACCTGGGGGACTGGGGGACGCAGTTTGGTAAATTAATCTGCGCTTACAAGAAATGGGGAGACCCGGATAAAGTCCGTGCAAACCCTATCCAGGAACTCAACGAACTCTATGTCCACTTTCATGAAGTAGCGGAAGACCAGCCTGAATTAGAAGATGAAGGCCGGGAGTGGTTCCGCCGCCTGGAAAACGGCGATGAGGAAGCTATCGAATTATGGGAATGGTTCCGGGAAGAATCGTTAAAAGAATTTAACAAGGTTTATGACCGCTTGGAGATCACTTTTGACTCTTTCAATGGAGAAGCTTACTACAATGATAAAATGGAAGAAATCGTCCAATTGATCGACGATAAGGGGCTTTTAAAAGAAGATAAAGGTGCCCAGGTGGTCTATCTGGACGCTTATGATCTGAACCCGGCTTTGATTAAAAAGCAAGACGGAGCAACCTTATACATGACACGCGACGTTACCGCAGCCATCGACCGCTACAATAAATTTGAGTTCAACCGGGCACTCTATGTCGTAGGCCAGGACCAGAATTACCATTTCAGCCAGCTCCAGGCAGTTCTTAAAGAAATGGGCTACGACTGGGCTGACGAGGTCTTGCATATTGCTTTCGGCCTGATTTCTATTGATGGTGAGAAGATGTCTACCCGCCGCGGTAAAGTCGTTCTATTGAATGATGTTTTAGATGAAGCCGTAGATAAAGCTTATGAGCAGATTTCTGAAAAGAATCCGGACCTTGATCAAAAAGAAGCTGTCGCTGAAGAAGTCGGTGTAGGTGCTGTTATTTTCAACGACCTCCACAATGAGCGGACCAATAACTTCGACTTCGATTTAGATGAAATCGTTAAATTCGAAGGTGAAACCGGCCCTTATGTGCAGTACAGCCGGGCAAGAGCGATGAGTATTCTTAGAAAAGCGGTTGAACAGGGTATTGATTATAAAAATGTTGGATCCTACAGCTTAACGGATGACTATTCATGGAAAATCATCAAAAATCTGCAGGAATTCCCAGCTGTCATCGCAGCGGCTTATGAAAAGAATGAACCTTCTATCGTGGCACGTCATGCCGTCAGAATGGCTTCGGCCTTCAACCAGTTCTATGCCAATGTGCGTGTCCTGGATGAATCCGAAGAAAGACCAGTCAGACTGGCACTCGTCCATGCTTTGACCATCGTCTTAAAAGAATCACTCAGACTGCTGGGTGTTGCTTCACCGGATAAAATGTAAAAAAAGAACAGGGCAGAGACTTTCTATGAAGTCCCGGCCCTGTTTCTATTTAAAAACCATTATCTTTCAACACCTTCACCAGGCGTTCGAGCTGAACCTCTAAACTCTTTTGAGGAAGGGCGAGGTTGGCACGTTCGAAGCCTGCCCCTTCTTCCCCAAAAGTCCGGCCGTGATTGGTCATAAACTGACCTTCCTGATGGATGATCCTCTCCAACTCTTTGACACTTAAACCGAGTTCTCTAAAATCTATCCAGGAGACATAGGTCCCTTCCGGAATATAAGCTTTGACTTTAGGCATATGCTCTTGGAAGTAATCGACGACGAAATGATGGTTGCTTAAAATAACCTCATTGACCGCATCCAGCCAGTCTTCAGCCTCATTATAGGCTAATTCTGTCGCCTTATAGCCGAAAGCATTAGCTGAATAATGCCCACGGTTGACTTGATTCACAAAAGCCCGGCGTAGATCCTCATCAGCTATGATGATATTGGATGTATTAATGGCCGCCAGTGAAAATGTCTTGGAAACAGATGTACAAATGATCGTATTCTCTGAAGCCCGATCGCTGGCCGTCGGATAAGCAGTATGCTTTTGTCCGTCAAAGACGATGTCATGCCAAATTTCATCACATACTACAATCAAATCATGCCGGCGGGAAATTTCATCGATTTTTTGCAGTTCTTCTTTGGTCCAGACCCTTCCCACCGGGTTATGTGGGCTGCAGAAAATCAACATTTTATTTTCCGGCTTACCAGCTTCTTCTTCGAACAAGTCAAAGTCAATTTCATAATGGCCCTTTTCTTTTTCAATCAAAGGGACATTGACCTCTTTCCGGCGGTCACTTTTTACAGCCATACCGAATTGGTGATAGACCGGCCGGAAGATGATGACGCCGTCGCCCGGCTGAGTGAAGGCTTCAAGAGCCAGGTGAAGCGCGGTAACAATGCCGGGGACCGGAACGATCCACTCCTCTTCGATGTCCCACTGGTGCCGGCGTTTCATCCAATTTTTAATTGAATCATAATAGGCCGCCCCCGGTATCGTATAACCTAGAATCATATCGTCCAGATAGTCTTTGAGCCCCTCAATCACTTCCGGTGCTGTTTTGAATTCCATATCAGCAGTCGATAAAGGCACCACATCCGGATCCATATCAGGATTCCACTGGTCAGCGTAATAATATTTCAAAGAACCCATAGAGCGTCGATCTGATAAACTTCTAAAATCATAATTCATCTCTAAATTCCTCCCTCTCTGTCTTGACTTCTATTCATTTATTCATTCAGTATAGTCCTTTTTATTTAACTTAGCGATAGATTAGTTGCTTTTTTCACTTATAGCTTATTTTAATTTGTCTTTTTCATAGTGATGCACCAGTTCTAAATGAGCAAAATTCTGCTGGCGCAGGACTTCGTAGATGACGATGGCTGCAGTATTAGAAAGGTTTAGAGAACGGACATGCTCATCGTTCATCGGCAGTCTCAGGCATTTATCCGCATACTTTTTCATAAATTCTTCAGGTAAGCCGGTGGTCTCCTTACCAAACATTAAATAATAATCTTTTTCCGTCTCTGAAAAATCCTGGTCACTGTAGATCTGCTCCGCAAATTTAGTGATAAGGAATAAGTCAGAAGGATCAATCGTCGCCATGAAAGCATCCAGACTTTCATGGATATAAACATCCAGCTCATCCCAATAATCCAGGCCCGCCCTCTTCAGATGCTTGTCATCCAGCTTAAATCCCAAAGGTTCAATCAGGTGGAGGCTGGAATTTGTGCCTGCACAGGTACGGGCGATATTCCCTGTGTTAGGAGGTATTTGAGGTTCAAATAATACAATATGGTTTGTCATGCTTTCACCTTTTTTCTTTATTTAAAAATAAAAAAGCGCACTTCCTCGGTGTCAATCACGGCGAGAAAATACGCTATAAGGTCTTACTTCAAAATCTTTATCAACTTTCCCAACTGCATTGATAAAAAAGTGAAGAAAGTTCCTTCTTAATTAATATATCACACCTATTAAAAAAAACAATAGATTTTTATCTTTATTTAAACTTTTATTGTTTACTTCTCTTTTTTAATTAGAACAGCTTCTTTTCTCAACGACTCATCTTTGCGATTTTCCGGGACAGGTTTTGATTTCAAAGACCTCTGCAGGCGCTCAATGCGCTCTTCTGTTTCTTCCATAGCTTTTTCCAATTGATCCATGGCCTGTAATTTTATTTCTTCTTTTTG
>CAYTHW010000073.1:1953-4814 GCA_964437675.1 uncultured Atopococcus sp. | reverse complement strand
TCTGTTTCTCTGGTAAGATAAGCTTTAGGAGGAGTGGTTGAATGACTGAATCTATTGATTTATTGAGAGAACAGCTGGAAGAAAGTCGAAAAATTGTCTTCTTCGGCGGAGCCGGGGTATCTACAGAAAGCGGGATCCCTGATTTTCGTTCGTCAGACGGGCTATTTGTCCAGGAGAGCGGGAGGAATGTCTCACCCGAAGAGATGATTTCACATACTTTTTATAAACGTTATCCCAAATCATTTTTTGACTACTATTTTAACAATTTGGTCTTTGAAGATGCAGAACCCAATGCTGCCCATCTTTTCTTAAAAGAATTAGAAGATAAAGGAAAAGATGTCAGTGTCGTGACCCAGAATATCGACGGACTGCATCAAAAAGCCGGCAGCTCTGTCGTGCATGAATTACACGGGACGACCTTAAATAACTACTGCGAAACGTGCGGGACGAATTATGAGACTTCTGATTTGGCTTTAGACACAGACGGTATTCCCCGCTGCCCGAAAGACGAGGGAATCGTTCGACCGGACATCGTCTTATACGAGGAAGGTTTAGATCAGCTTACGGTTCAGAGCGCGGTTGAAGATATACAAACAGCCGACATGCTGATCATCGCAGGGACTTCACTGGTCGTCTACCCTGCTGCAGGTTTGATCGATTACTTTAATGGCGACCATCTCGTAGCGATCAATAAAACGCCCCTGCAAGTGCCTGCACGAACGCTGGTCTTTGAGGATGCCATTTCTAAGGTATTTAAGCAGATCTCAGAAGTGAAACCATAATAAAAGAGACATTTTAGAATCCTGTCCTTTCACACAGGTCTAAGACGTCTCTTTTTCTTTATTCACTGTGGCTTTCGAAATTCTTAAAAAATGATCAGCTCTACTAAATTAAACGCCAGGACTTATATTTACATCCTTGAGTAATTATTAGTCTCCTCAATTTCTGCAAGGAGTTCCAATGCTTCGTCGAGCTTTTGGATTCGACGATTACAAACAAAGACAGACGTCACATGAGCAGGGTCTTTCACATCTTCCCATTCTTTTTTTCTCGCCAGGATTTTATCTCTTAACATTAATATTTCTTTTTCCATTTACTAGCCACTCCCTTATTTATTTTTCCAAATAAAAAAGCATCACTTTAAAATAAGTCATGCTGAAGGAATCGACTTATTTTTCGGCTCTTGCCGTTAGATTTAGCACCGTGTCTATGGACCGGTTGCTGGAGCTTCATAGGGCTAAATCCCTCCACTCACTCTCAATAAGATTTGCTATTTATTTGTGTATTTACTATATCCTATTTGCGAGGAAAAATCAAAGGATTCCCTGGCCTCTCCAGCTCAGTCTGAATAGAGAGCCCATGAAGAAGACATCTACCTAAGGTTCTGCTTCCTCTTGCCGTATGTGCCAAGTGACCTATTTTTAATTATTGACTACTTCTCTTTCGGCTTGTGCCAATCGATTCAATTCATTTTTTATTTCATCCGCAATTTTCTCTCGCTCGTCGATAAATTTTTCCCGGCCGGTGAATGTGATTTCTTGGCCCATACGGACTCTTTTACGGTCACTATCCGCAAATAAAGGCACGAAGGTTAGATGTTCTTTTGTCGCTTTGAAATATCTCTTTTCCAGGTGTAAAAACCCTTGATAGATGTCAGAGGTCATCTTAGACTCACTGGAGTAGTCGACATCTGGAAAGATCAGGATACTCTCCCCCTGCATCAGGGCTTCATGACTGATCTTCATGGTCTCGATGATTCTGCGGGACTTTCGGTAGACGGGGATGACATCCCCGGCATTCAAGATTGCTGGCACGAGATAAGAAGACAGCCGGGCAATCAGTTTGGCCGGACCAGCCGGCCAGCCGCAGCGCCTGGTAAAAGTAAAGTCCCTGTAATGCCGGTAAGCCGCTTCTCTTTCTGTAAATACACTCAAAACCCAGGTGCGGACGTAGAAGTTGATCCAGACTAAGATAGTCAAGGGACCGGCCAGATTCTGGTGGTGGGAAATATAGACGACGGGCTTTCCTTCGACCGGCGGCCTTTCAAAATCGTAACGGGGAAGCACCAGCCGCAGAACTCTCTGCGCCAGCTTAAACATGAAACCATAGCTCTTTGTTCCCACACCATCACCCTTCTTTCTTCAAGTACTAGTAAAAAATTCCCCGCAGGATATGCTTGGCAATCCGGAGGCTGTCCGCATAAGTATCATAATAGGAAATGTGTTCTTCTTCATAGACCGTCTCGATCTCCAGGAAGATGATCTCTTTTTTCTGTTTGATCAGCTGGATCAGCATGGTCATTTCATAATCAAAGCGGTCGCCTGAAAGCTTGATCAGCCCGGGGATTTCCTCCGTCACGATGCCTCTCAGACCTGTCTGTGTATCTGGGATGTACCTGCCGAATAAAACCTTGATCAGGGCACTCGTGAATGTATTTCCGATGAAACTGCGGACAGGTACATTTTTCTGGCGGAAATTACGGCTGCCTAAGATGACACCTGCCTGACGACCGGCCAGGTGGTCACCCACCTTCAAGACATCCTGGATTAGATGCTGATTATCCGCATCCGCCGTCACGATGCCTGAAAGTTCTGACAAATGAGTCAAAAAATAGCGGAAGCCTGTCTTTAAACCGGCACCCTTCCCCCTGTTCTCAGTGTGGGTCAAAACGGTGCAGCCTTTCATTTCGGCAAGCTCTTGAAACAAGGCGAGGTATTCCGCATCATTGCCGTCATCAACCACCAGCACATGTGCCACCCTCTGTTTCAATAAATCATTCACATATTGAACTAAACTCCACTTGGGTCGGTAAGCGGGGATTAGAACTGCAAAATCTCTGATATCTTTTCACTCCCTTGCTG
>CAYTHW010000073.1:0-1853 GCA_964437675.1 uncultured Atopococcus sp. | reverse complement strand
TTTGTAAACGATAATTGTCAATGATTTCCTATTGAGAACCAATGAAAATATAATTGCTCAGATGAAGCAAAGACTCGAAAAAACAAATAGAATATCTGCCTCCTGCCCCCACTTTCTTTGTACAAGTTTCAAACCATTTGGTAAGATGAAGAAAATAGATGGGGTGGGTAAATGACTATCAAAAATTGGGAACAATTTAATTCTAAAGTGGCTAATTTAATCAAAGATTATGATGGAAGTACAGAGGATGCTTACCAAGCTTTGCTGAATATCTCCAAGCAAGCTTATTTTATGGGTTTTTCAGATGCCATATTTAATGATATGCAGAACCAGGATAATGATTTTTCTGCGATTAATCAGAAAAAACAAGAGATGGGGGACTATATGGCTGATCTAATCAGTGACCGCGCTCAGATTTCCTGGGATATTCTGGTTGAAGATGATGGGACGCTTTATCAAGTGTTGAAAGATCTGTCCAGTCAGCCCCTGGAGCTTAAATTAATCCATCAAATGATTCAAACAGGCTATTATATAGGCTATTCTATTTGTTTAATTAATCTCAAAGAAGTTGTTTTAGAGATAAAAAAAGAACAAGGCGAAGTTAAACAATCTCAAAGTTCTTTTACAGAAGAACAAATTCAAGAGGTCAGTCAATCGGCAACCCGGGCTTTCCTGGAGTATTTACAAAAAAATTCTAAACTGATTCAACAACTTTATTCAGTAATTAAAGATCAGCTGGATCGATCAAGGATTTAATTCAAGCGCTCCAGGAGAACTCTCAAAAACAACTTAATGTATTAGATGAAAAGGAGTATCAATCATAATGACTAAAAAATTAACTGATCAGGTGACCTTTCGTCATGGTGCGACGGTAAATAACCGCATCGTTCAATCTCCTATGCAGTCCTTTTCGGGTTTGGAGAATGGCTTTGTTTCAGACGAAACACTGGCCCACTACAGCCGCCACAGCGAGACGGCAGGCATGGTTATCGTAGAATACACCCACGTCTCTGAAGAAGGCGGCTCCAATTCGATGACCGGCTGGCCGGTACAATTAGCTATTTATTCAGATGACCACATTGATGGGATGAGTCAGGTGGCCCAAGCGATAAAAGCAGACGGCAATAAGGCTGTTCTTCAAATACACCATGCCGGACGTGAAGCAACGTCACGCGGTGAAAAGGGTCTGCCTGTCTATGCACCCTCTGCCATCGATTTCTCTTTCCTGGACTATCCGGTTGAAGCATTAACGATAGACCAGATCAAGCAGATCGTCCAGGATTTCTATGAGGGGACCGTGCGTGCAATCAAAGCCGGTTTTGACGGCGTTGAAATCCACGGCGCCAATCACTACCTTCTCCAGCAGTTTGTCTCTGAAATTTCCAATCAGCGGACGGATGAATATGGCGGTTCCTTAGAAAACCGTCTGCGTTTTCCAATAGAAGTCACACAGGCAGTCGTCCAGGCAGTCAAAGATCACGGCCCGGAAGACTTCATCATCGGCTACCGGATTTCTCCGGAAGAAATTCATGGAGACAAGGTCGGTTATACTTACAAAGAATCACTGGAATTAATTAAACAGATCGACCAGTTTGAACTGGACTACATCCACTTGTCCGTCTTCGGCGCTTATGATTCCGGACCGGCCGGAGTTGAAGAGTCCTACGGTGAATTATTCACCGATATCCTGGATGATGAGACGAAGTTAATCATCATCGGCTCTGTCTTTTCCGAAGAAGATGCCCGGGGAGCGCTGGCACACGGAGATTTAGTGGCCATCGCCCGCGCCGCCTTGATCGACCCGGACTTTGGAAAGAAAATCGAAGAAGGACGCGGGGATGAAATCTATCAGG
>CAYTHW010000072.1:0-4859 GCA_964437675.1 uncultured Atopococcus sp. | reverse complement strand
AGTTGAGCTCCTTCTGAAAGTATGTTTAAATTAGAGGGATTGAATAAGAGAAAAGGTGATAAGAGCAGTGAAGAAGAAATCGAGTCGTAATAAGACGATTGATTTTAGTTTAGAAGAAGGAAAAAAATATGTAGATTGTGCTATAGAAGTTAAAGAAAGAGTCAAGCTGGAAGATATCATCAATCAAACGATCATCGGGGATACTTTCGAAGTGGTCGACTATCTGCCCAGGGGGTTCGCCGATCTCATCATCGCGGATCCGCCCTATAATCTGACCAAAGTCTACCACGGAAAAACTTTCAAAAAGAAGGATGCGGAAGAGTATACGGCCTATACCCATCGCTGGTTGGATGCTGTCCTGCCGCTTTTGAGTGAAACAGGCAGTCTGTATATCTGTTGTGACTGGCAGACGAGCATGCTGATAGGGCCTGTTCTGCAGGAAAAGATGTGCATTCAAAACAGGATTACCTGGCAGAGAGAGAAAGGGAGGGGAGCCAAGCGCAATTGGAAAAATGCGATGGAGGACATCTGGTTCGCAAGCAAGTCGGATGATTATATTTTCAATGTCGATGCGGTCAAAGTCCGGCGGCAGGTCCTTGCCCCCTACAAAGCAGATGGCAAGCCCAAAGACTGGGAAGAAACGACTGAAGGCAACTTCAGGGATACCCATCCTTCCAATTTTTGGGATGACATCACGATTCCTTTCTGGTCCATGCCCGAAAACACGGCTCATCCGACCCAGAAACCGGAAAAACTCATCGCTAAAATGATCTTGGCTTCCAGTAATGAGAATGACATCGTCTTTGATCCTTTTCTAGGCTCCGGCACCACCAGTGTCACCGCTAAAAAACTGGCCCGCAGGTATGTAGGAATCGAACGCAATCCACTCTATGCCGCCTGGTGTGAAAAGCGGCTGGAGATGGCAGATGAGAGCACCCAGATTCAGGGCTATGCCGACCAGGTGTTCTGGGAGAGAAATACCGTCCGTTATCAAAAGAAAAATTAAGTCTTTCTGAGAAAAAATCATAAGCTGATCCTGCTCGTTGGGCTTTTATTTCGTTTAAGTTATACTGGCAATGAAATCATAAATAAGAAAGGAAGAAGAATATGGAATTAAGTATTCTTGACCAGGCGCCTGTAAGTGAGCTGCAGACAGGGGCCGAAGCTGCCCGCAATGCCGTCCGCTTAGCCCAGGAAGGGGAAAAGTTGGGCTACAAGAGGATGTGGATGGCAGAGCACCACAACACCCGTCTCTACGGGTCACCTTCACCGGAACTGATCATCTCTCATATAGCAGCCAAGACGGAAAGAATCCGGGTAGGGACAGGCGGCATCATGCTCATGCACTACTCCCCTTATAAGATTGCAGAAAATATCAAAACTCTGAGTGCTCTGGCACCGAGGCGCATCGACTTTGGAGCCGGCCGGGCACCGGGCGGCGACCATGGTTCCACCTATGCTTTGTCGACCTCTAAAGCGCCTGATTTTTCTGACCAGTATGAGAAACTCGACAATGCCCTCAAGATGATTAATGAGGATGAAGAGAATACTTCTGAGCGCAGATTCCAGGACGTTTACACTTCACCCAGCGGCATCGACCCACTGCCGGAAGCCTGGCTGCTGGGCTCCAGCGGTAATTCCGCAGCAGCAGCAGGACAGAAAGGGATCGGCTATTCCTTTGCCCAGTTCTTTGCACGCGGAGCGATTAATGAAGATATTTTCAAAACCTACAGAGAAAACTTCCAGCCTTCTGACTTCATGCAGGAACCCCGCGTGATGGTGGCTTACCTGGTCACGGTTGCTGAAACAGAAGAAGAAGCCGTCCGCCGGGCCCTGCCCCAGGACATCCATCTGATCGGCAATGCCAAAGGAAAATCCTTCCAGATGCCATCTACCGAACGGGCGAATGAGATGGACCTTTCGGATGATGTGAAGAAACTGATCGAGATGAACAGGGAGATTCATTTAGTGGGAACAGCAAAGCAGGTGGCTGAAAAGCTGCGTGCTGAAAAGGAAAGATATGGCATCGATGAAATCATGATCTGCAGCAATCAGGCTGAATTTGAAGGAAGACTGGAGACTTACCGCCTGCTGGCAGATGAACTGATTGAAGATTAAGAACAGATTAGACAGAGACGGACCCTGTGCCGTCTCTGTTTCTTTTGTCTTTTAACCGGAGAATTTCAAAAGAAGAAGTAAGATGTTATAATGAACAGCAGACTATAAAAAGGAGGTAAACCGTGATAAAAAAACAAAACTTTCCTGAAAGCTTTCTTCAAAAACATGCGGCAAGTGAGCGGTCCTTTACTGAAGGACAGGCTTTATTCAGAGATTCTTCAGCTGTCCATGGACCCGTCGGAAATGAGAAAGATCATTCCATTCATTATCTGATTCATGATCAAAAAAATGAGAAGGTTCAGGTCTACTTTTACAATAACGGTTTAAATAAAAGCTATTCCTGTACCTGTGATTTTTTTCAAAAGCATGATGGTTTATGCAGGCATGTTATTGCGGCTTTACTCGATTTAAATACTTACGAATCAGAGAATATCCCCATGAGCGAAGAAGAAGCACAGGAAGCTCGCCAAGTTGATTCGCTTCATTCGAAAAATGATGCTGTCGTTAATCAACTGTTAGATAATTACTGGAAAGAGACCCAGGTGATGAGTGCCTCCTTAAACAAAGAAACTTTGAATATTGAGTATTCTTTAAGGATTAAGGGGTCGGAAAAAGTTACTTTTTATGTCATGACCATGAAGGCGGGGATGGATTATCTCTATGTCGTCCAAGATATCGAGCAGATAACGTCGGATCTCTTAAACCAAAAAGAAATCGAATTCGGCAGCCGTCTGACCTATCATCCCGACCACCACCGAATTTCTACGGAAGACCGGAAGATGCTGCATTTGATCAAGGATATCATCCAATTGATGCAGTCCAGCAGCCCAGGCCGCGGGAGATCCAGTCATAATGAACTCTTCATCCCGCCGGAGATGGCCAAGCGGGTCATCAGGCAGCTACTCAAAGTAGACGCTGGTTTCTTATATAATGAGTTTTCGCAGTCCGCAGCTGAAAGATCAGCGCCTGTCTATGTAAAAGAAGAATTCGAACATATTCCCTTGTCTTTTTCTATCAAAAAATCAAAAGACAATTTTTATTCTTTTGGGACCAGCAAGCAGAATATGTCCAATTTACGTCTTTTTAACCGGGCGGACATGATCTATTTCGAAAATACGTTTTACTTCTTAAACCGGCAGCAGTATCAGGTGGCCTCTTATCTTAAAGATGCTTTCCAATCCTTGAATGGTGAGGCGATGATCATGAACAAGGAGCAGTTCAGCCTCTTTGCCTCGAATGCCCTGCCGCAGATCAGAGGTCTTTTCTCCGTTACGATGGATCAGGAGCTTCATTCGAGTATTTTGACTCCTCCGCTGCAAGCCCAGCTTTACATCGACTGGCGGGATGAAGAACTCTTCGTCCGACCGGTGTTCCGCTACTTGAACCAGATGATCTATCCATTCGAATCGAGTAGTGAGCGTCTGATGGAAGATGATCAGGTGGTCGTCCGAGACTTATCGTTGGAGAATGAAAAGATAGAATTACTGGCAGATAATTTAAGTTCCTTCGAACATGAAGACGGCTTTGCCAAGACTGACCAGCTGATCCATGTCTCGCATTTCCTTTATCATGCCCTGCAGGAATTAGCTGAGCATTTTGTCATCATGATGACAGAGCCGGCTCAGCATATTCTCTATGAACCCGAAAATGCCCCTCATCTGCGTCTTGAGGTGAGCGCCAGTTCTAATTTACTCGATGTCAGCTTCGAACTGGAAGATATACCTGAAGAAGATATCCAGGATCTGGTCCAGGCTTTAAGTGTTGATCGGTCTTATTACCGTCTATCCAATGGTAAGATTCTAGACTTAAAAGACCGGGCCTTCGACCAGTTCAACCATGCCGTCAAACGTCTGGATCTGCCCGGCGGTCAGGTGCAGAAAGAGATGCAGGTACCTTTATACAAGGGTCTGGCCTTGGATGAGAAGGACTCTGTCGAGTGGGGAAGGCACTTCAGCCGTTTAGTTGAGGAGTTGAAAGCCCCAGACCAATTAGAATTTCCGCTGCCGAAATCTCTGGATGCTTCCCTGCGCAGCTACCAGGAGACCGGCTACAAGTGGCTGAGAACTTTGGATTATTATGGACTGGGTGCTGTGCTGGCAGATGATATGGGACTTGGAAAGACACTCCAGACCATCGCTTTTCTTGCTTCTAAAATTGAAGAAGGCAAGGAGCCTTTTCTCGTCATTTCTCCGGCCAGTGTCTTATATAATTGGGAGCATGAGTTCAGTAAATTCACACCTGATTTAGAGACCATCGTTATCTCTGGGACGAAAGAAGAGCGGGCCACCCAGGTGCAGCAGGCTCTGGATGAAAAAATTCCGATTTTGATTACTTCTTATCCTTTAATCCAAAGAGACGGTGATCTTTATTCAGATATTACTTTTTCGAGTATGATCTTAGATGAATCGCAGTATGTCAAAAATATGAATACTAAAACGGCCAAAGCGGTCAGAAATATTAAGCGCCAGCACGCAGTCGCTTTGAGCGGGACACCTATTGAAAACCATCTGGGCGAATTGTACTCACTCTTTTCTATCGTGATGCCCGGTTTGTTTGAAAGTCCGTCCCACTTCAAATCCTTGACCAAGCAGGAAATATCAGAAAAAATCAGACCCTTCATTCTACGCCGCCTCAAGTCAGAAGTACTTTTCGATTTACCTGAAAAGACGGAATCGACAGAGTATATCGAACTGGCCAAGGAGCAGAAGCAGCTCTATCAAACGCAGATCGATCTGTTGAAA
>CAYTHW010000071.1:0-4874 GCA_964437675.1 uncultured Atopococcus sp. | reverse complement strand
TATAAAAAATTGATTCTGGCTTCGCTGGCGTCTGCTGCTATCTTATCGACTTATTCTATTGAGGCCCAGGCGGCTGCTGAAGCTCCTGTTATTGATCCTGCAAATGAAAATGGACAGGTCGCTGCTTCGCCGAAAGCTGTGGCAGCGGCAGAAGCACCTACAGCAGTTGCAGATGTCACCAGTGTGACTGCACAGACTTATGCTGACAACCTGGAACGTGCCAATGATCCTGCTTACTTAGAAGAAAATTTAACAGCAAACGACGGTGGAAAGTACGATGCCCAAGGCAATCTCATCGGCTTGACTATCGGCGGGGAAACTGCCCCGGTGACTCAGGAGAAACCAGAAGTTTTACCTGCTCCTGTTAATGATTCACCAAACCGTATCACCACGAACCTATCTCAAACACCTTCTACTTCCATGCTTTTCCAATGGCATACCACAACACCAGATTCAGACGCCCGCCTCTATGTCTGGGAGGACGGCCAGGATGAAACGAAAATTGTTGCCTACACACCTGAAATGGTAACCATCGATGACGCTTTCCATATTCAAACGACACCGGACGGCCACTATGTATACGCTATTCTGGAAGGCTTTGACAGTAAAGACAGCAATCCTTTCCGTGCAGTAGATGGAAGCGATACGCCGATTGGGTATTATACTGATGAAGTATTTACAGCTGAGAACATCCAATGGCTGGATAAAGGCTATGACAACTGGTCCATCGCTTTACCTTATGAGCAGTTCAAGGAAACAGCTTACCGCGTAGAAGCAACTAACCTGAGACCGGGGACAACTTACAGATACCAAATGGGTAATCCAACAACAGGATTAATTTCTCAAATAGGTACTTTTACAACCGCACATGCAGACCACAAACCCTTCTCATTCATCCACTACACAGATACACAGGCCGCTTTCTCCAGTGATAACCAGCGTCCGGAATGGGCCTATACTCAAAACACTTTAGAATCGGCAATGACTGTCGCACCAAATGCAGTATTTGCTGTTCATACAGGTGACGTTGTAAATGATCAGTGGAATGATACGGAGTGGTTAAAAACTCTGGCAGCAATCGAGCCTTTAAATCAGGCGATGCCGCATATGTATGTGACGGGGAACCACGACAGAGAAAACTTCCTGGCCCACATCAATACACCTAATGAGATCGAAGGGATGGAGTCAGGTGCGGCTTACTCTTTAGACTATAATGGCGTTCACTTTGTCGTCTTAAATACAGAGCATGACAGAGACCGCGCAGACGGCGAAGAAAAGAAAGCGATTTTAGACAGTCAGATGCAGTGGTTACATAATGATCTGGCCGAAGCAAGAGCAGAAAGAGATGCGGGTAATATCGACTGGATCATCGTATCCTACCACCGTCCTTTATTCTCGGCTTCTTATCATTCTTTAGAAGATGAAACCGTTCAATTAGTTCGTGATGAATTGATGAAAGTACTGGATCAATATGATGTCGACTTAGTCTTAAACGGCCACGACCATAACTTGACTGTGACACAACCCTTATTGCATGATGCCGGTGCCTTTGGTAATGCCCGTGTAGATGGAAGTCAAGTGATTACTGAGAATGGTGTGACAACTTATCACAATCCTGAAGGAACAGTTTTCTTTATTCCAAACACAGCTGGAACTAAAACCTACGAAGCCATCTACAATAACAAATCGATGGAATGGATTTTAGAGAATGAGGACATCGATGAGACTTACTTAGAATTATTCGGCTATGAAGTAACTGAAGAAGATTTTGAATACTTCCGTTCCCTACTCTTAACAGACGAGCAGTTTTTCCGTTCTTCTTACTACTCGGATGGACATTCTAATGCCCGCGAATCAAATATCCAGCATTATGCGGTAATCGATGTTACATCAGATGAAATCATCTATAGATTATATGAAGTAGTTGGAGAAGACTTAGAAACAGAAGGCGGACGTGAAACGAATCTCGTTCACACTTATATCATCAGCAAAAAAGAAGCTCCTCAAACAGGCAGCACAGGCACAAATACTGGTACAAATACCGGTACGGATGCTGTTGAAGATACAAATGTAGAGACTAATCCGAATGTTGATTCGGATACGAACACAGAGACAGTTACTAATGCTAATATAATTCTTGGTGTAAGTACTGAAAAAGAATCAGTTGCTGACCATGACAGCAAATCAAATTCAAGCAGTGATGACGCACAAGAAGTTTCAGAAGATGCTTTACCTCAAACAGGTGCATCATCTGGATTAGCTTTATCCGCTGCAACTATTTTAGCTGGACTTGGGCTGACAGGAATTTCCAGACGTCGAACAACTAAATAAAAACCCACATATTTCCAGACAAATAAACTCCCGTTCTTTGATTAGAACAGGAGTTTATTTATTATTTATTCTTTTCCGTCTGCTCCAGGGCGAATTTAGGGGGGAAAGTATCTTCCATGTCACTGGCTACTTCATATAAATTTTCGCCGTAACTCACTACATGCTGAACCCATTCTTCTTTTATTTCCCAGAGGTTGGCCTGGATGATGTATTGATTCCAGTCATCGATCACAAACAGCCGCTCCCAGGAATCGCGTATTTTTTGATAGATTTCAGGATACATTCCGCCGTGGTCTGTCAGGAGCCCAAACTGGCTTTTGATTCCTAAGTCTTTCAGCTCCTGCTCATAGGCTTCTGCATCCTCCGCATCTTTAGGGATATATAAATTATTTAAGACGTAATCCCATTTGCCTCCGTCAAAATAAATCACTTGATCAACCGGTACAGTCAAACAATAGATAACATGACCTTTTTCACCTACGAAAGAACTTTGTTTAGTTACTCCACACCAAATAGGAAAGATGACATCCGACGGCCTTTCGACGATTTTCTTAGCTAAGGATGAAAAAATACGATATTGTGGAATGATAAAGTCTCCTGTTGACCCGAGGCTCATACGAATATAACTTTCTTTATTGATAATCCGCTTGTTTTCTTTCAATGCATGCAGAGAATCTTTATGCTGCATAGTATATAAATTGACTGTCTCCATTTTATGCCTACATCCTTTCCTTAATTATCCCATTCGTCGTATAATATATATTATAAATCTTTCACTTAAAAACAGCTTAACACAGACGACCCATTTTAAAGGAGAAAAAAATGAAAAAATTACAGAAGGAAAATAAACCCGTCTTTATCTCATTTCTCATTCTTTTAACTTATTTATTGGGTAATATCATCCTCATAGCGGCAACTGCTTTTCATTGGCTGTCAGGCAGAAAAAAGAAAAAAGATGACTAGCTTTCTTGATTTATTTTCTCAAAAGCTTCTTGAGCAGGACTGGTCTCAGGCAGAACCGCTCGAAGGCGTTCCAGACATATTTGATGGTCATGCCTCCTTGCTGTGCATTGATAACGTCCGAAAAGCAGGATGGAATGATGGGCCTGATGCCAGCAGCTGTCCGGCAGTTTTTCCATCATCATCTGCTCAACCTGCAGAACACTGGCGCTCTCCGGCACAAAATTCATCCGCTTGCTGACCCGTTCAACATGAGTATCTACTGCAAAAGCCGGAATACCAAAAGCATTCGCCAGAACAACATTGGCCGTCTTGCGGCCGACCCCGGGCAGGGTCATGAGTTCTTCACGAATCTGCGGGACCTCCCCGTCAAACTCTTCCACCAATTTACGAGATAGATTCTTCAGAAATTTGGACTTATTCTTATAAAGGCCGATCGTTTTAATCTTATCCTGGATATCTTCTAAAGAAGCCTGCATCATGAGTTCCGGCGTTGGGTAGGCTGAAAATAATTCCGGTGTCGCTTTATTGACACCCACATCTGTCGCCTGGGCACTTAAAACGGTGGCGCAAAGTAATTGAAAATCAGACTCATAATTCAATTCTGTCTGGGTACTGGGATATAACTCGGCCATTCCGGCGACGATGATTTGAACTTCTTCAGCATTTAATAATTTTTCCTTAGACAACTTGACTGACTCCCCTATCTTTCTACATCATATTTAAATGATTCTTTTTAATCATAAGATTTTTCATCGATAAATCAACAATTCCTGCTGAGTGTGTGATGGCACCACTTGAAACGTAATCCACAGCAAGCCCGGCATAATGATGGATATTCTCTGCATTGATATTTCCTGAACATTCCACTATAGAATTTCCATCGATGATAGACAGAGCCTGCTCGATATCTTCAAGAGAAAAATTGTCCAGCATGATGATGTCTGCTCCATGTTTGACCGCTTCCTCCACCATCTCTAAATTTTCACATTCCACCTCGATTTTTCTGATAAAAGGATCGATCCGGCAGGCTTTTCGTATCGCCTCACCTATGCCGCCGGCTGCTGCTATATGGTTATCCTTCAGCATGATCATATCTGAAAGATTATAGCGGTGGTTGTAGCCGCCCCCGACACGGACCGCATATTTCTCCAAATATCTTAATCCCGGTGTAGTCTTGCGGGTGTCCAGGACTTTAATACCGTGTTCAGCCAGAGGCGCGGCCAGGGCATATGTCGCGGTAGCTATTCCAGACAAAGACTGGAGAAAATTGAGAGCTGTCCGCTCACCGGTCAGCAGAACTTCAACCGGACCGGTTAAGAGACAGATAAGATCGCCGGGTTGAATCTTATCGCCTTCTTTTTTGAACCATTTGAAATTCAGCTTGCTGTCAGGAGATAAGACTTCAAATACTCTTTGAAAAACAGGAAGCCCGGCAATAATGCCTTCATCTTTAGATAGAAGCTCCACAGTCGCTATTTGATAACCCTCAAGGACAGCCCGGCTGGACACATCGTCAGTGGTAATATCTTCGTTGAGTGCATGTTTAATCACAGGATCAATTTTAAGGTGGCTGATCATTT
>CAYTHW010000070.1:0-4876 GCA_964437675.1 uncultured Atopococcus sp. | reverse complement strand
CATGAAAAAACGAGCCCCTCAAAAGGCTCGTTTAATTTTCTCTATTTAAATAGATCTTACAGACTGTTCTCTATTTTAATCTTGCAACTTCACGGGCAATGTATAATTCCTCATCAGTTGGGATTAAGTAAATTTTTACTTTAGAGTCATCTGTGTTTAATTCTGTCTCTTTACCGCGGACACCATCGTTTTTAGCAGGGTCGATTTCACATCCGAAGCATGTGATTCCATTGATGATCTGCTCACGCATGTCTGGTCCATTTTCTCCGATACCGGCAGTGAAGACGATGATATCTACACCATTCATCACAGCGATGTATTGTGCGATATATTTTTGAACACGGTTGGCAAAGATATCTAAAGCAATTTGAGCATCTTCATTCCCTTCTGCTGCTGCATCTTCTACATCACGCATATCAGATGATACTCCTGAAAGTCCTAATAAACCTGATTTCTTATTTAAGACATTGATCATCTCGCCAATCGTTTCGATTCCTTCTTTTTCCATCAAGTATGGTAATAATGAAGCATCGATATCACCTGAACGAGTTCCCATCGTAACACCCGCTAAAGGAGTGAATCCCATAGATGTGTCAACTGATTTACCGCCGTCTACAGCTGTAATAGATGCACCGTTTCCTAAGTGACATGTGATGATTTTTAAGTCCTCAATCGACTTACCATAGATTTCTGCTGCACGGTTGGCAACAAAATCGTGTGAAGTTCCGTGAGCTCCATACTTACGAGCAGCATGTTTTTCATAGTACTCCATAGGAATACTATACAGGTAGTTTTCTTTAGGCATTGTCGTATGGAAAGATGTATCAAATACTGCAACTGAAGTGATATCAGGCAGTACTTTTGAGAATGCACGGATACCGGTTACGTTCGCCGGGTTGTGTAAAGGTGCTAATTCTGACAGATCTTCAATTTTTTGGATAGCTTCTGCATCTAATACTGTAGACTCAGAAAAGTCTTCTCCTCCAGCAACTACGCGGTGTCCTGCACCTGTAATCTGGTCGTAGCTTTCGATAATGTTTAACTCGATAAGTTTTTCAAGCATCATTTGTACCGCAACTTCATGGTCATCGATGTCAAGTACGTCGTTGAACTTGTCACCTTCACCATATTTAATCGTAATGATAGAATCATTAAGACCGATTCTTTCCACCAAACCTGAAGCCAAAACTTTTTCAGCAGGCATTTCAAATAGTTTGAATTTCAAACTAGAAGAACCTGCGTTGATAGCCATAGTTAATTCCATAGAAATATTCTCCTCCATAAATTAAAAATTTTGATCTTTCCAAACAGCGATATCATTGAAGAACGAAAAAACTTTTTCTTTTTGGGTAAAATCTGGAGCGCGTGCAATTAAGACCTCTTTTGCTTGTCTGGCCCGGCTCCCCTTCTTTTGTATCAATACAATAGACTGTTGACTCTGTTCATTTTTGAAAAAATTTCGGGGTAATTGAATGATGGCTTGGAAAAATCCAATCTCATGTGTATATTGTATCAAACTTTTTGCCTTTTCGTCCTGGAAAATTGCAGAAGGTACGACAAAAAAAGCTAAACCATTTTCTTTCAGGTAGTTCAAAGCTTGTTCTATAAATAAAAAGTGGGCATAGGAGTGTCCCTCATCAAAGGATAAGTTAAAGTTTTCTGCCTGCTCATCGTCCGGATAATAGCCCACAGGAAGATCGCTTATCGCAATATCTGCCGGTTCGATGAAAAGATTGGTCAAAGTATCTTGTTTAATGAACTGGATATCCTGGTGCCCCTGCATACTTGAATTGACGATCGCTGCCGACAACAGGAGGTCGTCGACATCTATCCCTGTCGCTTTGATATGAGCCCCTTCTGACTGGAGTTCATTCATCACCGTCGTCAAGAGATTTCCGGTCCCTACCCCAAAATCTACAAGGTGAAGTTCCTCTTCTTTGTCTATAAAAAGAAGAGAGAGATAAGCCATGATCTGCCCGACCAAATCTGGGGTGACTCGGTGATTCGCCTGGATATAATCATCTTGTGCAGCTTTTAACAAAACAAATTGGTTGGCCCTGCGAATTTCTTCAGGACTTGCAATTTCTAATTCTAAATGAGAGTAAATATCATTTAGCCGGCCGGCAGTTTCTTCATCCGGCTGCCCGTCTATCACCCGGGTAGTCCTTCCGTCCAAAATATTTTCAGCTGTTTCGATATAAGCTTCTATGTAAGACAGCCCAAGTGCTTCTTTCAACAAGAGCGCTGAATCATTGATGCCCTTGTACAGACGTTCTATTAATGTTTCCACGTGATGCCTCCTTCATATAAAAAAAGCCATCAAAATCACTCGAATTTTGATGGCTCGTCAAATATATGTAGTTAATTAAGCTACTGGATAAACAGAAGCTTGTTTTTTGTTACGTCCTTTACGCTCGAAACGAACGACACCATCTACTTTTGCAAATAATGTATCGTCTCCTCCACGTCCAACGTTAACACCTGGTAAGATTTTAGTTCCACGCTGACGGTAAATGATTGAACCGCCTGTTACTACTTGTCCGTCACCAGTTTTAGCTCCCAGACGTTTAGCGTTCGAATCACGTCCGTTAGATGAAGAACCTCCACCTTTTTTAGTCGCGAAAAACTGTAAATTCATTTTTAACATGTAGAACACCTCCTATGTTTGTATTCTTTTCACTTCTATATGTTCGCTATATTCTTCCTCAATATCTTTCAAGGCCCAATACAAATGATTTAACAGCAGCTGCAGCTCAGCATCTTTTCCGCCATCAAAGTCATAAGGGATGCCGGCTTTTAGAAAGCCGCCTGCCACTTCATCAGCTTCAACCGCCAAAGGGATATCCAGCAGGCGCTGTGCGTTATTAATCACACTCAGAGTCAAGGCCGAGACAGCTGCACAAACAAGGTCATAACCATAGGGTCCGGCATCTGCATGCCCCTCCAGGGTAAATGACTGCCATCGAGACTGTTTATTCTCAAAAAATGAAGCTCGAATCATTTTATCAAGTCCTATTAAGCGTTGATTGAGTCGATCATAACTTTCGTGTATGGCTGACGGTGTCCTTGTTTACGGTGAGAGTCTTTACGACGACGGTAAATCCATGTCGTAACTTTCTTTTGACGGCCTTGTTTTTCAACAGTTCCTTCAACTGCAGCACCCTCTACAAATGGAGCACCTACTTTAACATCGTCACCAGCTACTAAAATAACAGAGTCAAATGTAACTTTGTCACCTTCAGTTGCATCGATTTTTTCAATGTAAACGGCTTGTCCTTCTTGGACTTTTACTTGTTTTCCACCAGTTTCAATAATTGCGTACATATGCACACCTCCTTATTATACTCAGACTCGCCACGATGAGTGCCTTACGGACTTCAAACTCATCTATGTGCGGTTACAGCTGTGGTGCATAGCATCACAACATACAACATGAAAATATTACCAAATATAGATATCGAAGTCAATAGCAATCCTTTTCTCCAGAAAGAAATTCCCCCCGTCTTTCTTTAAAATGAGAAAATCCAGGATTGCTTAATCCCGGATCATCTAATCTGTCGTAAATAAGGTCTCCAGCGGTTCAGCCCCGCAGTAGTCTAATATCCTGTTCAGTATCGGATATAATAAGAGATACCAGACAGAATTGAAGAGCAGCGACGGGCTCAGATAAAAGAGCAGAAATCGTCCGATGCCGATCGAAGTGTAGCCTATCCAGCTGTAGAAGAGATAGACGATAGACTCGAAGACAAAATACATGAAAATACCAAAATAACCGATAGTCAGGACATTGAGGTCTGTTCGGCTCTTAAACAGAGTTGTGAAATAAATAACAATCGTAAAGGAAGCCATGTATATTCCTAGAATACCGCTATAATAGCTGTCCATTAAAAAGCCGAAGAAGAGCGAGAGATACATCATGTGCTTGACCGACAAACGGAAGGTGAAATAATACAGGCCGATAAATAAAAGACGCTGGAATATTTCAGCCTGTCCCATACTTAACTGTGAGCCGAAATAAGCACTGATGATTCCATCCAATAAAAAGAGAATGAATAAGGTTAGGAAAGGAATCAAAATCATTTTCCACTTTTTAGTCATATTTATTCTCCACTTTCTGCCAGACGCTTAATGACTGTCGCATAGCGGATGTCATTAAAATCAGCAGCCGGGGTAATATAGGCTCTTTGAGTCAGACCAAAATCTCCTACCACTACTTCATCGATGGTTCCAATTTTTAAAGAGCGGGGAGTCATGTCACTTAAACCTGATGTCACAACTTCCTGTCCCTCCTGAAGCGGGGTATCCGTCGTGATCTGGTCCATAATGAGACGGTCAGTCTCTTTATCATAGGATTGAATAACTCCGTGGGCCGATTCATCATCTTCCAGCTGCACCTCAGCTGAAACTAAGTTTTCTCTCTGGTCCAAAGTAGTCACCAGGGTCACTTTAGAACTGGTAGGACTGACTTCACTCACACGGCCGACTAAACCATTCTGAGAAAGGATAGCCATTCCCAGATCCACCCCATCTTGACTTCCTTTATCTATCACGATCTGCTCGATCCAGGTGTCCGGATTACGTGAAATGATCGTGGCATGAATTTTTTCATATTCTGATAACGAATGACTCAAGGCTAATTCATCTTTGAGTTGTTGGTTTTCCGCCTCTACGGTAGTCAATTTGGTCTGCAGCTCTTCCATCTCATTCATCTGACTTTTCAAATGTCTATTTTCTTCATAAGTATTAGTTAAATTATTGATAGCATCGAAGCTGTCAGCTGCAAGGTTAAGAGGCGCTGTGATCACCTTGCCGACAAAGGCGGTGACATCATTGATCGAAGCTTGAGCCCGGTTGACATTTCCCTGTCTGTTTAACG
>CAYTHW010000069.1:0-4924 GCA_964437675.1 uncultured Atopococcus sp. | reverse complement strand
CCGGCTTATGCTTATGGTAACCGGCCGGATTATGTGGTCATCGCTGCACCGACGGATTATGACGAAGTGGAGAACCACTTTGACACATCCGCGCTGGAGAGCGTGATCGAAGATGTCTTAAAATATGCCCCGGGTACACCGATTGTCGTGAAATCGACAGTGCCGGTAGGCTATACCAACAGTATCTCCAAGCATTATGATACAGAGGATATCATCTTCTCACCTGAATTCCTGCGGGAAGGTCAGGCGCTTTACGATAACTTGTATCCTTCGCGTATCATTCTGGGTGAGCAGTCTGAAAGAGCACAAGTCTTTGCAGATCTTTTAGTCGAGGGGGCTTTAAAAGAAGATATTCCAGTTCTCTTGATGGATGCGACTGAAGCAGAGGCTGTTAAGTTATTCTCTAACACCTATCTTGCTCTTCGAGTCTCTTACTTCAATGAGCTTGATACTTACGCTGAAGTTAAAGGGCTGGACACCAAACAGATCATCGACGGTGTCGGCTTAGACCCGCGTATCGGCGACCACTATAATAATCCATCCTTTGGCTACGGCGGCTACTGCCTGCCGAAAGATACCAAGCAGCTGGCAGCCAACTATAAAGATGTGCCGAATAATTTAATTCGTGCCATCGTAAAATCCAATGCGACCCGCAAGAACTTCATTGCCCAGCAGATCTTGAAGCAGGATCCGGAAGTCGTAGGTATTTACCGTCTGACGATGAAGACAGGTTCGGATAATTTCCGCCAGGCTGCGATTTTTGATATCATGAAAGAGTTACGCGGTGAGGGAATCGAAGTCGTCATTTACGAACCGGTTGTCAAAGAAGAGACTTACAATAAATATAAAGTCATCAATGACCTGGATGAATTCAAAAAGAAATCTTCCATCATTTTAGCTAACCGGGTCGAAGAAGAGTTGAAAGATGTGGTAGGCAAGGTCTACTCGAGAGATATTTACCAAGAAAACTAATTAAAGGAGCAGGACATGGCAAAAATTACTAAAGCGGTTATTCCAGTGGCAGGTTTAGGTTTAAACTTTTTACCTACAACTAAAGCAACGGCTAAGGAAATGCTACCGATTGTAGACAAACCCATCATGCAGTTCGTCGTTGAGGAAGCACTCGCTTCCGGCATTGAGGAGTTTGTCATTGTCACTGGCCGTCACAAACGTTCGATTGAGGATCACTTTGATGCTAACTTTGACCTGGAGCAGAATCTTTTAGCTAAACAAAAAGATGAGCTCTATCAAAAAGCAACGGAGACCACCTTGGATAATGTCTATTATGTCAGACAGCCTTATCCTCGAGGTCTGGGTGATGCTGTCTTACAGGCGCAGGAGTTTGTGGGAAATGAGCCTTTTGTTGTCCTCCTGGCTGATAACATCATGCCTTCAGAGGTACCTATCACCCAACAGCTGATCGAGCAGTTCGACAAGGTCGATGCTTCAGTCATTTCTGTTCAAGAATCTGATGAAGTTGAAGACTTGTCTTCTTATGGTGTCGTAGACGTCAAAGAAGAGATCGGTGAGCGGCTCCATACGGTCAATAAGATCGTAGAAAAGCCGGAACAGGACAAAATCGAAGGATCTTACGCGAGTACCGGCCGCTATGTTTTGACCCCTGCGATCTTTGACTTCTTAGAAAGCCAGGAACCTGATGCTGACGGCCAGATTCAGCTGTCAGAGGCAATCTCCCGACTCAATCAGAAAGAGCCGGTCTATGCCTATCAATTTGAAGGAGAGCGCTACGATGTAGGAGATGTAGAAGGCTACCTGGAGGCTAATATCCTTTATGGTCTGAAACATCCGGAAACGGCTGATGAGTTCAAAGACTATCTGATCGATTTAGCCGAAAAATTAAAAAGTGAGTAAAAAATAAAGCGGTCTATCCTAAGAAAGGTCTTAGGATGCCGCTTTTTCTGTGATGTTGAAGATGTTTTCGTTTAAGAGGGCCAGATATTCAGTCAATGGCGGCAGGATATGAGGGGCCATGATGAGAAGGTCCTGCTCTACGATCAAAGTCTGCCCCCGTAGGTAATAAGAGCCGAAACGGTGCTCAAAGTTCAGCTGATTCGTGAACAGATAGGAAGATCCTGAAATCGTCTGCTTTTCCGGGAAAAAGTCGAGGACATAGATTCTTAAATTAGCCGTGGAGCGGTCTGAAGTGACAGAAACATGAGTGATGGAGCGGTAGTGATTGACATAGGTCAGTTTCTCAAAGAGATAATCCTCGTTGTCGCTTTCGACAGCTTTCAGTTCTGGGTCATAACTTTGCAGATAGGTCTGTAAATTAGCAGAAAAGCTCATTTCATTCATTCCCTTCAAGATGATAACTGAAATATAACACGAATATTTCCAGCTTTCATCTTTAATTTCTCCTTTTTCATCTTGTTCAAGTTATTATTTAACGTTATACTTGTAAAGTATGTAAAAAAAGGAGGCTTGAAGATGACAGCCATTGGTTTTGATACTGAAAAGTATTTAACGGAACAATCAAAACAGATTATGGCCCGTGTATCAGGTAAAGAAAAACTTTATATAGAGTTCGGCGGCAAGCTGATCAGTGACAAGCATGCTGCCCGGGTCCTGCCAGGCTTTGAAGAAAATGCCAAGATTAGATTGTTGGAAGAGTTGAAAGATCAAACGGAAGTAATTATATGTGTGTATGCAGGCGATATCGAGCAGAATAAGATTAGGAGTGACTACGGTATCACCTATGATCAAGAAGTGATGAGGCTGATTGACGAATACCGTGAACGCGAGATTGAAGTCAACAGTGTCCTCTTGACGCGTTACAGAGACCAGAAAAATGCTGAGGTCTTTGTTAAAAATTTAGAGAACCGGGACATCGATGTCTACATCCACAGAGAGATAGAGGGTTACCCGACAGATATAGATGCCATGTTTTCTAACGAAGGTTTTACTAAAAATTCTTTTATTCCGACCCACAAGCCCTTGGTAGTTGTGACGGGTCCGGGAGCGGGCTCCGGCAAGCTGGCGACCTGCCTGTCGCAGATGTATCATGAATACAAAAGAGGGATATCTGCCGGTTATGCTAAGTTTGAGACTTTCCCCGTCTGGAATCTGCCCCTGCGTCACCCGGTCAATGTCGCTTATGAAGCGTCGACGGTCGATTTGAAAGATACCAACGTTCTGGATAACTATCATTACGAAGCTTACGGTGAAGTAGCCGTGAATTACAACCGGGACGTCAAAATGTTCCCGATCGTCAAGAAAATCATCGAGATGATCACAGGTGAAGAGTCCGTCTATCAGTCGCCTACCGACATGGGAGTCAACTGTATTAAAGAGGGAATCACTGATAATGAAGTCGTAGAAAAAGCGGCTAATCAGGAAATCATCCGCCGCTATTTTTATGAAGAAGTGGCTTATCTTGAGGGAACGATCGACGAAGAGACCCGGTCCCGTATGCATATGATCATGGAAGAAAATAATCTAAGACCTGAAGACCGGGCGGCAGTCGTCCCGGCGAGGGAATATGCGGCTGAATTACAGGAGAAGAAAAAGGCAGAGTATGTGCAATCAGTCATGGCTGTCGAGCTGCCGGACGGTAAGATCATCAAGGGGCGCCGCAGCCGCTTGATGGATGCTTCCGCTGCCTGTATCATGAACAGCTTGAAATATCTGGCAGGAATCGGCGACCGGATCGATTTACTTGCACCAACTATTCTAGAGACTATCCAGAAGTTGAAAGCTGACGAACTTCACTCCAAGGTGCCTACCCTGGCCTTGAATGAACTGCTGATCGCTCTTGCTATTTCAGCCGTGACCAATCCGACGGCTGACCTGGCTTATAAAGAATTAAAAAACTTAAGAGGCGGACAGGCTCATTCTACGGTGATTTTGAGCATGGAAAATACCCAGTCTCTCAAGCGTCTGGGCATCGATGTCACATCCGATACCAACTATTTAAATAATCAGATGTATAATCCTTAACAAGCAGCGGCATATCTTATAAGATTTAAGAGACTGAGACGAATGTCCCAGTCTCTTTCCTTATCATTTATTAATATTTCTGAAGGAGCAAGGTAACTATGATGACGACAAAACAACAAAATTGGATATTGATCGCAGCCATGCTTTTAGTGACTGTCTTTTCATTTTTCGTCTTCCAGGAAAAGAACGGCTTTCATATCGACGAAGTCTACAGCTACGGTCTCTCCAACAGTGACCATGAGCCTTTTCCCTGGCGCGTGGATGAATGGCTGGAAGGGGATTATTACAAAGAATATCTGACGCCCACCGAAGAGACCCGCTTCAATTATGATTCGGTGATTTATAATCAAGTCCAGGATGTTCACCCTCCTTTTTACTATCTCATCTTTCATACGGTGAGCTCTTTTTTTCCGGGTATCTTCAGTAAATACACCGGCCTGGTGATCAATCTGGTCATTCATTTGATTCTGTTTTTTCTGGTCTACCGCTTGCTTTATTATCTGACGCAGAATTTCATCGTTTCACTTTCCGGCAGTCTGTTCTGGTATATGAGTGTCGCAGCTCTCAATGCCATGACCTTCATCCGGATGTACAGTTTATTTACTCTGCTGGTGGTCGGTCTTTATTATTGGACCTTTAAGTATTTAGAGGAGAAGAAAAATAAGTACCTGATTTTTCTGGGGGTTTGTTACTTCTTGGGAGGCTGGACCCACTATTATTTCTATATCTTTGCTTTCTTCTTTACCTTGACCGTCTGTCTCTTTTTCCTCTTCAAAAAAGAATGGAAGAAGACCCTGCATTTTGGTGGGACAGCAGGACTGTCGGTCGTTCTGGCCCTTCTTTCCTTCCCGGCCGTTTTTGACCATATCCAGAACACGAACAGGGGACAGGAAGTCTTGGAAGGCCTGGACCAGAATCTAACCGCCTTGTCCAGTCAGTATTTTTCTTTTATCCATGAAGAACTGTT
>CAYTHW010000068.1:0-4951 GCA_964437675.1 uncultured Atopococcus sp. | reverse complement strand
CTGCAGAACAAATTCAAAGATATGAATGGTTACAGTTATAAAAGTGAAATTAAAGCAGTCTTAGGCGGTTTTCATTTTTATGAAGAGGATTACGATACGGTCATCACTGAGCTTTCCGGCGGTCAAAAAACACGTCTGGCCCTGGCTAAGCTGCTGCTTGAAAAGCCGGACCTTCTGATTTTAGATGAGCCCACCAACCATTTAGACATGGATACGCTGACCTGGCTGGAAGGTTACTTAAAAAGTTACCCGAGTGCTATACTCATCGTCTCCCATGACCGCTATTTCCTGGACGAATTAGTGAATGAGGTCTATGATTTAAGTTACGGGAAAATTACCCATTATTCGGGCAATTACTCTAACTATCTAACCAAGAAAGAAAAACACATCGAAAAGCAGTGGAAAGATTTTGAACAGCAGCAGAAAGAAATCCAAAAGTTGGAACAATTTGTTCAAAAAAATATCAGCCGGGCGACTACTTCCAAGCGTGCTCAGAGCCGGCAGAAACAGCTGGAAAAAATCGAGCGTCTGGATAAACCCCAAACCTATGCTAAAAGTGCTGATATCATATTTAAGCCGGAACAAGAAAGCGGCAACTTAGTCCTTCAAGTTAATAATCTGACTGTTGGTTATGACAATGTTCCTACCGCAGAGAATATCAACTTTGAAGTCCGGCGGAATGATATCATCGCCATTGTCGGGCCTAATGGCGTGGGAAAATCCACCCTTTTGAAAACAATTGTAGGCAAACTGGAAGCTTTAACCGGCGAAGTTATTAAAGGAACTAAGGTAGACATCGGCTATTACGACCAGGAACAGGAAAATTTGACCCAGAACAAAACTATCCTCAATGAATTATGGGATGAACACCCGACGATGAATGAAGAAAGTATCCGCAGCCTGCTTGGTTCCTTCCTCTTTTCGGGTGATGATGTACTCAAAACGATCCACAGTTTGAGCGGAGGAGAAAAAGCACGTGTAGCCCTGGCTAAGCTGGCTCTTAATCGTGACAATTTCTTAATACTTGATGAGCCTACTAACCATTTGGATATAGACAGTAAAGAAGCACTTGAGAATTCCCTCCTTCATTTTGAAGGGACCATTCTCTTCGTTTCCCACGACCGCTATTTCATCAACCGCCTGGCAACAGAGATTATCGAGATACACCCAGATCACTCTACACTCTATCTAGGAAATTATGACTACTATATAGAAAAGAAACAAGAGTTGGAAGAAATCCAGCAGCTCACCGAGTCACAAGATAAGGAACAGCCTGCCGGGGCAGCCGAGCTTTCCGAAGCCAGTCTGGACCGGCAGGAATTAAAGGACCGTCAGCGGGAACAAAGGCGTTTAGAAAGAGAAGTCGAAGCTCTGGAAATTAAGATTCTGGATTTGGAAGAGGAAAATGAAAGTATCCATGCTGATATGTTGAAGCCGGAAGTTTATAATGACCCGGAAAAAGCATATATCCTGGGTGAGCAGCTTAATGAGAATACGCAGATGATCGACAAGTGGACTCAGGAATGGGAAATTCTGGCTATGGATTTAGAAGAGTTGTTATCATGAAA
Organism: uncultured Atopococcus sp.; assembly: GCA_964437675.1. Classification (GTDB taxonomy): domain Bacteria; phylum Bacillota; class Bacilli; order Lactobacillales; family Carnobacteriaceae_A; genus JAUNQW01. The sequence continues at coordinate 3,383 of CAYTHW010000068.1, read as the reverse complement.
AAAAGCAGGCCCGGGCGGTACTTAATCACCCCTGGGCCTGCTTTCTTCATCTGCTCAGCTGCATAGCCTGTGCTAAAAGCTGATAATAGCCTGGTACAGCACTTAATTCAATATATTCGAGCGGACCGACCGGCTCTTCTTCTCCTCTAAGCCTCTTTTTTATCCCATCAATGACTGGATTACCGCCAAATCTTATCTTATCCGAGAAGTCTGCAGCTAAGAAACCTGATCTTATCAGACTGTCACCAAATAAATGATTGTCAGATTGGCCCAAGATGGTCACTCCGGTAACTTCTCCGGGATCAACCTGGCTTTTTTCTAATAAAATAGTAAGCGCTGAATGAATCGACCCTTTGACAAAGCGCAGGGCCTGTATATCTTTCTCACTTAAAGATAATTGGGCTTCTTCATCCAGGAGCAGCTGGCTGCCCGCCTGCTTGAAAGGTATATCCGAAGCCAACTTCCCATGCGGATTAATATACCCCTCCTCAAGTAAGCAGGAAAAAAAGTGCAGGAGACCATATATGGAAAAGCGGCTGACAGGTTGGTTATCAAAAGTTTTCCAGATACAGCTGTCTCTTTTTATTTCGAAATCTATAATAGAACCGGGTCTTAAAGGTTCTAACAGGTCTAGAAAATAACCTTCAAAAATGGCCCGGGATTCACAGGAAGTCGCATAGACTGTCGTTCCCTTCTTTAAGAAGAATTCGCAGCTGGCCCCCAGGTCAATGACCAGCTCAAGTTCCTCGAGCCCGACCGCAGTTAAAGCAGCTATATTGTCTCCGCCAATAAAGGTGTTGATATTGGGCAGTGTCGCTGCCAGCCCCTCTCCCCAATCCTTGAATCCCAAGTCATAAAAAGACTTTTGAAAAGAAGGTGTAGAAGAAAATTTTTCCGGCGTCTTTCCGAGATGCTCGACAGGCTGCTGCATCAAGAGATGGGCTGTGGGACTGTTGCAGGCCAGACCGATAAAGACAATCGACCGGATGTCTTCAGTCAGCCGGGAAGCTTCTTCTTTTATTTTTTGAAAAAAATTGGAGGAAAGTTCGGCTTGATCGACCCGTGAAGTCTTAACAGCTTCCACCCGGCCCAGCATATCCCAGGCCAGCTCATTCATCACGTTCTCAAAATGGGTTTCCGCTATACTCTCATAACTTACTAAATCTACCAGCTCCACAGCTACCTGGCTGCTGCCTGCCTCTACTAATAAAGCCAGCAGGGGCTGGTTCTTATCTTTATCTGCTATCCTTTCATCATTAAAAAAGACCGTAGAAGAACCTACCGTCTTTTGATCTTTTTGGGTAATCAGAGGTCGAATCATTGCCATACAGACTCCTATTCATATAATTCCATACCCGGTCGAGCATTAAAAGTATAATCTGAAAACTCTCCCTGCTCGTATAATACTTGAGCTGCGGCCCCGATCATCGCTGCATTATCGCCGCATAATGATAAAGGCGGAATGATCAAATCTACATCCGGATATTCATCCGCAATAACATCTTCTAACCGCTCACGCAAACTGCTGTTGGCAGCTACACCTCCAGCAACGATTAACTGGCGCACTCCATATTCTTCGACAGCACGCATGGTCTTGTCAACTAAAACATCTACCGCCGCAGCCTGGAAGCTGGCGGCCAGATCTTTGTCATCTAATTGGTCACCTTTTTGTTCTGCATTGTGCACCTTGTTGATGAAGGCACTTTTCAGACCTGAAAATGAAAAATCATAGTTGTCTTCACTCATCATCGCACGGGGAAAGTCATACACATCAGAACCCTGCCGGGCCATCTCATCAATCCGTCTGCCGCCAGGATAAGGAACTCCAATGACGCGGCCTATCTTGTCATAAGACTCTCCGACGGCATCGTCCCGGGTCTCCCCGATTAATTCATAAGAATTAGACTCTTTCATATAGACTAGTTCTGTATGGCCTCCGGAAACTACTAGGGCAATCAAGGGATAACTCATATCTCCTGCAAGCTCACCGGCGTAAATATGTCCGGCGATATGATTGACTTTCAACAGGGGAAGCTGGTGAGCATAGGCAATCGCCTTTGCCGCACTCACACCTATCAAGAGGGCCCCCACCAGTCCCGGCCCCTGAGTAACAGCTACGGCATCCAGGTCACTGTAGGAAACTTCAGCCTGTTTCATCGCTTCTTCGATGATATAGGTAATCTGCTCCACATGATGGCGGCTCGCCAGCTCGGGAACCACACCGCCGAAGCGCTGGTGGCTTTTTATTTGTGAAGCAACTACATTAGATAAGACAGTCTTCCCATCTTCTACCACAGCAGCACTCGTCTCATCACATGAGCTTTCGATAGCTAAAATTTTAGTCGTCATAAGAGCTCCTCTCTATTTACCGCCATGATGACTGCGTCATCTGCCGGCTGTTTATAGTAATTCTTTCTATATCCTATCTGCGAAAATCCGGCTTTTTTATAAACAGCGAGTGCCGGCTTATTCAGTGAACGGACTTCTAAATAAACTTTATTGACATTTTTCTTCCACATATGGTTGAGAAATGAGTCGATCAGCCGGCTGCCGTGGCCCTGATTCTGGCTGGTCTTTTTGATGCCGGTCATATAAACCTCAACTTCATCCAGTATATGTGAACAGCCAATAAAACCAAGACTCACCTCGTTTTCTACAGCTGCGTAGAATTTCATGTAGTCTTGATTCAGCATGTTATCTAATTCTTCGCGAGACCAGGGCAGCGGTTCATCAAAAGCGGCTGCTGCCAAGTCATAAAGTTCTCCTGCCTCACTGGAAGACAGTCGTTTAATTTCCATTAATCTTCGGCCGGATTCTTTTGACCATTTTTATCGCGTCTTCTTGATCATTTTTATAGTAATCTTTGATTAATCTGGTAGGCTTAAACCCATAGCGGATATACAACTGCTGGGCGATATTGTTAGAGACACGGACCTCAAGACTGAGAAAATGCATATCCATCTCTATCGCAATTTCTTTTAATAAATCCATCAGATAGCGCGCCAAGCCCTGGCGCTGGTATTTAGGATTCACACAGAGGTTGGTGATATGGGCATCTTCTTCGACCAGCCAGGAACCGATAAAAGCTGCCGGCGTCCCATCTTCTGCATAAGCCAGGATATAGAAAGCTTTCGGATTATAGGCCAGGTCATGCCAGACCGATTTGTATTGCCAGGGGATATCTTCCCCATAACTTAATTTCTGTAATTCCATAATATCGTCGACTGATTCTGTGTCCCCGATTTTAAATGTGAAGCGGTGACCGTCGTTAGAGTCATAATGGTAGACAGGTAAACGCACTCTGTCAGACAGACGTTCTATTTCCATCTTCTCTTTATCTAAATCATCCATCCAATCTTGAAGTTTTTTGTACATATTCTTCC
>CAYTHW010000067.1:0-5018 GCA_964437675.1 uncultured Atopococcus sp. | reverse complement strand
GCTGTAATGACAGCCCCCCACTTCACATCCAGTCCGAATATTGCATTCAGACCCAGACCGGCACCTGAGACGTTCCCAATATTAAAAGCCAAGCCTCCTAAGAAGATAAAGAAGGATAAAACATAACCCAACCCTTTAAAAACTTGGTTGGCAAAATCCTGGGCATACATATCTGAAACGGTCAGGACACGCCAGACGTTAATCTGGGCACCCAGAGAAAGGATCAGGGATAAAATAATAGCGAAAGAGAAGTTTGATCCATATTGTTCTGTAAAAGTTGCCGTTTGGGTCAGGAAGGCAGGTCCTAAAGCAGATGTTACCATCAGTAATGAAGATGAAATGAGATGCTTGCGAATATCTGCATCGGTCATCTTGACTTTGATTTCTTGATTCTTGTCTGTCATTTTATTCACTCCTAAATAGTTTTGATTTCAATACCTTCTTGCATCAATCCTTTGCGGATCAACTGAACGAATTCCAATGCTTTAGCTCCGTCTCCATGGACACAGATGCTGTCTGCCTGGATATCGATGTCTTCGCCGTCGATAGTTTCGACCTTGCCTTCTGTCACCATACGGATCACCCGCTCCAGAGCGAGGTCAGGATCTGTGATCATCGCTCCTTCTTTACGGCGGCTGACCAGGGTTCCGTCTTTTTCATAAGCTCTGTCGGCAAAGACTTCATTGACGACCTGCAGACCTGCTTCCTGACCCGCTGTGACTAAATTATGACCGGCAAGACCCATCAGTTTCAAGTCCGGATTATATTCAGAGACCGTCTGCGCGATGACCAGGGCCAGGTCATAGTCGTCAAAGGTCGCATTATAGAGGGCGCCATGCGGCTTGACATGATTTAATTCCAAGCCATGCATCCTGCCCAGGCCGTCCACCACGGCAATCTGATATAAGACCATGGCACGGACTTCTTCCGCTGTCAAATCCATATAACGGCGTCCGAATCCTTGGCGGTCGGGATAGCCGGGGTGGGCCCCCAAACCTGTTCCGCCGCTTTCTTTGATGGTTTCGATCGTCTCTAAAAGGACATCCGGATCTCCGGCATGGAAACCGCAGGCCACATTCGCTGATGAGATCAACGGGATAATTTCTGCATCATTTCCTATGGAGTAACGCCCATAAGATTCTCCTAAGTCCGAGTTTAAATCAACATGTACCATTATATTCCTCCTCATTACACCAGATTATTTTTGTCTAGAAAATGGATATCATAGTCATTGCTTCTAAATTGGGGGTGGTCCATCAAAAAGCGCTGGAAAGCTAAGTTGGTCTTGATCGGACCGATAACTGTCTCATCTAAAACACGGGACATGCGGGCGATGACATCTTCACGGTCCTTCCCTTGGACGATAATTTTGGCGATCATCGCATCATAATAAGGTGAGATCGTATAACCCGGGTAGATATGCGAGTCGATACGGACATTCCGTCCTTTACCAAAGTGCAGCTGATCGACCGGACCCGGTGAAGGGCTGAAATTTCTCTCGGGATCTTCAGCATTGACACGCACTTCCATGGCGACCCCCTGGAGGTGGATATCCTCCTGTTGAACCGTCAGCTCTTCATCGAAAGCGACATGGATTTGTTCTGCGACAATATCGATTCCTGTGATCATCTCAGTAACACAGTGCTCGACCTGGATACGGGTATTCATCTCCATGAAGTAAAAAGCATCTTCACTCGGCAGGTACAGGAATTCAACAGTTCCCGCACTTCGATACTTGATATTACGGGCAAAAGCTGCGGTCGTCTCTAAAATATCCCGGCGGCTGTCTTCATTCAAGATGCTGGCCGGCGCTTCCTCGATTAATTTTTGATTGTGGTTCTGGATCGTACAGTCTCTCTCATAGAGATGGACGGCATGTCCTTTGCCGTCGCCTAATACCTGCACTTCAATATGTCGGGCATCCTGGATGAATTTTTCGATATAGACTCTCTGATCTCCAAAAGCATTTTCCGCTTCTTTTTTGGCTTCAGAATAGAGACGGTCAAAATCCTCAGGATACTGCACGACCCTCATCCCTTTTCCACCGCCGCCTGAGACTGCCTTGATGACTAATGGAAAGCCGATCGATTCAGCGACCTGGTGGGCATGTTCTCTTGAGCGGATGATTCCGTCACTGCCTGGTACAACCGGCAGGCCGTTCTCTTCAGCTGTCGCTTTAGCCTGCGACTTGTCCCCCATCAATTCGATGGTAGCAGCAGTCGGACCGATAAAAATCAAGCCTTCTTTTTCACAGGCTCTGGCAAATTTTTCACTTTCAGCTAAGAAGCCGTAGCCCGGATGAACTGCATCTGCATCGGCGAGTTGGGCCACCTGGAGTATTTTCTTGATGTCCAGATAACTCTCCGCAGTCGCGGCAGGACCGATACAATAAGATTCGTCCGCCAGGGCCACATGCAGGCTGTCCCGGTCTGCTGTCGAGTAGACAGCGACACTCTGGATATTCAATTCTTTTAAGCTTTGAATGATACGAACCGCGATTTCACCCCGGTTGGCAATCAATACCTTTTTCATGTTATGCCTCCTCAGAACGTAGACGCATCACGACTTGGCCGTATTCAACCGCTTCTCCATTACTTACTAATATTTCTTCAATCGTCCCGCTGTCTTCTACTAAGAACTCATTAAAAATTTTCATGGTTTCGATCAAGCCGACTTGATCTCCCGGTTTAACCTGATCTCCCACGCTGACGAAGGTTTCATCGGAGTCCTCTTCCGGCTGGGTGTAAAAAGTCCCGATCTGGTCTGCTTTAATATCGATCAATTCGCCGCCCTTACCTGAAGAAACTGCAGTACTGCCGGATGAAAGACTCGAAGAATCTGAAGTCACTTTCTTTCTCCGCTTGGAGCCGGCTGCTTCCTCTGAAGCTCCAAATGATTTGAGATAGATTTCTATTTCATCGGTTTCTATGCTGATGACTTCCATATTCTCTTCTTTCATTAAGTAAATGAGCTCTTTTATGTCTTCTTTATTCATTTTATTCTCCTCCTAATAATGATTTGACTCTTTCAGCTGTAACCCGGCGGTAGTGGCGGTGTTCACGGTCTTCATAAAGGGCCCGTCTCATCTTCAAGTCTTCCATCTTTTTAATATATAAATCGAGCGCTTTTTCCTTACTGATCATCTCAAACATAAAGCGTTCCCCCGGTCTCATCTGAGCCAGTTTCAACAGGTCGACTTTAGTTACCGTCGCGATACGGGTGTAGCCTCCTGATGACTGGCGGTCATTCAAGAGGATGATCGGCAGGCCGTTTTTAGGCACCTGCACATTCCCCATCTGGGTGGGAGCCGAGATGATGTCGTGCGAGCCGTCCATCGTCGTAATTGCTTCGCCGTCCAGTCGGATTCCCATACGGTCCGACTGATTCTGGATAACATACCATTCCTGCACCAGCTTCTCTTTTGCCTCATCTGAGAAACGGTCGTATTCCGGTCCTTCCATGATACGGATTTTGCGGATGATCTGCTGCTCCCGCTTTTTGATCACATAGGGGAAGGTACGGACCTCACTGCCATGGTGTTCCAAGATGTCAAAACGCTCCAGTGCCCTGCCTTTAAAGCCGCCGATACCCGAACGGATATGGGTCGATACACTGCCGAGGACCTCTGTTCCCTTAAAGCCGCCAGGTACTGCCAGATAGGTTCTCAAACCTTCCCGGACCATCCCGAACTTGACGCGGTCCCCTTTTTTCAAGGTGATCGCCCGGCCGATAGGATATTCCTTCCCATTGATGGTCAATTCCATACTAGCTCCTGCACTGGCCATCACCGTATTCTGCAGGACGTCGAAAGACATGCCCTGCATCGTCATTTCGATGACCGCGCAGTTGGCATCATTATCCAGGAGATAATTAGCCACTGCCGCACTTTCAAAATCACAGGCACCTGCAGGAGAGAAGCCCGATGACTGGTGTCCTACCCGTCCTAAATCTTGAATGGTGGACATCAGGCCCGGACGTCTTACTTTAAAAATTCCCATTAAGCATTCCCCTCTCTGACAGGCACTTGATAAGTCCCCTCTTCGACTTCTCTTAATATCTCACGGTAGCGCTCTTCTGTGATCGGCTTAAAGACAATCTTGTCGCCGGGACCATACAGAATCGTGTCTTCCCCGCGGCGCGTGTCATATAAGCGGATCGGTGTGCGTCCGAGTAAATTCCAGCCGCCCGGCGAGTCAAAAGGATACATACCCGTCTGCCTGCCGCCGATTCCGACTGATCCGGCCGGAATATTGGTCCGCGGATTGTTCAGACGGTCCTTGAAGATGCGCTCATCCAGACCACCCAGATAAACAAAGCCGGGCATGAAGCCCAACATATAGACCAGATATTCTTTGTTGGCATGCAGATTGATGACTTCCTGCGGGGTCAAGCCATTTTCTTCAAATAACTCTAAATCCGGACCGTATTCTCCGCCATAGCAGACCGGAATCTCAAAAATTCGGCTGGGCAGAGGTTTCTGTTTCAGAGCTTCAAAATCAACTCCTTTAATTTTTTCTTCAATTTCTTCTTTGGAAGTTTTGAGCGGATCGAAGTAAATCAGTAAATTGGTGAATGAAATAACAGTTTCTATAAGGCCGTCAATTTTCTGTTCTTCAATCCATTGATCTAAGTTGACGATAAGCTGATTGGTTTCAGGACTGATCGTATCCTCAAACTCCAGAGTCAATGAGTCTTCTGAATATTGATTAATTTCCATGATACCCTCCCTAATATTTTAATAGCTGAACTTGAATAATAATCATACATAATGAAATATTATTCGTCAAGAATTTGATTTTAGACAAATTTATTGCTGATTGGACATTTTTTAAAGTATGTTTATTCAAAACAATTGAATAGTCTTTACTATTTAAAAGAAAATAAAGAGGAGGAAGCCGAGCTCCGGGCTCTGGCTTTCTTCTCTTCTGTTCTCCTTAAGAATGGTCCACTCTCTTGACTAAAAGGTCTCCGATCCACTGGAAGATAAAGACGATGATCAAAATAATCAAAGTAGCAAT
>CAYTHW010000066.1:0-5067 GCA_964437675.1 uncultured Atopococcus sp. | reverse complement strand
CAGACTCTTTTACTCGTCATGACCCTTTATATCGTAAGTGTCGAGGTTCTGCCCAGTACATTTTTCTATAACCTCTTCCATGCGGGGCAGTTCACACTCAACTACGGCCTCGATGTGGTCTATCTGGCTGTCATACAAGGAGTAAGCTACGGTCTGCTGCATCCCCTCTGGTTCTTTTTTGATTTTGAATCCATCGAAGAAAGAGGAATCAAAATACCTATAGCTGCTTCTGTCGTCAGTCTTCTCGGGGTGCTTTATTCATCTTTTATAGGAGTCTATACCTACCAGAAATCCTTTCCGCATATGTTGACGGCTGTGTCATCGGTCTTGCTGTCCTTTCCGGGTCTCCTGGGGATTTTGGCTTTTACCGCGATGACCCTGTCCGTCATTTATGTGGTCAATCTTTTCTTGGGCATCGTCAGGGAAAGCCTGGCCCAAAATGACGGGCCGCAGACAGGCTGGGGGCCGTGGGTCCTGGCTGCCTTGAGCCTCTGGGTTCTGGTCTTCTCAACTCATATCGTGAATGCTGTCCTCTTTATCGCTATCTGGAGTATCGGATTCATTCCTTATCTTGTGATGAATTCCTCTCATCCAAAGGCGGGAAGGGGACTCAAGTATAATCTCATCCTCGGTTTCTTGGTCGCTGCGGTCGACTTATTCAACCTGCTGCCGGAATCTCTGGCTCTGGGAGGAGGGATTTATGGAGAAAGTTTGACCCTCACTCTCTTCATGCTGATTCTCTCTTTCATCATTCAAAAGCTGGCTGAAAGGCCGCAGAAAACCTAATAAATCAGACTTAGAGCACTGGATTTGATCCAGTGCTTTTTATTTTTTAAAAAGACAGAGCATCTCTTGACAACATATAGACAGCCGTCTATAATGAATTTGAATATAGATGGACATCTATATGTAAAGGAGCAATAAAATGAATTATGAAGAGTTAGCTGACCTATTAAAAGCAATTTCAGATCCCAACCGCTTAAAGATACTGGATGTCATCTCGTGTGGGGGAAAAAGAGCCTGTGATATCTTAGAGTTTTTTGATTTCACCCAGCCGACTTTATCCCATCACATGAAGACCTTGTCAGAAGCCGAACTGGTCAATAAATCGCGTGACGGACGCTGGATTTTCTATACGATCAATGAAGAGAAAGCTGATTATATCAAGCAGGAATTAAGTGGACTGATTAGTGATAACGGCGAAAAGTGTCTTTGTCAAGAGATGCCCGATTATGAAGGATGCACGAAGGAGGAAGTTTAATGAAAACCTTAGAAATGTATGAACCGGCTATGTGCTGCCAGACCGGAATCTGCGGTCCTACCGTCGATCCACAGCTTTTAGAAATTTCAGGTATCTACGACCACATTAATAAATCTGGTATTACTGAGGCCAAAAGATATAACTTAGCTCAAGACACCCAGGCTTTTGTTGACAATGGAACAGCGATCGATTTGATTCATAAGAACGGTAAAAAAATCTTACCGATCACGATGGTGGACGGCGAAGTCGTTAAGACCGGCGCCTACTTGACGAAAGAAGAATTCCAGAAATACTCAGGTGTAGATTTATCAGCTGGCGCAAGTCATCAATAATCACTCAGAATCCTTAATATATAAAGGTATAAAGGAGAGAAGGAGAGAGATATGGAGAAATATACACCAAAAAATTTAGATTTGACCAAATATTTATTTTATACCGGTAAAGGCGGCGTAGGAAAAACGACCCTGGCCTCTGCGACAGCTGCACACTTAGCTGATGCAGGCTATCAAGTGACCCTCGTCTCGACTGACCCCGCTTCCAACCTGCAGGATGTCTTTGAAACCGAACTGACTAATAAAGCGACAGCTGTAGAAGGCATCGATAATCTGAAAGTTGCTAACTTCGACCCGGAAACTGCGGTGGAAGAGTATATCGAAAAGAGTGTCGGCCCTTACCGCGGCCTACTGCCGGAAGAAGCTATCGAGAATATGGAAGAACAGTTATCAGGTTCATGTACCCAGGAAGTCGCTTCTTTTAACGAATTTGCCTACTTCCTGACTGATCCGCAGGTGGCCGAGGAAAATGACTATGTCATCTTCGACACCGCCCCGACCGGCCACACCTTACGTATGCTGGAGCTGCCGTCTGCCTGGACGCATTTCTTTGATGAGAATACGACAGGGGCATCTTGTATGGGACAATTATCCGGTCTGACTGATGAGAGAGAAAGAATTGAAGAAGCCATGCGTGTCCTCTCTGACGAAAAACTGACTTCTCTCTACCTGGTCACCCGTCCGCAGGAAGCAGCCATCGTCGAAGCTGACCGTGCAGCCCAAGAGTTAAAAGAATTAGGAATCAACAGACAATTCCTGATCGTCAATGGTCTTTTAGAAGAAGCGACAGATGAAACATCTCAGAAATTCTATGACCTGCAGAGAGAAGACCTGGCTAAACGCTCGGAAGCTCTCAAAGCCTACCCCACTTACTATGTTCCTTTAAGACCTTACAACGTGGTAGGTCTCGACAGCCTGCGTATCTTACTCGATGACGATCAGCCGGCTGTCCAAGTGACTGAGCCGGCGGCGGTCGATGTACATGAAACAGGCATCGATGCTTTGATCGATGATCTGATTGAGAAAAATAAACAGATCGTCTTCACGATGGGTAAAGGCGGTGTAGGTAAGACGACCGCAGCTGTGAGGATTGCCCAGGCTCTTGCTGACAGAGGAAAGAATGTCCGTCTGGCAACGACAGACCCGGCCGACCACCTGCACCTCTACTTGAAAGAAGAACATGGCATGAAAGTGGAGCACATCGACGAAGATGGTGAGTTGGAGCGTTATTCTAAAGAAGTCTTGGATAAAGCGAGAGAGACCTTGGATGAGGATGATCTCGACTACATCAAAGAAGATCTCAGCTCACCGTGTACGCAGGAAATCGCCGTCTTTAAACGTTTTGCGGAAATCGTGAATTATGCCGGTGAAGAAGAAATCGTCGTCATCGATACGGCGCCGACCGGTCACACTCTGCTTCTTTTAGAGTCATCACATGCCTACAACCAGGAAATTGAACGTTCTTCAGGTCAGGCAGAAGAAGCTATCGAGCAGCTGCTGCCGCGTCTGCAGGATGAAAACCAGACCGAAGTGGTCATGGTTACGTTGGCGGAACCGACACCGGTCTATGAGACTTTACGTCTGGCTGAAGACTTGGACCGCGCTTCCATCCCGCATAACTGGTGGCTGATCAATCAGTCGATGATTGCTTCATACACGACTAACCCTGTCTTACAGGCACGTGCTCAAGGTGAATTGGAGTGGATCGAATATATCGACAATCTCACAGATGGACAGTATGTCTTAGTCGAATGGGATCCGGAATTTAGTAAAGTTTATTCAAAAATATAAAAAATAGGAATAAAGAGCAGCTTTAGGAGGGCATCCAAGTCCTCCTAAAACTATGCTCATTTAAAAAATAGGAGGAATCACTATGTCAACAACTTCCCGTAAAGGGGCTATATCAGGTTTTTCGCGTTACTTAACACTATGGGTCATCATCTGTATGGTCATTGGAGTAGCTCTTGGTTACTTCTTCCCGCAGGTACCCGCCTTTTTAGGCCAGTTTGAGTTTTATAATGTTTCAATTCCAACAACGGTATTATTATGGATTATGATTTTCCCGATGTTTTTGACCATCGATTTTTCAAGTATCAAAAAAGTAGGAGAGCAGCCAAAAGGGCTCTGGATCACCTGGATTGTCAACTGGCTGATCAAACCTTTGACGATGTATGGTATAGCCTATCTCTTTTTCTTCGTCTTCTACCGCGATATTTTATCGAGTGAACTGGCTATGGAATACCTGGCCGGGGCAGTTCTTTTAGGCGCAGCACCATGTACGGCTATGACGCTTGTCTGGAGTAAGTTGACAGATGGAGATGCCTCTTATACTTTAGTTCAAGTCGCTACCAATGACTTGATCATCTTGATTGCCTATATTCCTATCGTCTCGATCTTACTCGGTATGGGTAATATTCACATTCCTTGGCAGACTTTAGTTCTATCCATCGTTTTATTCATCGTCGTGCCTCTGGTCGCTGGAATCATCGTCAGAAATGCAGTCTTGAAGTCTAGAGGGGAAGATTATTTAGAAAATAAACTGGTGCCGAGTCTGGATAAATATACGAATATCGGTTTACTTTTAACCCTCATCTTCATTTTTACTGTTCAGGCAGACAAGATTGTTGAGCAGCCGCTTAACGTTGTTCTTATTTCTATTCCATTGATTATCCAGAACCTCTTGATCTTCGGTCTGGCTTATTTCTGGGCTTACAAATCTAAACTGCCCCACTCTATTGCAGCACCCTGTGCTTTAATCGGTTCATCGAACTTCTTTGAACTGGCAGTAGCTGTAGCTATCTCAGTCTTTGGTATGGAATCAGGTGCGACTCTAACGACAGTCGTCGGGGTACTGGTTGAAGTACCGGTCATGTTATTCTTAGTACGGGTAGCCAACGAAACGAGAAAACATTTCGGAGAAAAAAGGGGATAAAATGATGACACGATTTGATTATGATGCCGCAGCTGATGTCCAATATGTCGATACGAGAGACAAAGAGGACTTCCAAAAATCTTATCTGAAGGGAGCCCTCAATCTCAATCTGGCAAACTTTGAGACTTACGGTCCATTTCTTCTTGACCAAGATCAGCCGCTGGTCTTGATTCTCGAAAAAGAGGATGAGGAGCTTGCTCAGGACTACCAGGAAAAGAGTGAAGACGGAGATCTTCCTTCTCTTGAAGGCTGGATTCCGGTTTCAGATCTGCCGGAGGATCAACTGCAGAAAATGGAAAGTATATCTGTTGAAGACTTCATGGAGAAGGAAGGGGACTATATACTTCTGGATGTCAGAACACCACAAGAGATCACCCGCCCGGCTCCGGAAAAGAATCTGCAGTCGATTCCTTTACAGGAACTGGCGGAGCGATATATGGAATTAGATGCCGGTCTGCCGGTTTATACCTTGTGCGGATCAGGCACACGTGCAACTGCAGCCGGATCATTCTTGGTCGATAAAGGTTATCAGCCGGTCGTCA
>CAYTHW010000065.1:0-5142 GCA_964437675.1 uncultured Atopococcus sp. | reverse complement strand
ATTATTATCTGCATTCTTAATTATACCAAACCAATGGAGGATTGTCATCTTCCGTGAACGCATCTCTTTCGGACTCCCTCCATCTATAGTCCGCAAGAAAAAGTTGTTAATCTATTTTATATTAATTACAATAGAAGAAACTACAAATAAAGGGTGATTTGTTCAATATGAAAATTGGAGCACGGACGCTTAAATCCGGTATCGCTGTTTTTATCTCCTTAATCCTTCCAAATTTATTGGGGATTCCTGAAGCAACTGTGCTGTCCGGAATATCCGCAGTAGCTGTCATGCAGCAATCCGTCAAACGCTCATATGATCAGTTCTTAAATAGAATAACCGCCAACACACTTGGAGGTTTTCTAGCTATTATCGCTTCTTATTACTTTGGTACTCAGTTCTTCGTCATCGCCGTAACAGTCATCATACTTATCGCTATGCTTCATCAATTCAATTTGGACAGTTCCATTTCATTAGCTGCTGTTACTTTGATCGTCATCATGCTAAACGACACTGATCAAATCGTGATGTCTGCCGTTATACGTGTTATCGGTACTATCATCGGGGTAACCTGTTCCTTCCTGGTCAACCAGTTTGTTCTACCTCCCAAGTACGATGAAGTTCTTTATAAAAAAATGGTCCTGCAGACAGATGAAATCGCTAAACTTCTCCGCTCTGCCCTGCGAAAAAATTCGCAGTATGCTAAAGTCAACCATGACCTGGATGCCTTGAAAGAAAATGAAAACCAGATGAACCAGATTTTTCAATATATTAAGGATGAGGCGGTCTTCAGCGCAGGCAATAGGAGTTGGCTGTTCCGCCGGCCGAAAGCTACCGGACTGGCCAGAGCCCGTATACTCGTCATCTACCGCCAATTTTTACGAACCAACCAGGCGGGTGTCAACTTGGTTAAGGCCTTTCACCAAAGTGAATACCTCTTTAATAATTTTCCGACTGAGCTGAGAGTCAGTGTAAGAGAAAGGTTAGAAACCTTGATTACCGCACATGAGCAGATCATCTTGAAATTCAGCGGCCGTATTCAGGCAGATAATGTCAATTTCCATGAATACAGGCAGGAATTGCGCGTTAAATTTACAGATTCTTTCTTTACCCTCGCCAACAGCGAAGAATATCTTCAAGGTGGCCATTATGATGACAGTAACGCGATCATCTATCTCATGAGCAGAACCTTTAAATATGAGGAAGAAGTCCAGCATCTTAACGTACTCGTTCGCAGCTACCGTACCTTCCACCAGGAAACTATTGAAGAAGTTGGAGACGAAGTTAACTTAAACTAGAAAATAAACGCCAAAAATAAGGGACTGGTAAATTATACCGGTCCCTTTTTATCTACCCCAGAGGTGCATCTATTTATGAAAAGATTGATTTCAATTTATCCAACCAAGATTTCTTTTCTTCTTTAACTTCTACTTTAACTTCTGGTTCAGGTATCTCTTCGACCTTTAAGTCAGGAACCTGTACCAGAATGTGGGAGTCAATGTAATCTTTGGCTTCATATTCCTGCTCAATTGAGCCAAACGGCATTTGAGCAACCATTTCATAAGATTCAGGCAGGTCAAACATGTCACGGAATACTTTATCGAAGCCTTCTTCATAGCCAATATTGAAATGCTGCAGTGTACCGCCCAGACCTAACTCAGCTAAAGTCAACCAGACAGCGTATTGAGCATTAGAGCTGTTATCTTGCTTGTAAAGATTTTGACGGTTTTCATCAGCAGGGATACCTGCTTTGACCGCATCTCTATCTTCGAAGAATAAAACAGTTCCTACTCCCTGTCCTGCGCCTTCAATGACCGGACCCATCATACCCCAAGTCGCTTCATCTAAAACGTCTTTTTGAACATCATAGATTTCTTTCCATACGCGTTCGTTGGCCTCATCGAAGACGATTACTAAACGAGAAGTCTGGGAGTTGAAAGATGTCGGTACATTTTTCATCGCTTCACGTATCGCCTGCGAAATCTCTTCTTGGCTTAAATCGGTATTTTTACCTATAACATAAGTTGAGCGGCGTTTAGCTTGTAGATCTGTGTATTTTGACATGATTAAATGCTCCTTTTTATTTTAATTATATTATTTTCTGCTCTTACATTTAGTAAGATATCATAATTACTTTAAGTAAGCAAGTAATTTTTTTACAAGAAGATAATTTCTTATAAACAATAAAAATTACCAGCACACACCTTCATTATAACAGACCTCAATTGCTTACCTGTAATAAAATGTATCGGTCTGACTATTGGTTTTTCTCGAGCAGATGGGACACCTCCCTTTGCTCTTTAAAATAAAAAAGCTGCAACTAAACATTGCAACTTTACGAAATCCCACTATCTATTTAATTATTTAGTTCACGATAGCGATCGTACCATAATTTAACATATCCATCAGAAAAAGGGCCTTTATCATTTTCAATCCAATCAACTAATATCTTCACGCTTTCTCTCAGAATATAATCAATTTCTTGTGGATAATTCCATTTTTCTCCATGCTCAATATATTCATCTATATCTAGTAGCTTTTTATCTCCATCAGGGAAAACTTTGATATCCAGATCGTAATCGATATATTTAATACCTAAATCATCAATTACAAAAGGTGAAGCTAAATTGCAATAGTAAGATATACCTGTTTTACGAATCATGGTTACGATATTAAACCAGTACTTGTCATGAAAATAGACGAGCGCTGGTTCACGTGTTTTCCATTTTCTACCATTGGCTTCTGTAACCAGGGTATGATCATTACATACTATAATTGAATGTTCCGACGTCTTTAAGACTAAATTATCTTTCCATGTACGATGAACACTGCCATCATGTTTATAACTTTGGATAGTGATGATTTCGCCTTCTCGGACTTGTCTCATCACATGACCAACTTTCTTAATATCTAACCTTATCTTTTTATAAGGCTGTTATTCTGCTTAATCCTATAAATTATAACATGGATATTGCCATTTGGGGTAATTTATCTCCAATTATTCAAAAAAGATCGATACAGCTGAACCATCTTTTGCTGCGGCACCGGAAAAGCATAAGAACTGAAGTCCTCAGAAGCTGCCCACTCAAAGTTACCTTCTAATTCATCCAGCTTCTCGACCTCCATCAAGAAAGGATAAATGATCCACTTGCGGTGAGAAAAGACATGATTGACGGTACCGATAGCCTGCGGATCAATTTGAGCAATCACCTGATATTCTTCTTCTACATGTTCCTGGACAAGGAATTGGTCCTGTCCGCTCAGTTCCGGTGCCTGCTTAGAACTTGGAAGTAAGATTTTCTCTTCTTTTTTTGAAAAGGTCAAAACATCTACCAGCGGGAAAGTCCAAAAATCAGCCAACAGGCCGGTAGAAGGTCGTTTTTCCAGAAGAAATTCGCCGGCATCATTTTTGATGAGAAAAGCATAGTAAGTTTCCAGCTTCTGCTTCACTTTAGCTTTTTTGACAGGATAATCCTGCCAGGTCCCCGCCTGGTAACTGGCGTCATAAGCAGGAAGGGGGTTGTCGACAGGGTCATAGACTTTGGGCATCGATTTAGTAGCGCCCAGATCCATGATGGCCTGATTAAAATCTCCCGGTCTTTCGGCCGGTACTATCTCACTCAGGAGTCTTTCAAAGAGAGTTTTTGTCTTGGCCTTGGAAATGTCTGCATCAATTTCAAAGAGACGGCTGAATACCCGCATGACATTACCATCCACTGCGGGAGTCTGCTCGCCAAAAGCGATACTTGAAACAGCTCCTGCAGTATAGGGACCTATTCCCTTCAGCTTTTCCAAGTCTTTGCGGTTATTGGGAAAGACCCCCTCCCATTCTTCCATGATCTGCCGGGCGGCTGCCTGCATATTCCGCACACGCGAATAGTAGCCCAGCCCCTCCCATAATTTCAGCAGTTCATCTTCCGGAACTTCAGCGAGAGCTTCCACATCCGGCAGGCGGCTGATGAAACGTTCATAGTAGGGAATGACAGTAGCTACTTGTGTCTGCTGCAGCATGATCTCAGATACCCAGATCTTGTAGGGATCCTTCGTCTGTCTCCAGGGAAGGTCTCTTTTATGCCGGTCATACCAGGCCAGAATATCTTCTTGAAAGTTTTTTATCTTTTTTTCATCCCACAGATCAATATCATATTCTTCTTTTAAGTTTATCTTCTTTTTACTCATTCCACTCACTTTCTTTTTCACTGATGAATTGACTGATCATATCACCAGGAAAGCCTTTTTGATAAAGGTTGGCATAAGTTTTCTGTTTGCAGTTAAATAAATCAAATTTGGAATAACGGCGCCATGCTTTTTCGCCTTGTTTGATCAAGGCTTCCATCTCGTCATCATCATCTTTTTCGAAATCCAGCTCTCTAAAAACTTCTTCAATCGTATCCTTGTCAAACCCTTTTTGCATTAAAAACTGGCTGATTCTCTGCCGGCTCTCACGATTCGAGCGGTTTTTATTTTTCTTGATCTGCTTATCGGCCAGTCTCTGCGCATTCTCCAGCCGCATCTCGTCTGAATATTCGCTAAGCAGAGCCTGATCGATTAAACGCTCCGACACACCTTTTCGGAAAAGATTCCGGCGGATTTCTAAGGGACCATGATAATTAATCGTCGCCTTTGTACGCACGAAACTTTCTGCATAGAGCTGGTCATCCAGCAGCTGCATTTCCCTCAGCTTTTCCATGACCCTGTCAGCATAATCTTCATAATCTTTGCCTGCTAAATAATCATAAATCTCTTTTTCAGAACGAAGTTGATAACTTAAATAATGCAAAGCAGACTGGTAGGCTTTTTGAGCATGGTCCGCCTGTTGAATTTTTTCCTGGAGTTCAGGACTCACTTCCATGCCCTTAGTCAGCATGAAGTCGATCAGGACCTGCTCATCCACAGCAAAAGCATATTCGCCGTCAATAAACACATTGTAGCGCCCCGGCTTTTTCTGGCTGCTGATAGAAGTAATCGTATTATTTTTTTCAGAGCTTTTGACATGCTCAGTAAATTTTACTGCAGGTTGCTTTGATTTCCCTGTTTGCCTTTCTTTTTTGGAATTTACTTCAGATAATTTTTTAGGCATCTCTTGCATTTGTTTCTCCTCCTCTTCCCTTAATAATGAGAATCTGCTCCAAATATTTTTAGTAT
>CAYTHW010000064.1:3560-5308 GCA_964437675.1 uncultured Atopococcus sp. | reverse complement strand
TCATAGCCCAGTCTGCCTTCCTTGTCCAGTCCCTCGACCATGTCCGCCAGGTCGATGCCGCGGTAGTGCATCTCACCAGGGATAGGGATGATTTTGTCATCCACTACATCATAACCGACGACACTCGCTATTCTAGTGACACCAACCTTGACACCGGTTCCATTGGAGTTGCGGAGTCCTCTTTTGACATCGTGTTTGGCATATTCCTTGGGCGAGATTTTGCTCGCTTCTTTGGACATCTTGATTAATTGTTCCATTTCTCTTTGTGCGTTGACTTCTGTTCCTGAGTTAGACATAAAAAAACCTCCCAATATTCATTCATAAATGCATAAATGAATATTTATTTCTATTTAAAATGAATGTTTATTAAATTACATGAATGATTAGTTAAGATTATATCCAAATAATCCGAGTTTGTCTAGATTAAATACTGTGTTTTTTATGTGAATTGATTAACTTACTTGAATCTCAGTCCATTGAATTTTTATACCAATCAAAATGAAGCTTGATGAATATGATTACACCAGTCTTGATAATTATTATCCTAAAAAAATAAGGCTCACAAAATTAAGCCTTATCTTTTTTGTTTTTATTTTTTGATTTCATATCTTTATCGCTGTCTGTCAGCCGGAATTTTTTTTTCTCTTTACGTTTTGAGAGATAATCATCGATTTTCTCGGCAACTTTCCGCATCGTATCTACATAATAGCTCACTGGTCTCCACCTTTTTCCTTTTCTCTATTATATTATATCACGTGTCATCTAAAAGTGAAAAGTCCGTTATTTAGAATAGTCTAAATAACATTTGGATTTAGAATACTTTTACTTTATAATGATTATAAGGTAAAAAATAAAAAAGGAGGCTCACTGTCTTTATATAAAAGAAACTATCAAGATTAACTATTATTCTGGAGGAGGATATGTATGTTTAAATATTTATTGCAGAATCGTCCTGGACGTTTTCTATTAATCGGTACTGTTTTTTTAATACTTGGTTTTATCGTTCTCTACACTGGAGCTTTTGACGCCAATCCATTCTTTTACATCTCCATATTTTTCCTGGGATTTTATGCGACAAAAAATGCCATCTTATCGACTATCCAAGACAACGCACTTAACGTCGACCTTTTGATGGTGCTGGCAGCGGTTGGTGCAGTCATCATCGACTATGCTTCAGAAGGGGCCATGCTGCTCTTCATCTTTGCTTTGGCCGAAGTCATGGAAAATTTTGCCAACAACCGCTCCACTGCTTCTATAGAAGAACTAATGTCCCAAGTCCCTGATACTGCCCAGAGACTGCTGCCTAATGGCGAAGTAGAGGAAGTCCCTACTGATGATTTAATCATCGGTGACATCGTCATCGTCTCGAAGGGTGACCAGCTCCCGATCGACGGAGTAACCGACCGTGAAACAGAGATCAATGAAGCCGCTCTCACGGGTGAATCGGTTCCGGTTCATAAAGAGAAAAATGACGAAGTCTTTGCAGGGACGATCAACAACGGAAATGCTTTCCGTCTAAAAGTAACTAAGAGCCCGGATGAAACAGTCTTTTCTAATATCATCCGTATGGTAGAAGAAGCCCAGGGCCGGCCGAGCCGGATCTCCAGCTTCATCGACCGGATAGAAAGTAAATATGTGACCGGCGTCTTAATCGCTGTCCCTATCTTCATCGCTCTGCTTTATTTTGCTGTGGGATTAAGCTTCCAGGAAGCTTTTTACCGGGGAATGGTTTTCTTAACCGTAGCCAG
>CAYTHW010000064.1:0-3460 GCA_964437675.1 uncultured Atopococcus sp. | reverse complement strand
ATCAACGATGCTCCTGCCCTGGCCAGTGCTGATATCGGTATAGCCATGGGGTCCGGATCTTCCGTTGCCATGGAGTCAGCCGATGTCGTCATCGTTCAAAATGACTTAGAAAAGCTTTTCTACAGTTATGAACTGAGCCAGCGTCTCAATAAGATCATCCGCCAGAATGTCATCTTTGCAGTAGGTGTCATCGCTGTCCTGATCATTTTGAACCTCTTTGGTTTGATCAGCCTGCCTTTAGCAGTCCTCTTCCATGAAGGTTCCACTATCCTGGTCATCTTAAATGGCCTGCGCCTGCTGGGTAAAAAACAAGATGAAAATCATCCGCTGGAGCCGGAAGCTGAATCAGTTTAAGAATTGTATAAAGTTAAAGAAGAGCCGGAATTTTCATTCCCGGCTCTTTCTTCTTTTAAATAATTTTACTTAATCCTGCTGCTGCAATTCTTTTTTCTTGCTCTTTCTTCTTTTCTTAACATTTGCCTTGCGGAGGATATCATGAGGACGGACCGGCTGATCGACTTTCATGGTGACGATCTGCATCGCCTGGTGGGCTCTTTCAATTTCTTCACCGTCTTCATTGACCATGACGCCCAGCACTTGTGTGAAAACACGCATACCCGGTCCATATATTTCTATGGAATCACCTGTATTGAGAACATTACGCTGCTGGACAGTCGCAGTGCCTGTCTCTTCATCGTAGTCAAGCACTTCGCCGACAAATTTATATTCCTGCTTTCTGCGGCGCTCTCCAAACAATTGGAAATTTTCATCCGGCTGGCCGTAAAAGAAACCGGTATTTAATTCGCGGGATGTCGCTTTCCATAATTCATCAATCCAGGCCGGATCGACTTGGTAGTTTTCCGGATCTTCTAAGTAGCTGTCGATAGCTTTACGGTATACATTGACCACTGTCGATACATAGTGGATGGACTTCATGCGTCCTTCAATCTTTAAGGAATCGATACCGTTTTCGATGATGTCCGGAATGTGGTTGATCATCGAAAGATCCGTTGCGGACATGGAGAACTGTTCGGTAATATCTGTATCTGCTTCTCCTGCTCCTACATTGTATTTCTCCCCGAGAGCCGGCATATCATAAAGTCCGTATTTCCAGCGGCAGGACTGTGAACATCCCCCGCGGTTGGCATCACGATTGGACATATGGTTGGATAAGGTACAGCGGCCGGAATAGGAAATACACATGGCTCCATGGATGAAAGCCTCGATCTCTACATTGGTTTTTTCCTGTATCTCGGCGATTTCTGCCATCGAGACTTCACGGCCTAAGACACAACGGGTCAGGCCGGCATCTTCCCAGAAGTTTAGGGTTTCGTAGTTGACAGCTGACTGCTGGGTAGATAAATGCATCTCAAGCCCCGGCGCATCTGTCGCGCAGATCTGCATCAAGGCCGGGTCAGAGATGATGACCGCATCGATACCGATGTCGCGGATCGTACGGAAGAAGTCTCCAGCACCCTCTTCGTCACCATGGTGGGTCACCATATTAGAGGCGACATAAACTTTTACACCGCGGGCATGGGCAAATTCGACAGCTTCCGCCATCTCTTCATAGTTGAAATTCCCTGCTTGAGAACGTAGACCGTAAGCTTCACCTGCGATATAGACAGCATCCGCTCCATAATGTACAGCAATTTTTAGTTTTTCTAAAGTCCCGGCCGGTGCCAGCAGTTCAGGGGATTTTGATTCTTTTTTCATCATTCTTTTTCCTTTCCTAATCTAACGCACTGTATCTTTATCGTACAAGAAGAAACCGGACGACACTTCACGGTTATCCGGGTGAAGCTCCTGCAGTTTTTCGTCTAAGCGGGCTGCTTCCTCACCGTTCCAGGTCCCTGCTTGAATCTGGTCCCGGGCTTCGAGGAAGAGTGCATTGATGTCAACAAAGGCATCCCCTGGACAATAAATTCCGTCAGTATACCATAAGGAAATTCCGATCTCTGATAATCGATTCAGGTAGGGCATCAAATTCAGATCATTATCAGCAAAGACATGGGTCCCATGATCGTCCTGGAAGATAGAGAAATGAGTCTCATCTAAGCCGGGCTGGGATAAGAAAAGTTCATGATCTTCTACTTCTTCTTTATCCTTGCCTACATAAGAGAAATAATTGTCTAAGAGCATGCGTCCGCTCTGGTGGATACAGGAAGCCCCATAAGTCTGTACGATCAATGGAATCGCGGCTTCTTCTGCCATCTCGACCATCTCTACATAAGGCACTTCACGGGCCACCATGGCTCCGACGGCCCCATATTTAGCCCAGAAGTTCACCTGGCCGGCACTCGTATTTAAGACCGCTGCATCATAGAAATAAGGCATCTGATAGTCTTTTTCTTTGAGAATTTGGATTAAGCCGGTATCCCCTGCCATCAACAGATCCGCACCCGTCTCTTTAACCTGTACCAGATAGTCACGTGCTGTGCTTATTTTATCATTATGTAGAATAGCATTGGCCGCTACGACAATTTTACTGTCATGCTCATGAGCATAATCCGCCATCTCAGTCATTTCTTCAAAAGAGAAGTAGCCCGGAATACGCAGACCGTATCTTTCTTCTCCGACAATAATGTATTTTACTCCTATATCAACTAATTTTTTACCTTGTTCCAAGGATTCAGCTGTTGCAATCAACTCAATCATATTAAGGTCCTTCTTTCTCATAATAAGTTCTATTTATTCGATAGATGAATAACATTATTAGTCTATCACAACTTTTAATAATTGATAGTAAAAATTTCGAGAAAAAAAGCCTCTTTCCCATCGCGGGAAGAAAGGCTTCTCAAGGTTTAGATATCTTTTATTTTAAGAATCGGAACACCCTTGTCCGTATACGACCATTCTCTGACTTTTTGAGCATCCGCCATGGTTTCAATCAGGCGGTCGCGGTAAGGTTCTGGCAGCTCATCAAATAAATAATAATCTTCATCCAGCATCAACTGACCCCGTTTGGCTTCGATTTCCTGCGGCTTTTTCAGCTGGTAGGAAGTGGACGGCAGCTGACCATCAATTTCTCTTTCTTCTATGCGGTAGAAATAATGGTCAAAGCCGTAATCTATCTCCAAAGCCCCTGTATTGGTCCGATATTGTTTAACGTTATCGTAATTTTCCCCTTTGATCTCCCACCATCTCTCGATGGCATTGACCGCTTCTTCCTCTGTTTTGAAGCTGGCGTGTTCTTTGCGGATATCGTTTTTCTTATCGATCCAATAGTTCGTGTATACAGTTTGTGTCATATGCGTCCCCTTTCGACTTCTGGCACTATCTGATTCCATCATTCATCCAAACCTTCATCTAGTTCCTAGATTGATTCTATCATAATTTCATCTCAAATGACCCCCTCAGTAACCTCTCACAGCCTCCCTCTTAAGAGCTATTGT
The DNA here is from genome assembly GCA_964437675.1 of uncultured Atopococcus sp. GTDB lineage: Bacteria > Bacillota > Bacilli > Lactobacillales > Carnobacteriaceae_A > JAUNQW01. Next base: position 65 of record CAYTHW010000064.1, on the reverse strand, counting down.
TTGTTGAGTCTTATAGAATCTTATATACTTATTTTATAAGGAATGAGGAGGAATACAAATGAAAA
>CAYTHW010000063.1:0-5428 GCA_964437675.1 uncultured Atopococcus sp. | reverse complement strand
GTTGAAATCATCGACGGGTAATCGGTCATCTCATCCTGCGGGGTCACGATATTTGCGATATTACGCAGATGGAAGACCTCCCCAGGCTTGGCATTCATCAGGCGCTCGGCATCGATCCGTGAATCCGAACAGGCGATGAACAAGGTATGCGGATCCTGGGCATACTTCAAGGACTGGTAGTAGTCCTTATTTTTTTCATATTCAACTTTTTTGAATTGTTGTAATCTATTTCCTAATGGCATAATCATTTCCTCTTTTACTATGTAATGTGTAATAAAAAAGAGGCCTTCATGTGAAAGCCTCTTTCCTTAGAGCCTAACCTGCTTATTTCGCTTCGTAGCGTTTCGCTACTTCATCCCAGTTGATGACTTTGTAGAATCCATCTACCCAGTCAGGACGCACGTTTTTGTAGTTTAAGTAGTAAGCATGCTCCCAGACGTCGATACCTAATATTGGAGTTTTACCTTCCATATATGGGTTATCTTGGTTTGGTGTACTTTCAATCGACAGTTTCCCGTCTGAATCTACGATCAACCATGCCCAACCTGAACCAAAACGACCAGTTGCCGCTTTTTTGAATTCTTCTTTGAATCCATCCAAGCTGCCGAATGCTTCATCGATCGCATCCGCTAAAGCACCACTTGGTTCTGTCGAATCCGGCGTCATGATTTCCCAGAATAATGAGTGGTTGACATGTCCCCCACCGTTATTTCTTACAGCTGTCTGGATATCTTCCGGTAATTCATCGATAGATTCCATTAATTCGATCGCTGATTTATTTTGTAAGTCTTCATGACCTTCCAAAGCACTGTTCAAACCGTTCACATAAGTGTTGTGATGTTTTTCATGGTGCAGGTGCATTGTTTCCTCATCAATATGTGGTTCTAATGCATCATAGGCATATGGTAATTTTGGTAATTCAAATGTCATCATAAAACCCTCCTTATTGGTTCTGAATTAAATCTACCAAAGTTTGAGGAGGGAGGCAAAAATAATGCTTTACTCATTGCTTTTCTAAATAAGCGTCCAGAAGTAGAGAGCAGCCTGGATGATGAAGATGAGAGGCAGCCCCCACATGAACTGGGGGTGCCGGGTCTTGTGGCGGATGATCTGCATGGTGAGATACATCCCGGCCGCCCCGCCTAAGACGGCCAGGGCGAAGAGATGCCTTTCTCGAATGCGGTGACTGCCGGCATGCCGGCTGGCCCACTTGTCGTAGAGGGTGACTAGGACTGCTGCCAGGTTGATGAGGATGAGATAATTGATGAGTGATAAATCCATGATGTCTCCTTCGGTTGATTTTATTTGCGGACATGAGTAAACTGGGATGAGTGACTGCTGCTTTGATCGACTATTTTGAAGAAGAGGAGTTTTCTTATGGGAGCATTCAGTGAATTCATCCATGATTTTATTTTTGGCGTATCTCCTATCATCACAGCCTTTTTGGAACTCATCGGCATCTATATCATTCTCCACGGCTCTGTCAAATCTTTCATTCTGCTGGTTAAGAGTGGATTTAACTTTCATAACCGCCGGATCACTATTTTGCTGGGTGAAACCCTGTCTCTGGCCCTACAGTTCAAGATGGGCGCTGAAATCATCAAGACTGTGACCATCCGGGAAGTGTCCGAGCTCCTGATTTTATCCATCGTCGTCGCTCTGCGGGTCATCCTCTCCCTCGTCCTCCACTGGGAAGTCAACCAGGCCAGCAAAGAAGAGCACCAGGAAGCCCGTGCCCAACAGGAAAAGCATCTCGATGAAATCGAATAGGACAGAAAGAACAAGTCTCCAGACCGCAAGGAATGGTACTTGTTCTTTTTTAATCTTCAGAGGGCTCGATGAACATCTTCCCTCCGCTTTGATTCAGATAGACCAATTCAGCGGTGGTCGACTCCCTGTTGAGCACCTCGTTGCGATGGGGATAGCGGCCGAACGCGTCGATGAGAGCCTTATGCTTCTGTTCAAAGAGCAGATAGTCCGCCATCTCCTCTTCTTCATAATAGCGGATCAATTTTTCATGCAGGGCCGCTGATTCGATATGCATGAGGGCCAGATAGGTATAATGTTTCTCTTCCGGACTGAAGGAAGAAAATTCATCCAGAGCGATCAGCTCCTGGGCCAGGACCATGGCCATCGGGTCATAGAGATAGGACTTGGCCGAGCCCCGGTTGAGGTGTCTGGAAAATTGGTCAATGACGACGATTTCAGAAAGCCGGCCTCTGGCGGTCTTTCTCCAGCCGCTCAAGAGACCCTGGACAGCTGCCAGCCAGGTGGCTCCGAATTTATCCCATATTTCCTTATCGAAATCCGGGCTGCTGAACCGTCTTTTATCACCCAAGCCTGATCTAAACCAAAATTCATAAACTTCTTCTGCTGTTTTTACCATCACATCCCTCTCCTTTTTCAACACAAAAAAGCGGCACACAGGTCCGCTTTATTTCTTACTTTCTCCAATAATCGTTGGCTGCAGCAATCGTCTGGTAATTGATCGCGACGACCTGCGAGGCCAAGGTTAAAGAGTCAGGATCAGCCGCATAGGCCGGGCGCAGGACTTCACGGACATTCGCATCCGGTTGAATCTGTCCGACAGCTTTGCGGGATAACTTCATCGCCAGTTCATAGCCTTCCTGGGGTGTTTCAGTCATCAAGGAAGGTAACCATACTTCTTCAGACATAGCATTCTCCTCCTTTATATGACTTACTTTACCATTTTCCAGCCGCTGATTGAAAAGTTACAGCTTACGAATTAAACCAGATGGCGATCTCACGCTCTGCACTCTCCGGTGAATCGGAAGCATGGACGGAGTTCTCCGACATACTCAAAGCATAGACGGCGCGGATCGTGTTGGGTGCTGCCTCCTCCGGCTTGGTCGCTCCATTGATCTCGCGGACTCTTGAAATCGCCTGGTCGCCGCTGATGACCATCGCGACGACAGGGCTGCGGGTGATGAAGTCGACTAATTCACCAAAGAAAGGCTTGTCCTCATGCTCTGCATAATGTTCTTTAGCCAGAGCTTCATCGGCCTTCAACAACTTCAATTCCTCGATTTTCAGACCGTTTCTTTCATATTCATGGATGATTGAGCCGGTCAGCTGGCGCTCGACCGCATCAGGTTTGATCAAAACTAAACTTTTTTCTGACATCTTACCATCTCCTTTTAATCCATCTTACCATCTATTCATCTGACTATTTATTTATAATATCTATGGTCTAGTCCGGCTTTCTCTTTTTCTTTAGAAAATGGACGAAAGCGTGACTGATAGAAGCTTTGCGGATATAATCCCGGTCGCCGTCTAATTCGAGGGCTAGAACTTCGTCCATACTTCCATCCTTAGAAGCCAGGCCGATGAAGACCGTGCCCGGCGGATGGCCTTCCATCTCGGCCGGACCCGCCACACCGGTAAAGCTGATGGCCAGGTCACTGTCCATCCGGCGGATGGCACCTTGAGCCATCTCTCGCGCACAGGCTTCGCTGACCATACCTTCCACATCCAGAGTATGGTCACTGACGCCCAGGAGTTTGGATTTTCGATCACGGTCATAGGCCACGATACTCCCCAGGAAAATTTCTGAAGATCCCGGATTGTCGACCACCATATTGGCCACCTTTCCGCCGGTAAAACTTTCGGAGAAACTGATCGTCTCCTTACTGTTGAGAAGATAATTCACGAAGGCCTGGGCTGGTGTGTAGTCATAGCCCTCTCCGTAAAACCAGCGGTCACTTCTCTCCAGAATCTTATGGGTCAAATCATTGAGCAGCTCTTCATTGCCATGTTTACTTTCGCCGTAAGCGGTCAGGCGCAGGGTCACCGTGCCGCCGCCGGGATAGAGAGCCAGGGTCGGGTTGCTCTGGTTGACGATATAGTCATCCAGGAGATCAGCCAGATAAGACTCGCCGATACCAAAATAATTGAGGTAGCGGGAGTCGATATGGACATCTTCCGAGTAGAGGTCCAGTAAAAATTCTTTGACCTCTTCCAGGAACATGGTCTTCAATTCACGGGGAGGACCCGGCAGTAAAAGATAGAGCCGGCCGTCTTTCTCGACCGCTGTGCCGAGGGCCTGACCCTGGCTGTTCCGGAATAAAAAGCCCCTGCTGAAATAGGCCGCCATCTTCCTGCAGTTGTCCGGCATGACCCGTCCGCTCCGCTCGAAATCCGCTTCGATGGAAGCCAGGCTGGCAGGGTCGATCTCCAGTTTTTCATCCAGATAATCCGCCACGGTTTCCTTGGTCAGATCATCACGGGTCGGTCCCAGGCCGCCGGTCAAGATATAGATATCACTCTGTCCCTCTCTCTGGGCCAGAACTTTCTTCAGCCGCTCAGGATTGTCCCCCACGGTTGTTTGAGTATAGTGATTGATGCCCATCCCGCTCAGCTGCTGGGCCAGGAACTGCGCATTCGTATTCGCGATTTGACCCAGTAAAAGTTCGGTACCGACAGAAATAATTTCCGCTTTCATCGTCCTTTTCTCCTTTTCTAAAATGCCGGCTAATAAACACTTTCCCTCGACTCATCTACGCGGTCGATAAAATCCTTAAAGACATTTATATGCGTCGGATCGACGTCGCACAGGCCTTCCGGGTGATACTGGACGCCGACGATATCATAGTCCTCATCGACTGCCTCGAAGGCTTCGATCACACCGTCATCACTCCAGGCCACAGCTTCCAGATCTTCAGCCAGATCGTTGATGGTCTGGTGGTGGTAGGAATTAATCATGATCTGGTCAGGGACCAGGGTGGAAAAATGGCTTTTTGGTTTGACCTTGATCCTATGGACGGGAATGTAGGAGTTGGCCAGCTGGTTGTGCTGGACCGTAATTCCCGGATGATAGTCGAGATCCTGGTAAAGGTCGCCGCCCATGCAGACATTGATCAATTGGAAGCCCCGGCAGATACCCAGCATCGGCATCTTTCTTGAAATGGCTGCTTTGACTAATTCGATTTCTCTTAAATCTCTGCGCGGGTCCACCCTCTGCAGCTTGGGCATCGGCTGCTGGTCGTAAAACTGCGGGGAAATATCTGCGCCGCCTGTCAGACAGAGGCCGTCGATCTTGTCGATATATTCTCTGGAGAGGGCTTCATCATGGATAGGTAAAATAACAGGCAGGCCTCCGCTTTCATGAATCGCATTCGTGATACCTGCTAAGGTATAGGAGGCACGTTCACCCTCGAAATTCTCTGTCTGAAACAACAGGCGGTCACCACACGTAACACCAATCATCGGTTTTGACACACTTATCCCTCTTTTCTCTAGTAATTACCTCATTTTAACATGATTCAAACACTCCCCCAAGTATTCAAAATGAGAAGCTCCCAACCCAATTATCCCCAACTAAAAATACCCTTGAAATTGAATGATTGATTCAACTTCAAGGGTAGTAAAATATTAATTATTGTACTGAACTATTCAACCAATTTATCGC
>CAYTHW010000062.1:0-5671 GCA_964437675.1 uncultured Atopococcus sp. | reverse complement strand
CGGCATCAGCTCTCCAAAAATCCCAGATCTTTGAAGTACTGCCGGCCGGTCGTTATATCGTAAAGGAGTAAGGAGTAGTCTTCAAGAACTTCGAGAGCCTTGGGACTCAGTTCCTTACGGGATGAAACAGTATCTTTCTCAAAGCGTTCATGATAGACGCGCATATCAAGGACAGGCAGTCTCTCCTCGAGATCCATCAAGAGGGCGTCGTAGGCGGAGACTTTGAGATCCAGAAGCCGGCTGACATAATTATGGAAATAGATCAGACTGGTTTCTTTGACATCTTGATCCAGGTCCATCTGATTGCTGTAGATGAAGAAAGGCGTCTCATAAAATTTCTGCTCGGGGTTATTTTCCAAGGCTTCACCTTCATAAAAGCCCGGCAGATGGTCGCCCCAAAAGACTAGGAGCACAGGTTCGGGATAGCTTTCGATCTGCTCGATCAAGTATCTAAGAGCCTCGTCACTGTATTCCAGGTCCTGGAAATAAGCATTGGCTTCTTCCGGATTTCCGGTCCCTTCCACCTGATAATCGACTTCATCATATTTACCTGCATAGCTGCCGTGATTCTGCATGGTCACGAGGTGGACAAAATCCTTATCATCGGTCCCGCTTATGATATCGAAGACCTCGCGGTAGGCCGACAGGTCGGAGACATAAGGATGGCCTTCTTCGGTACTTTCTCTGTATTTCAGGTCATCTTCATAGATGGCCCGGCTGAACTTGAGTTTCTCATAAATTTCTTTTCTCTTGTAAAAATGAGAAACATAAGGATGGACCGCCGTCGTCGTGTAGCCTTTCTGATTCATCTTCTCGACCACCGAGGGATACGTATCCATCCGCTTGGACAGCTGGATGAAAGGTGACGTGATGTGGGAATAGAGAGGCTCCAGGGACAGGCCGGTCAAGACCTGGAATTCATTGGTGGCTGTCCCCCCGCCGAAGCCCGGTGCCAGGGCATGGCCGCTGAGGGACTGCTGGATGATCTCCCGGTAGTTTTGCAGCGGATCTTTGCTGCTTTCGACACCCTCCAGGTTGAAAGGATCTGAAAAACTTTCATTCATCACGAAGAGTACATTGGTCTCTTCCAGGTCCCCCGCCCGCTCTTCATTCATCTCGTCTGCCCTGGCCTGGTATTTTTCATACAAGTTGACGATGGCTTCTTCGGAATAATGGTCCAGCGGCTGCATGGGCGGAGAATCTAAATTGAAGAGGAAACCCGCGATGAAGCCGTTCTCGCTGTAGTTCTTCTGCTGGTTCCAGCCGACCCATTCAGCCTCCTTGGAATAAACCCGCTTCACCAGATTATCCGGATAATTGAAATGGGCGGTGTAGATCAAAACAACCGCCGAAAAGGCCAGGCCCAGCAGGCGGAGAACTTTTCTCAAAAGCGGCCGGGTCTGCTCGTCTTTTTTAGGACGATGTTTAAAGGCCAGGACGGCCAGGAGGACCGCCAGCCCTGCCCCGGCCAGAATATAGACCGTATTTCTTCTGCCCACCATCTCGAACAAGAAGTCCAATTGAGTGAGCCAATAAATATCATTGGGATAGACCGGCTCTGCCCGGATGCCGGCTTTAAGATTGGTCGAAATCCCCAGCAGCCAGCCCAGAAAAAGGACGATTGTCCCTGCCGTGACTGAACTGCCCAAGAGGGAAGACAGGAGGGTGTACAAAACGAAGATGATCAGGGTGCCGTAGAGAAATAACTCCGGCCGGACCTGGGTGATCTGGTCGATGACATGGGCGAAATTAAAATTAAAATGATACCATTCGATGAGGAAATGGGCGGCGGTGGAGGCGATAAGTCCGATGACCAGCCATTTGACCGCTTGTTTGATGAGACGTTTCTGCATGATATAACCTTCTTTTTCTAGCTCTTCTCTATTTAAAGTAGTCTTTCTATTATAACAGAAAAAGCTTCTCTTCTTCGAATGACCCGCTGTTTTTTTCAAAATAAAAAGCCCTCCAGGCTGTCGGCCTGCAGAGAGCTCACTGTCTAAAAGATGATCCTTATCCCGCTGAAAAACTACATGAGATCCCTATTTTTACGGTAGTCATTCAGGAAATAAGGCCAGTCGGTCATGATGGTATTGATACCCGTGCCCAGGGTCTTGCCCCAGGTATCTTCTTCCTGGTTAAAGAGGGCCGTATCGTCATTCCAGTTGTTGTAGATGCTGAAATCCTTGGCCACATACTCCGAGTTGGCGATCAAGAGCTTCTGTTCTTCTCCTAATTTCTCCAAAAATCCCGGCTCCCAGAGGTCCGTGTTCTCATCTTTGACGATGAATTCATAGCCGATGATATTCAAACCCGGATAATCCGCATGGCATTTCTGGATATCGGCCTGCTCGAAGATGATAGGAACATAGTGCATCCCTCCGCTCATCTCTTCAAAATACTTGAGACGCTCATCTTCAGGTGAAGACTTGAAATAGATCTGGTCTTTTTTACCCGAAGTCTCGATGATCTCATAAAGTCGGGGGTCATCAAAATAGTTCCAGGCCAGATCGATGTTGACCAGGATATTGATGGGCAGCCAGTCGATAAAATCAGAAAGTTTTTCTATCTTGTAGCCCGACAGGCTCTGCCTGGCATTATAATATTCCAATTCGTTGATTTCAGAGCTGGTCAGATCTTCGAGGACGATTTCATCCTGCAGCAGGTAAGGGCCGGCTGCATCATGAAAGAGATAGTAAATCCCGTCCAAAGACCGGGAGATATCGATCTCGATGATATCTGCCCCTGCCCTTTTGGCCAGCTGGGCGGCCTGGCGCGTGTTCTGGATGACATTGCCCCCCCACACTCCGCGGTGGGAAATAATCAGAAAGCGGTTCAGTAATAAGGCTCTTGCAAAAAGATTCATCTTTTTTAACTACTCCTTTTTAGTCCAGAGTTCATACCGGTCTCTCATCAGCTCGACGACATCTACATCGAAGACTTCCTGCAGACGGGTTCGGGAGAGGACCTCATCGATCCTTCCTTCATGCACCTGGTTGTCTTTACCTAACAGTAAGGCCCGGTCTCCATACTTTCTGGCAACGGTCAAATCATGCATGATACTGATGACACAGCGGCCTTCTTCCCGGCGCCAGTCATCAATCAGGCGGTAAAAATCAGTTTCAAAGGAAAGGTCCAGGTGATTGGCCGGCTCATCCAAGATCATCACGTGGGGATTCTGGGCTAAAAGCTGTGCCAGATAAGTTCTCTGGAGCTCACCCCCGGAGAGCGTCGTCACCGGCCGCTGTCTGAAATCCTGCATCCCGGTGACTTCCAAGGCATAGTCGACTCTGTCGCGGTCTCGTGCACTTTCCTGGTAGAACATCCCTTGATGGTAAGGGTAACGTCCTAATTCTACTATTTCCTGGACTGTATATCCATAGGTCGCTTCATGGTGCTGGGTCAAAAAGCCGACAGAACGCGCTTTTTCCTTGGGATAAAATTTTTTAATATTCCGGCCCTGAAAGAAAACCGCACCTTCATAATCGATCTGGCCGGCGACCGCATTGACCAGGGTGGTCTTCCCCACACCATTGGGGCCGAGGACCATATACCACTGATTTTCTTCTATTTCGAGATTGATCTGGTCCAAGATGGGTCTCTGGTCGAATGCAACGCTCAGATTTTCAATTTTAAACATGGCGGATTCCCCTCTTTCTCATATAGATGAAGACAAAGAATAAGGTCCCGATGATCGAGGTGATGATACCGATCGGCAGTTCCACCGGTTGGAAAACCGTCCGGGCGGCCAGATCGGCCAGGAGTAAAAAGATGGATCCCAGGTAGACCGTCACGGGCAGTAACTTTTTAAAGTTGGGCCCGACCAGACCTCTGGCCATATGCGGGATGATCAGGCCGACGAAGGCGATATTCCCCGCGACAGCCACCGCATTTCCGATCAAGAAGGAGATACAGACAAAGAGCAGGAGGCGGACCTTCGCGACATCGACGCCCAGATTACGGGCCTGAGCTTCGCCGGTCGAAAAGGCATTCAATTCCCTCATCTGGGTCAAAGAGATTCCTCCGAAGATTAAAAAGACGACCAGGGTGAAGAAGAAACTTTCATAGCTGGACGAGGCCAGAGAGCCCATGGTCCAGAAGATGATATTGTTGACTTTTTCATTGAAGAGAACCATCATCAAGCTCAGCAGACTGGACGTCAGCATCGAATAGATGATCCCCATCAAGACGACCGTCGTACTGGAGAGCTGGCGGTCCAGGCGGTAGGCCAGCGACAGGATGAGGATGATCGAGACAAAGGCAAAAAGACTCGACAAAAGAGCCGTGCCTGAAAAAGGCAGGAAGTCGATCTGAAAGCCCGAGACAATGGCCAGGGCGGCTCCAAGAGAGGCTCCACTGGAAATACCCAGGGTCGACCCGTCTGCCAGGGGATTCTTCAAGAGCCCCTGCATGATGGCTCCTGAAAGAGAGAACATGGCCCCGACGACAGCTGTCGTAAGGACACGGGGCAGGCGGATGCGGTAAATAATCTGGTCATACTGACTGTCCAGCTCCCCTCCTCCTAAGAGATTTTGGAAGGACTGCCAAAAATCAGCTAAAGGAACCTGGACACTCCCTACCAGCACACAGAGGAGGATCGTCAAGAGTAAAAGGACGGTCAGGATGAGATAGTGTGATTTTTTCATAAGTGATTTCCTTTACAAGACAGAGTTGCTTCCATATAAATGAAGAAAGCCGAGATCATCATCTCGGCTCCCTTTTCTTTAAGCTGCTTCATCCAGGGACTCCTGACCGTCTTTTAATCCATCAGATCCGTAAATCTGGTCATAGAGATCCCGGGCTGCATCCATCAGACGTGGACCGGGACGCGTGAATTCACTGTTATCCACTTTGATGACCTGTCCTTTTTGAACAGCCGGTATCTGATCCCAGCCCGTGCGGTTCATGATCTCTTCAACAGCGCCCTCTTCCTCGGTTGTCGTGATGATCCATTCCGGCGCACGTGCGATGACCTGTTCTTCAGAAATCTCCGCCCACTCGTCGACATCAGCAAACACATTCTCTAAATTCATCAAATTTCCCAGCTCATTCATGAAAGTGCCGTCACCTGCCGCCCACAGCCCGTATTCTAAAGGCGATATTTCATAGTAGACACTTTGGGGATCAAAGTCCTTGGTCTCTTCTTCGATCTGAGCAAAGGCGGCCTTCATCTCTTCGATGAGGCTGTCAGCTTCTTCCTGGCGCTCGACCAGCCGGCCCATCAGCTCGATAGATGAATAGGTATCTTCGATACTATCAGCGTCAAATTGCAGGACGGCGATGCCGGCGTCTTCCAGCTGGCGCATATAGTCTTCATCCGAACCGACGCTCAAGAGGATGACATCGGGATCTAAAGCGACGACCTCCTCCGCATTGGCCTCATCATAAGTCGAGATGACCGGGATGTCCGCCGTTTCTTCTGCCGGGTAGTCGACATATTGCCCGCGGGCGACAATCTTGTCCCCTGCGCCCAGCGCGAATAAGATCTCTGCTTCAGATGGCAGAGTGGCTACGATTTCTTCCACAGGCTCTTCAATAGTAATCTCTTTACCTGTCTGATCCGTGATCGTAAGAGCCGCTTCCTGCTGACTGCCCTCTTCGGCTGATTCTATTTCCTCCTCCGCAGAATCACTCGGATTGCTGCAGGCTCCTAAAAACAAGACCAAAAGACTCA
>CAYTHW010000061.1:0-5967 GCA_964437675.1 uncultured Atopococcus sp. | reverse complement strand
TAGTCTTGTGTGATTTCTTTAACTGTGTCATGCATCTGCTTTTCTGTCGGGTGGTAGTTTAATGAGTCTATCCAGTCGAAACCTACCTGCTCGTCGCCGGATAATAGATCATTTTCATATAAGAAATCTACATATCCTTTGGAGTCTTCTTCAGCCCATTTGTTTGCTTTATAAATTGCACGTGTTAATTTTTTAGTCGTGATTGGGTTTTCTTTTGCAAATTCTTTATTGACATATGTTGCACAGCAGACTTCATCTGCAAATGCTTCGTCAAATGTTAATGAGTTAACGCTTTTCAGGGTACCGTCTTCTACGAAGGGAGCTGCATAGTTTTCACTGTAGATGGCACCGTCCAATTCACCACTCTTGATTGCTTCAGTTGTAGCTGCCACATCGGAGTTTGTAAATTTAACAGAGTTGGTATCAGCACCTTCTTCCTGTAAGAATCTTAAAGCAATGTTATGGTCGGATTCACCAATTCCTCCATGAATACCGATATTCATATTATCCATATCTCCTGCAGATTCAATATCTGAATCAGCCGCAACGTATAAAGCCTTACATCCCGTATGCATCGGTCCTAAATACTGGGCTCCGACACCATTGATGATCGGGACCAGACTACTCGTAATATGGCCCGCTCCGATAGTTGCCTGCCCGGTTCCTACCGCATCTATCGTGGTCGTCTGGCTGACTACCGTTTCCACTTCGATTCCTTCTTCTTCAAAATATCCAGATTTTAAAGCTACATCGATAGGTGCTGTACAGCCACTGGTACTTATCATTGTAATTACATCACCATAAGCAGGCTCTTCTTGCCAACCAGCTTCATCGTCTATATCTATCTCTTCTAATTGAACTGCTGTGTTTTTGGAAGATACAGTTTGAGCTGTTGTTTCTGCCTCGGTACCTTCTTCTGATGCAGTATCGCTGCTGCTTGTTGTCTGAGTGTTACATGCACTTAGCACAAGAGCCGACATTCCTAATAAAACCATTTTCTTCAATGAAAAATTCATTCCTATTCCTCCATAAAATATATTTTTTAAAAATTTAATTCCTTCATTATATGGGTGCGGTATTCTACAAACTTCTCGCTGGTACGATCACGCGGATATTCTAAATCTATGGGTACTACTTGATGTATCCGGCCGGGATGACTGTTCATAACCACTACTTTAGTCCCCATATAAACAGCTTCTTCAACATCGTGAGTAACCATGATCATCAAGTTGTTATTTTCCTGCCAAAGTTTCAACAGCTCATCTTGCAGATTAGCTCTAGTAAACGCATCCAAGGCACCCAGAGGCTCATCAAGCAGAAAAACTTCCGGCCGATTAATCATTGTACGAGCCAGGCTGACACGCTGAGCCATTCCACCTGATAATTGGCTGGGATAGTAATCTTTATATCCGGTTAAACCAATTAAGTCTATCAGGCGGCTGACCTCATCATCGTTACGTTCCTTTTTCATGTCCTGTGAGAATCTGATGTTTTCTTCTACAGTCCTCCAAGGGAAGAGAGTGGCATTTTGAAAGACCATCCCGCGGTTGGAATCAGTATCTTCGATAGGGACTCCGTTCAGAGTCAGCTCACCATGAGTTATCGGTGACAATCCTGCAATTAAGCGAAGCAAGGTTGATTTACCACATCCTGACGGTCCGACTATGGACAGGAATTCATTTTCTTTAGCTTTAAAATTTATATCCTGTAAAACTAAATTTATACCTGAATCTGTTGTCGGAAAAGCTTTATACATATTCTTTGCTTCTAATACTGTCATTAGGCATCCTTCCATTTCAATAATCTTTTTTCAGAATAACGGAGCAAGAAGTTAACAGTTAAAAACATGATACTGATAACAAGAATCCCTGCATACATCTTGTCATATTCCGCCCAGTTCTTCTGCCAGGTAATATACCATCCCAGGCCGGACTCCACTCCTACCATCTCTGCAACAATCAGTGAAGTACAAGCAGTTGACATACCCTGGATCAGGCCGGTAAAGACATTGGGTAAGATGGACGGAACTGCCACCCTGGTTATCAACTGGCTTTGGTCGGCTCCCAGTATCCGTGCAATTTCGAATTGTGATTCATCAATCGATCTTACTCCGGAAAATGTGGCATTGGTCAGAGCAAAAAACACACCAAGTGCGATGACAAAAACGGCACCATTTCTCAATGAACTGGCAAGCACCATCACAATAGGCAGCCAGGTTGTCGTTGGAATCGATCCGATGACCGTTGTAAATGGAGCGATCCAATAATTCACTTTTTCAAAGTAGCCACACATGATACCGGTCAGGATTCCTAAGGCCGCGCCCATGAAATAGCCTTGAAATAGTAAGGATAAGCTGGCTGCAGTAGATTCCGCTAAATAAGAAGCATCCCCAATAATTGAGGTGAAAATTTCATCCACCCAGGGGAAGTAGGGTAAAAGTAAAGTTCCTGTTTTCAAGGTTAAAATATCGTAAATCATCAATAACAGGAATACCAGACTTTGAAATGGGGCAGCGTGACGCCATCTTCTCATTTGTTTTTCATTTACCAGAGCGATGACTGCTCTGATTAAGAAATAGACAATGAATATTACTAAAAACCACGTGTAAACATTCGTAGCTGTATTACCAGGCAGGTTAGGATAATATAAATATTCAATCAAATGTAGGACCGCCGTAAGTGCAGGTAAAAAACAGATGATTTTATCCCATAAAATTTCTCGTTGAGATTTAGGTTTTTTTTCCAGCTCTTTTAATTCTGCATTCGTTAAGTCTGTAATATTTCTCAAATACTCAGCATTATCTGTATCGGCTCCGATAAATTCTTTATCAGCCGTATCTGCTGCTGTTTTCAAATTAGTTGTTAGAGTTTCTGACATAATCCACTCCCCCGTCCTCTATTTTTATCTTGTGAGGTTTATTTATACTTAACCCCTATAAAGTCAACTTATTATTTAAAACTTTCAGGCGCAAAATTTTCCACCTCCAGAAATTTACCATTTGGAGGCAGCTCTTTCAACCGCTGATCGATTAGTAAATATTATAATTAGAACTTTACGAGAGTCTATTAATTAAAACAATCACAAGCTTTTTTCTTGACTTTTATAAAAGCTTGCTTAATTAAGAAGAGAGCCTCTAAATTTCTCCAGTGGTGTGCTATTCCTTTTATTAATGGCTTTACTTATCAAATCTAATAATTTGTTTGGGTTGATGTTTTATGTTAATGAGCAGCAAAAAAAGAGCTGGCTGTCAGCCAACTCTTTAAATTCATAATTTTAATTATTCACAGACGATGAAGCTGTCCTTCTTTGAAAACCAGCTGTTTTTCGTCCAAAGCCAATACTTCATTGTCATGGCTGACAACGATCATCGCTGTTCCCTGGTCATTAATCTTCTGGAGATATTTAATCATATCACGAGCGGTCTCTTCATCTAAATCTGAAGTAGGTTCATCTATCAAAAGCAGGTCCGGCTGGTTAATCAGCGTCCGGGCTAAAGCCACCCGTTTTAATTCTCCTCCGGACAAGGTCTCTATCAGAGAATTCATCAAATAATCAATATTCATCTCTTCAAGTATGGTTCTGGCTTTTTCTACCGGACTGCCTTCACGATTTCCTATCAAATAAAATGGAAACATAACATTTTCTATGACATTTAAACTTTTAAGCAAAGTGGGATGTTGAACCAAATAGCCAATCTCTTGATTTCTATAGACTGAGCTTTCTTCTGCACTGAGATCTACAATATTTTTTCCCTTGAAAATAATTTCACCAGAATCTGCTCTAATCAATCGACTGATTAAATTGAGAAAAGTCGTTTTTCCTGAGCCGGACCGGCCGGAAATAACTACAAGCTCACCGTCTCCCATAGAAAAAGACAAATCATCGACTGGACTAAAGCTCCCTGCATGACGTTTGAAACTTTTACTTAAGTTTTTCACTTCCAATAACACTGATTTCCCTCTTTCTATTCTTTATTATTTTGACTGTCATTTATTTCTTTATTCAGAGCTACGCTTGAAGCTATCGGCCCTAATAAAGAGCAGATCAGTAAACTTACACCTGCTATCAGAATCGTCACTGCTAGATTAGGAGTGAGAATAGGTAATTCTACAGCGTTTTCAATATTCTGCTTGAATAGTAAGGCTACAATGATTGCCAACACAACTCCTGCCAGTGCTCCGGAGGCACTTAGAATGACACTCTCTTTTTGGACAATGGTACGCATTTGCTTCTCACTGGCGCCAATTATTTTCATAGCCTGCCATTCGTCACTTCGCGACCGCACCATGATCGAAAAGACAATAAATAAAATAACTAAACTTAGAACCCATAATAAGATAACGATAACTAAAATATAGCGTGTTGTTTGAGACATTTGACTGGCAAACATGGAAATCATATCACTGGTCGACTGAGCACGTATAGGTGTTCCTGCTAATTCACGGTTGATAGCTGACACACCCTTTGAAACCGGAATAGAATCTATTGTATCTACCATAATATTTGAAATATATTCATCAGAATCAGCTTCTTCAGCAACTAAACCAAAGTCTTTAGCTTTTTCTGCAATCTCCCTGGCTTCGTCAAGATTTAAAAACGTGCTCTCATCAAAACCCAGTCCAGTATCACTTAACTTGCCTTTAATCGTGTAATCTTTGCCATAAAGTTGAATCTTCTCGCCTACTCCACCAATTATATTCCTGCCGGCAAAAACTTCATCATCAGCTAGATTTCCTGAGACTTCTTGGGTCAGCCAAGGTCTGACTGAAAAGTCAGTGGCCGGATCAATCCCAATAATCTGCATAGGGGATGCGCAGCACGATGCATCAGCTGAAGTCACATAGACTTGCGGAGAATATTTTTCTACTTCATCTATCTGCGCTATTTGATTCATATATTCAATTTCCATATAGAAATTACTGGGCGTTCCAGAAATTAAGGCTCCTTCATATTCATTTTCAGAGTCCCTCGGCAGGATAATAGCATCTGCCCCCATTCGAGCTTCCATCGACTGCATTCCATTTCTTAAACTGACTGTGATGAAGGTGGCCAGAAATAAGCTGAAAGCCAAAATCATGACCAAAACAAAAATACTCACACTACGGCCGAATTGATTTTCCAAATTCTTTTTCGGCAGTTCATTCAATAAATTTTTCAATACATTCACCTTTATTTCTTAATCTAAGTGTGATTCGCCGGGCAGTTGACTGAGTGACTTGTATCTGAACAAAGCGATTCCGTCCACAATTATATAAGCTATCCAGGCGATTAAACCAGACGAACGCATTAATGCATTACACGGCATGGCTGGATCGCCGCATGTACCTATAATAAATGTCATCACCAATACACCAAATACAGCGATTAAAATTTCAACGAGGTTAATACCTAAAGCAACAGACGGACGTTGAAATAACTTAATAATACCAGTGATAATGAGCATGATCGCTAATCCAATCACTACTCTGTGCGTCCATATACATTTCATCGCAGGACCCTCACCGTCATGTATACAAGGGGTGGCCACTGTTAAATACAAACCAGCTAAAATCACCATAATTACAATCGAAATAATAGAAAATAATTTATCTTTTTTCATCTCTTTCCTCCTCAAATTCTGATAAATGAGATTATGTTATCAATCTGTTAATTTTTTTGCAATATGTTTTTGGAAGTGTATTTATAATTATTACCTATAGATAATGCTTAAAGAGCAAGGTTAACGAACTTAAAAGAAGTAAACTTGGCTGGTTTGACCAACTACCTTCCATGAAAAAACAGGTCACCTTATCAGTGACCTGATCTCTTACTTTTCATATTCATAAAATTGCTTGATCGGTATAGCATTGTCCCCGGCAATTTGGATAATGTCTTCTTTGTCTTCTAAATTAAAGTATTCAATTGCGATACCACATGCTTTCTCTACTTCGGGGGGTGAGAAAGACACCTTGCATTCAAAGCCTTTCT
>CAYTHW010000060.1:0-6610 GCA_964437675.1 uncultured Atopococcus sp. | reverse complement strand
AAAAATCCCGGCCTTTTTTCAATCTCATCTTAAATTTATATAGGTTATTTGGTTTTAGTTATTCCCAAGCAGGAATTGAAGAACCTTTGGTCGCTTCTTCGATGATCTCTTTAACTTCATCTGTCTGGTAACGCTCTACGATTGTTTGGTAGACTTCATTATCTGAATCCTCTGATCGAGCAGCGATAATATTGACATACGGATCTGTATTCTCATCGATCTGCTCTAAGAAGAAAGCATCTTCTGTTGGAATTAAGCCGGAAGCTGTGGCATGGTCATTGTTGATGACTACAAAATCCTGATCGGACATAGCACGCGGCGTTTGAGCAGCATCTATCTCTACAATATCCAAGTTCATCGTATTATCAGTGATGTCATCTATCGTAGGCAGTAAACCTGCTTCTTCATCCAATTGAATTAAACCGGCCTGCTGCAAGAGAATTAGAGCACGACCGCCATTGGAAGGGTCGTTGGGGATAGCCACTGAATAGCCTTCCTCGATTTCTTCAACACTGGTGATAGTATCTGAATAAAGCCCCAGAGGATTGAAAGTAGTTGCAGCAATTTCAACCAGGTCATCCCCGGCATCTGCATTGTATTCTTCTAAGAACAGACGATGCTGGTAGGCATTAAGATCCAAATCCCCACTTGATAAAGCGGTATTTGGTGTCGCATAGTCTTCAAAAACTACGAGTTCCAATTCGATATTATCCTCTAAGAGAACCTCTTCCAGATGATACCACTGCTCATTTGAAGGCCCCTCCCCTACGATACCGACCTTCACTTGTGTCGTCTCTCCTTCTGCTCCGCCGTTCGTCTGCGACTCTGTATCTGATCCTGTATCTGCTCCACAAGCTGTTAAGATAAGTAATCCAATCAACGTAATGATAGAAAAAATATTTTTCTTAAATTTTGACATTGTTAATTCCTCCCCTTTTTAATTATATAATATAAGAATATAAAGCAAAAAAACCGCCCCAAAAAGAATCTTATTCTTTTTGGGACGATCATGATAGTCGATGATGCCGTGTTACCACCCATTTTTATATTTGAATCACTTCAAATACCTCTGCCAGTCTTTGACAACTGCTGCACTGTAACGGGTGCTTCTACCGTTTGGAATTTGATTTTCTCTCATTCCAACTGCTCCAAGACCATTTTTATTCTGCTGTTTCCTGCCTTTTCTCATCTAGCCGGGCTCTCTGTAAAGAACAGACAAAATAATCTTCTTTTCTCAGCCTTATATCTTTATTGTCATTATACTACCTAGAAACAAAAACAAAGTCAACCAATTAATATTTATTCTTTTTTTCATAAATAATAGGGATAATAAAAAGGCTGGAGTTGCTGCCAAAGGCTTTACTTCATGTGAATAATTATTATATCGATGAATAAAAATTTTTTTATACATGTTTTAGTTGACTTTTATTTAGTCAGTAGCTAGAATAATAATTATATGCTAGATAAAAATATAATAAACGCTTTGATAAGAATGAATGTTTAGTGAAGTTCTCAGAGAGCCTGCGGAGGGTGAGAGTAGGCAATGAATCTAAATTAAATGCTTCTTTGAGCGGCCAATCTGAAGAAGAGTAGGATTGGACGGTGTAGGCCGTTAGAGGTACGACATGTTATGATTATGTTTGAGGCCATTTTTTGGCGAATATTAGGTGGAACCACGATTCAACTCGTCCTTTTAGTTAAGGGCGAGTTTTTGCTTTTTTAAGCTATTTTTAAGGGGGGATTAAATGCTGCAATTAGATCATGTTTATAAAAGCTACGGTAACAATCATGTATTAAAAGATATTAATTTACATGTTGATCAGGGAGATGTGGTCTCCCTTATCGGGCCGAGTGGAACAGGTAAGACTACTTTACTGAGAATCATTAATTATTTGGAACCGGCTGATAGAGGAATAATTACTATCAATGGCATATCGGTCGATGCTGAGAATGCCAAGCAGTCAGATATCGTTAAGCTGCGCCGTCAAACAGCAATGGTTTTCCAGAACTACAGTTTATTCCGTAATAAAACAGTCTTAGAAAATGTGACAGAAGGCTTGATCATCGTGCAAGACAAGCCAAAAGAAGAAGCAGAAGAGATAGCGATTCGAGAAATTTCAAGAGTAGGGATGGTTGATCATCTGGATAAGTATCCTTATCAATTGTCGGGCGGCCAGCAGCAGAGAATAGGGATTGCACGGGCGATGGCGCTCAATCCCTCGGTGATTTTGTTAGATGAGCCGACCTCTTCTCTGGATCCGGAACGGTCGGCAGAAGTCCTTCAGATTCTGCAGGATCTGGCTGGTTTGGGAACAACGATGCTGATTACGACTCATGAGATGGAATTTGCTAAACATGTCTCTAACAAAGTCGTTTTTATGGAGGGAGGTCATATCGTGGAAGAAGGCCCTCCTGAGCAGATCTTCCAGCATCCGACAGAAGAACGGACGAGTCAGTTTGTTAAAAAGTTAGAAAAGCCATTGAAAGTGGACTAAATTTAAAAAAGGGGAATAATCATGAAAATACATAAATTATTTAAAGTTTTATCGATAGGTTTTGCAGCACTTGTTCTGGCAGCATGTGGTGGAGCTGAAGACTCTGCTGGTGACGAAACAGGTGGGTCTGAAGATACAACGACCGTCTCTGTAGCATTGGAGAATGACTCCCGTCCTTTAACTTATACAGATGAAACTGGTGAATTAACAGGATACGAAGTAGATTTGATTAATGCTCTAGAGGAAGTAATTGAAGGTTACAATTTCGAAGTAGAAGCAGTTGACGCAGATGCTACGCAGGTAGGTCTTGATACCGGCCGCTACCAAATGATCGGCGGGGGGCTTTACAAAACAGCTGAACGTCAGGAAGCTTATTTATTCCCGGAAGAACATACTGGTGCTTCAATCATCGAAATTTGGAGACGTGAAGGGGATACTCAGTACGAAAGCTTAGCAGATCTTGCTGATGAGAATGCAAGAGTTGTTCCGCCATCTCCTAACGGTGGAATTTTCAATTTACTTAACACGTGGAACGAAGAGAATCCAGATCACCAGATCGAATTCCCGATACAAGAACCGGGAACCACAGCTGAAACTTTACAGCAGGTGGACAATGGAGAATATGATGTCCTCATCCACCCATCCAACTTAGGACAAGATGAAATCATTGAAGAATTAGGTCTGAACATCGAAAATGCCTCAGAGCCTATCCAAGTCATCCCGACTTACTTTGTTTTAGGTCAAGATCAAGAAGACTTAAAAACCGCTGTGGATGATGCTCTGGCTCAATTAAAAGAAGATGGTACTTTAACTGAATTGTCTGAAAAATGGTTTGGTGAAGATATCTTTGAATATGATATTTCCGAAGAAAGTATCAATTAATTAAAAATAGTAAATGAAGGAGGTGTATTAATGGATATTGGATTTATGATTGATATCTTTCCAGTTATTTTATCGAAGCTTCCAATAACCTTGTATATCTTTACCGTAACAGCCATCATCAGTATCATACTGGGTGTTCTAATGGCTTTTGCGGAATTGAAAAAGGTACCCGTGTTAAAGCAGATTTTTGATATATACTCATCCTTCGTACGCAGTACACCGGGAATCGTACATATCTTTATCGTTTATTACGGATTACCAGTATTTCTAGCCCCCTTTGGTGTCTCCCCCAGTGCCATTGATCGCCTCACATCTTCGATCGTAGCCTTGGTCTTTTATACGGTAGCTTTTATATCGGCAATGGTTAAACCAAGTATACAGGCCATGCCCCGGTCGCAATATGATGCGGCCAGAAGTATTGGGATGACACGCTGGCAAGGTTTGAGGAGAATAATCATCCCGCAGTTAATTCCGATGACCTTACCGAGCTTGACGAATGCTATGGTTGATTTATTGATGGATACCTCGCTTTTATTCACAATCGGTTTAACCGATTTGATGGGGCAGGCCAATATTTTAGTGTCCAATACTTTAGGAATTAATCAGGTTGAAATATTTCTTACTGTCGCTCTTGTCTACTGGGCACTTTCATCACTGATAATTGCTGTTATGCGGTTCTTTGAGAAGCGCTTAGCACATTATTTACGTTAGGGGGCCTAGAATTAGATGAATATTAAATGGGATGTTGTAATAGAAACCATGGGGATTATAGCTACTGCTGTCCCCAGGACCTTGCTTTATGCTGTGACAATTTTGGTCTTTGGAATATTATTAGGAGCTGTTCTGGCTTGGATTGAAGAGAAAAGAATCCCGGTCGTTCAGCAGATCATCAATATTATCCGCTCCTATATCAGGGGAGTGCCTCTGATCGTCCATCTCTTTATCATGAGATATGCACTCCCGGATATTGCAGCACCTTTTTTAGCAATTTTTGGTTTAACTCGCGAGCCCGGACAATTCCCGGCAGTGGTGATCGTACTTACCACCTATATCGCTTTAGAAGGAGTTATCGAGGCACAGAATATCCGCAGTGCGCTTTACTCTATCGATTCCTCACAGATTGATGCTGGGAAATCGATTGGGATGAATAACAGGCAGTTAACTAGAAGAATTATTGTACCCCAGGCCTTGGCCTACGCTGTTCCGCTCTTCTTAAATGCCTTTCTAAAAATTATTAAAGCTTTATCCCTGGCGTTTACTGTTGGGTTGGTAGAAATTTTAGCGCAGGCTCAAGTTGCCGCAGCTTTAAGCTTCAGTTATCTGGAATCTTATATAGCTGCAGCTCTAATCTATTGGATTGTATGTGGATTTTTATCTGTCATTTTTGGACGCATCAGCAAAAGACTACAATATTATAATTAATTAGCAGAGAAAGGGAGAGATACAATGAATAAGGTAGAAATGGTAAAACGAACACTTGCAGGAGAAAAAATGGACAAAGTGCCGCACTCCTTCTGGGCTCACTTACCGGAGATCGACCGTGATCCTCAGAAGTTAGCTGAGGGAACCTATGATATGTACAAAAAATATGATTTATCCGTAATCAAAACTATGAATAACGGAATGTACATGACAGAAGACCATGGGACCACTGTTGATTATTCAGAGATGGCCAGCGGTGGAGTCTCTATCTTGTCGGAAACTCCTATCCATACTGTAGATGACTGGGATAAGATTCAATATACACCTGTCGATGAAGGTGCTCTTGCACGTGAACTCAAATCTTTAGAATTACTCTTAGATTTAGTTCAGGGAGAAGCACCGGTCATCTTTACAGTCTTCAGCCCTTTAACAACTGCTAATAAACTGGCGCAGGGCAAGGTGATGGAACACATCAAAGAAGATGAAGAGAAAGTCATCCGTGCGCTGGAAGTGCTTGCTAAAATCGGCCATGACGTGGCTGAGAAAGCGATCGAATTAGGTGCGGCAGGAGTATATTTTGCTACTCAGCTGGCTACTTATGATTCCACTACTGAAGAAGAGTATATTAAATATGGAAAGGCTTATGACCTTGAAGTTCTTAAAGGGGCTGAAGAGGGCTGGTTGAATACTCTTCATATCCATGGTGAAAATGCCATGTTCTCTGTGATGCAGGCTTATCCAACACAAGTGATCAACTGGCACGTCTGGGAGAGTCTGCCTGAAATCAAAGAGGGTATAGATTTTTCCGGTAAGACGGTCATGACAGGTATCTTGGATAAATCGGTGACAGAAGATGATCGGAATGCTTTAAGAAACCAAATCTATCATGTCTTAAAAGATTCCGGCATGCGTAATGTCATCCTCGCACCGACTTGTGTGACACGATTCCCATATGATGAAGCTACTGTGGAATACGTTTTCGATATTAAAGAGCAGGCAGAAAATATTCTAGCCTAATTGGAAAACAAAAAATTCAAGCTCTCTTTAAGCAGATGGTTTATTACATCTCCCTTAAAGGGAGTTTTTCTGTTCTTAAAGCTATTCCTCCTGAGAGCTCACAGCCAAATGATATTGTGTTTGATCCTGTTTACCTGTAGTATTGAAATGATATTTTATTACAAATTTGGAGGACTGTCCCATGAGTACAATTGCAATATTAACCGAAACTACGGCAGACTTAACTGAGCGCCAAAAATTATTGCCTGATCTCTATCAAATCCCGTTATATATATTGTTCGGCAATGAATCTTACAAGGAAAATATAGATATTTCTCATCAAGAGTACTATCAAAAGATGGAAGAAATCGATTATCTACCGACGACTTCTCAGCCTACGCCGGCCGATTTTATGGCCAAGTATGAAGAAATTTTAAAGCAAGGTTATGACGAGATTATCGTTATCACCATGTCCAGCAAATTATCCGGTACCAATCAGTCGGCTGTGCTTGCAGCTGAAGATTTTGAAAATGTACATGTCTTCAATACGAGAATGGCCTCCTTTGGTGAAGGCTTGATCGTTGAGCAGGCCTGTCGTTTAGTAGAAGAGGGTGCTTCGAGTGGAGAAATACTGGATCATCTGAAAATTTTGGATGAAGAAACTAAGCTGCTTGCGATGCTCGTGACTTTGGATAATATCGTCAAGGGCGGCCGTCTGCCTAAAGCGGCAGCATCGATCCAATCTTTCCTGGGTCTGAAATTCATCATCCGGCTGGGAGAAGGAAAAGTTTCTTTGGTAAGACAAACCCGGACAG
>CAYTHW010000059.1:0-6703 GCA_964437675.1 uncultured Atopococcus sp. | reverse complement strand
TCATCCATTCTACACCGGCCGTCAGAAATTTGCTCAAGCAGATGGACGTATTGAACGATTCAATAAAAAATACGGACTTACTTCTGAAAATGATGAAACTGAAGCTTCAGAAGAATAATATTATTTTAAAGGACCTGCCCCGGCAGGCCTTTTTTTTATAAACTTATTTAAATTAGTAAAACAGGAGGAAGAAAATGATGGACAATAAATATATGCCGATTTCACTCTTAGTTGGTGTGATTGCCATGGTCTGGGTTTTTGTTTGTAATATCTATGAATGGCCTTCATGGGCCGGCTTCATAGGCTGGTCAGTTTATTTTTATGGCGGTGCTAAACCTGAAGCTATTAAAACGAGCGGCCCCGGTTTTCTTTTAGGAGCTTTTTTAGCCATGGCTGCCGTCGGTGTGATAGGTATGCTGCCGCCGGATAATCCTTATTTAGCAGTTATTCCAGTCTTCTTTTTATCTTTCTTAATGACTTTTGCCCAAAATATCGACTGGTTCCAAATTGCTCCTGCAACTTTTCTAGGTTCAGCAACTTTCTTTGGAACGGGAGATGTTTTCGATACGATCGTAGTAGGCTTCCTATTAGGTATGGTCGTGTTAGGTTTAGTCACTACCTATGCGAATAAGTGGCTGACAAATATCCTCTCAAAATAATCCCTATTAATGGTATTATAAGCCTATTGAAAAAGGGAGGATGCTTATGGAATCGAAACTACTAAATAAATATCACATTCCTAACTTTATCAGTGGAATGGAAAATGATCTTCGCGAACAGAATGTCGGTGATGGACTGAAAGATAATATAGAAACAGTCCTCCATGCTCTGGATATTCAACCCGGCTCCATTTATACAGGCCGACAGTGTCATGGCTCCAATGTGGAATATGCCACAGGTAAAAATGGGGAGGATTATATCATCGGCCGCATCTTTGACGAGGCTGACGGTGTTTATACGGATCAGCCCGGCACAGCGATGTGGGTGAAGTTTGCGGACTGTACGCCGGTGGTTCTTTATGATCCAAAAAATCATGCCCTGGCCATCCTCCATTCCGGCTGGCGGGGCACAGTAAAACGTATCTCTGAAAAAGCTTTAAGAAAAATGGCCGGCCGGTTCGGGACGAAGGCTGAAGACGTCATTGCCTATGTGGGACCTTCTATCGGACAGGATGATTATGAAGTAGGCCCTGAAGTTTATGAGGCTTTTGAAGAATTTGACAGCCGGGATGACTTCTTCTACCAAAAAGGTGAAAAATATCATCTTCACATGGTTGAAGCCAATGTCAGCATTTTGAGAGACAATGGACTGCTGCCTTATAATGTGGAAGTGGCAGAGGAAGTCACCCTGGGTAATCCGAACCTCCACTCTTCCCGTGAAGAGGGGGAAGGCTACGGTTTGAACGCTATGCTGGTGATGCTGCCTGAAAAGGGAGAAAAATAACCAGTGGTGCATGTTATAATGAGCTATAAACTTAAAAAGGAGATTTTTAGAACATGATACAAGCAGTAAATTTACGTTCAGGTATGCGTTATGTTGACGGCGATGACTTGATCCAAGTTCTCGAAGCCAACCATCATAAGCCGGGAAAAGGTAACACCGTTATGCGGATGAAACTTAAAAATGTTCGTACAGGAGCTATTTTTGAAACAACACTCCGCCCGGATGAAAAGTTTGAACAGGCCTATATCGAGACGAAGGAAGTTCAATACTTATACAGTGACGGTACTAATGCCATTTTCATGGACAATACAACCTATGAACAATATGAACTACCATTAAATACAGTCGAAGAAGAGATGAAGTTTTTAGTTGAAAACAGTACATGTGAGATTCAATTTTTCGGCCAGGAAGTTATCGGAGTAGAACTTCCCACTTCAGTCAACCTAACAGTTACTGAGACGGAGCCACGAATTAAAGGAGCAACTGCTTCCGGGACAGGCGGCAAGCCGGCCACACTGGAGACAGGATTGACCATTAACGTGCCGGACTTCATTGAAACAGGAGAGTTAATAGAAGTAAGTACTCAAAATGGCGGAGAATATAAAAGCCGTGTCAGCTAGCCGCTTTATATGACGGATAAAAAAAGACTGAGAAATCAGTCTTTTTTGCTCTAAAGATTTAACTGATTCCCTGTCTACGACATCTGCGAGATATGTTAAAATAAGATACAGTGAAATTATATCATCAACAAGGAGTCCACTATGAAAATATTTTTATTATACGGCGGTAAAAGCGAAGAACATGACATCGCTATTTTATCTGCCCACTCGATCATTCAAAACATATATTATGATTTCTATGAAGTGCAGCCGGTCTTTATCACCCGTGAAGGAGATTGGATCAAAGGCCGTCTCATCACTGAAAAAGAAGAGATACCCAGCGTAGAGGATATGGCTTTAGTGCTGCCGGATGACGACCATGCTGAAACTGCTAATGTGGGTGTTGCTATGACGATCGATGAATTAAAAGAAGAAAACAGTATCGCCTTTCCGGTTTTACATGGGCCTAATGGCGAGGACGGCACCATCCAGGGGCTGTTTGAGACGATTGGTATTCCTTATGTAGGCTGCGGGGTGCTGGCGAGTTCTATAGGAATGGATAAGAGTATCTCCAAGGTTCTCTTCCAGGAAGCCGGTCTTCCTCAAGTTCCTTACGAGAAAGTTTGGAGACGCCAGTGGGAGTCGGATGAGAGAGAAGTTGTCTTGCGTTGTGAAGCGACGATGATCTATCCGATGTTCGTCAAACCTTCTAACTTGGGTTCCAGTGTGGGGATTTCTCAATGTAATGACCGTGATTCTTTGATAAGCGGCATTGAAGAAGCTTTCCGTTTCGACCGCACGATAGTTGTCGAACAAGGAGTAGAAGCTAAAGAAGTAGAAGTAGCCCTGCTGGGAAATGACGATATCCACACTTCAGTTCCAGGTGAATTAGTGAAGAAACAAGGTTTCTATGATTATGAATCCAAGTATATTGATAATACTGTAGAGATGAAAATCCCGGCAGCTGTCGGCGAGGAAGTTTCCCGTACCGTACGTGACTATGCCAGCCGTGCCTTTGCTGCTATAGAGGGCAGCGGCCTGGCCAGAGCAGATTTCTTTGTGACCGAAAATGATGAAGTGTTTATCAATGAAGTGAATACCTTCCCGGGCTTTACACAATTCAGTATGTATCCTTCTCTGTGGGAAGCGACAGGCTTGAGCTACAGTGACTTAATTGAAGAGCTGATCCAGCTTGGACTGCAGAGATTTAATGAGCGTCAGGGATACTTTTCAGAAGAACGATAGGAGGCTGTTATGCCAGCTTGGAAAATCTCAGATATTGCACAAGCCGTAGGTGCGCTTAATGACTTGGGGGATGCCGGTGACCAGCAGGTAACCAGTGTTTCCTTTGATACACGGAAGCTTCAGCCGAATGCTTTGTTTGTTCCTTTGATTGCCGATAATGATGGACATGACTATATTAACCAGGCAGTAGAAAAAGGAGCTGCGGCTGCTTTTTGGAGTCGGGATTTGGCTGATGCGCCGGAGGGTATCCTTCTGATTGAGGTAGAGGATACCCACGAAGCCTTAAAATCTTTTGCAAAAAATTATTTAAAAGAGGTCCACCCTAAAGTTGTAGGCATTACGGGCAGTAATGGAAAAACAACGACTAAGGATATGACTGCGGCTGTTTTGGCAACGACTTACCGGACACATAAGACGGAGGGTAACTTTAACAATGATATCGGTCTTCCAATCACTATTCTTCAGATGCCGAGAGATACGGAAGTCATCGTTTTAGAAATGGGGATGAATCATCCCCATGAAATTTCTGACCTCTCTCGCTTAGCGGAACCGGATATTGCCGTCATCACTATGATTGGTGAATCTCATATTGAGTTTTTTGAAAATAGAGACGGAATAGCAGCTGCTAAGTTCGAAATCGTCGATGGCTTGAAAAATGGGGGGGACCTCATCATCAATGGTGATGAAGAGCTGCTGACCAGGCGTTTGGAAGAAAGCCGGCCCTTCAACTGCCTTACCTTCGGGCAGGAGCGAAGCAATGCTGTTTATCCATTGTTCATCGAAAGTTCGATGAAAAAAACAACCTTTTCGACTAATCTTGAACCCCAGACTACTATCTCTATTCCCCTTCCAGGTGAATATAATGTTAATAATGCCTTAGCTGCTATGGCGGTCGGACTGGTTTTGGATGTAACTTATGAGAAAGCTGTAAAAGCTTTGTCAGAATTTGAACTGACGGCCCACCGACTGGAATGGGTCCTTGGCTTTAATCAAAGCCAGATGCTCAATGACGCCTATAATGCAAGTCCCACTTCGATGAAAGCTTCGATTAGCAGCTTTTTGAATCTGGATAACCTGTCTACTAAGTGGCTGGTTCTCGGAGATATGGGCGAGTTAGGCACAGATTCCAAGCGGTACCACCGGGAGCTGGCTTCTGTGATAGAAGCGGACCAGGTGGATCATGTCCTGCTTTACGGCGAGTTGATGAAGGAACTTTATGATGAACTGAAGAAAGATACAGATTTTCACCAAGTGAATGTTCATCATATTGAAGGAGACCTCGAACAGGTGATTGAATATCTGAAAGATAATATTCAGCCTAAAGATCATTTGCTCTTTAAATCGAGTTTTTCAACCAACCTCATCCAAGTGGTCGAGGCGTTAAAAATATAGATGTAATGGGGGAAAACATTGATTCATGGAATTGGAGTAGACTTAATTGAAATGGAGCGCATCCAGCAGGCTGTAGAAAAACAGGCCCGCTTTCCTGAAAGAGTTCTTTCAGCGAGAGAACGCGTTGATTATGAAAAAAGGAGTCCGAAGAGGCGGCTTGAATTTCTAGCCGGCCGCTTCGCAGCCAAAGAAGCCTTCAGCAAGGCCATGGGAACAGGAATTGGAAAGACAGTTACCTTTCAAAATGTATCCATTTTAAATGATGAGAAAGGGCAGCCGCAGATAGTGGAATGTCCTTTTGATGGTAAAGCTTTCGTCTCCATAACCCATACGGATAATTACGCAGCTGCTCAGGTAATTTTAGAAAAATAATTAGATATAAGTAAACTCAGATGAGTGAGAAGTTTGTTAGTTCGAGAGATCCGGATGAAAAGAAGGAAGCTCTGACTCAACAAGCTTCTTTTTGGGAAAGATTTACAAAATAAATAGATACTGTTAGAATATCGAGGGAATCAAAAATGTTGTTCGAAACCATCCAACGTAAAAAAACTAGGGGGAATAGTGATGTCAAATAATAAAAAAACGAAACAATGGGTATTAAATGCTGTGATAGCAACAATT
Source organism: uncultured Atopococcus sp. (assembly GCA_964437675.1). Taxonomy (GTDB): domain Bacteria; phylum Bacillota; class Bacilli; order Lactobacillales; family Carnobacteriaceae_A; genus JAUNQW01. Next base: position 1,403 of record CAYTHW010000059.1, on the reverse strand, counting down.
TATGTGGTGCTGACAGCGGCTTTTTCATGGATGTCTTTTGGAGCGGTCCAATTCCGGCTGTCGGAAATATTAAATCATTTAGCAGTCTTCAATAAAAAGTACATCATTGGAATCGCAGCAGGAGTATTTATATCCAATTTAATTTTTTCGCCTACTGCTCTTCTGGATATCCTCTTTGGAACAGCCCACACTCTGTTGGCGCTTTTAGCGATGAGACTGCTGACCAGGAAGATGTCTAATGTCATGCCGAAGATGCTAGTCAACACTTTAATGTTTGCTGTCTTTTCCTTTATCATAGCTGCAGAATTATACCTGGCATTCCAATTGCCGTTTTGGTTCAGCTATTTCACAGTCGCCTTAGGAGAAGTCGTTGTCATGCTGGCAGGGGCTCCGATTATGAAGCTTTTAGACAGATACATTGACTTTAACCGACAGATGGAAGACTAGTCGGCAATCAAGAGAAATATATTTTATTTTAAGGAAGATAATGATGAGAAGAAACAGAATGATGGACTGGCCGGTCATTGATTCAGGTGTCCGTGAATATTTACGTAACCAGCAAAAAGAATTACCGGGAAAATTAAATAAATTACAAGAAGAAGCGGGTCAGAGACGGGTGCCGGTTATTCCTCATGAAAGTGTGGTCTTTTTGGACTGGCTGTTTGATCTAATCCAGCCTGAGGAAGTTCTGGAAGTCGGAACGGCTATCGGCTTTTCAGCCTTGCTTATGGCTGAGCGGGTGAAAGAAAATGGCCATGTGACGACCATCGAACGGAATCCCCAAATGATTGAAGAAGCACACGCTAATATCGCTGAATTTCAGATGGAAGATAAAATTACAGTACTTGAAGGCGATGCAGCTGAGTGTTTACAAACACTGGAAGGTCCTTATGATTTTATCTTTATGGACAGCGCCAAGGCCAAATATCCAGAATTTTTCCCAGATCTCATGAAATTATTAAAAGTGGGCGGGATTCTTGCGGTAGACGATGTTCTTCAAGGCGGCACCATCATGTATGATGAAAAGTTCATTCCTAAGAGAGTAAGAAAAATACACCGTAAATTAAATGAGTTTCTGGACGAAGTTCTGACGCATGAAAGTTTAAAGTGTACGCTACTTCCTTTAGGTGATGGGTTATTGATGATAACCAAAAAAGAAGATCACGATTTTTCCTATATGAAATCTTCACCGGCTGATTAAAAAGATTTATAAACTGAAAATAAATTCGGGAAAATGTTTGACAAAAAAATAGAACGGTGCTATTATATAAAAGTCGCGTCAAAACAACGCACACAAATAGATCTTTGAAAACTGAACAAAGTAATACAACCAAATGTGCAGGGTCATTGTTTCTTATTTAAGAAACAGGACACCTAAGTAAGTCAGTGACTTACAACAATTT
>CAYTHW010000058.1:5557-6754 GCA_964437675.1 uncultured Atopococcus sp. | reverse complement strand
CGTTCACTGGCTCCTTCCCGCAGCTCTTCAAGAGAGATGTTGCTTAACTTCCCATAATCTTCAAACGCACGGGTGCGGTAATAAACATTACCATCAACTTCATAAGCATATTCTTTCTCAACCAAGTCCTCAATGAAGGAAATGATCTCCGGAATATAATCTTTAACTCTTGGATGATGATCAGCCCGCTTGACATTTAAGGCTTCTGTGTCTTCGAAGTAAGCCTCGATGTATTTATCTGCCAATTCAACCGTAGTCATTCCTTCTTCCTTAGCAGCCTTGATGATTTTATCATCCACATCTGTAAAGTTAGAGACAAAATGAACATCATAGCCCCGATATTCGAAGTAGCGGCGGATAACATCAAAAGCTACAATACTTCGTGCATTACCTATATGGATATAATTATAAACAGTCGGCCCGCAGACATACATAGAAACTTTATCTTCTTCCATTGGATGAAATTCTTCTAATTTTTGCGTTAGTGTATTATATATTCTAATCATAGCTTCTCCTTCTTTTTTAGCTAATTAAAAAACAGCGTCTTGTAAAAAGACACTGTCGCGTGGTTCCACTTTTTTTGCTGCTTTAAGCAGGTTAACGGCTGCAACCGCACCAGGCTACTTATCACCTGATGAACTCCAAGAGGCATTTCATATATCAAGGCTGACTTGTCTTCCATCGTCACAAGCTTGCTGGATAACCATTTGACATATTACTTTCTCTTTTCTTCGTTTCTTATTTACTAATATGCTGGAGGGCATAGTCCAGATGGCTGTGCGTTTTTTCTTTTCCTAAAACTTCGACAGTTTCGTTCACGCCCGGCCCTGAAGCTTCTCCCAATAAGGCTGCACGCAAAGGCATAAATAAATTTTTCCCTTTAATTCCTGTTTCTTTTTGAACAGCCTTTACTAAAGGCTGTACTTTATCCGCCTGGTAATCTGTTTCATCCAGATCGTTTAACTGATTCTTGAAAGATTCGATGACTTCGCCGGCTCCTTCAAAAGCTAAAGCTTCCTTCGCTGATTCAGAATACTCTGGTGTGTCATGGAAAAAGATACTTGCCAAGTCAATGATCTGAGCAGCATAATCCAGTTCTTTCTGATAAAGACCCACAACTTTTTCAACATAATCAAGTTCATTCTGATCAGCATCCTCATCAACTAATCGAGCTTGGACTAAGTGCGGCAGAGCCCA
>CAYTHW010000058.1:0-5457 GCA_964437675.1 uncultured Atopococcus sp. | reverse complement strand
GGCATACCGTCACTCTTGACGATGACAAAGTCCCCGCCCACCGAATCAGCCTGGAACTCCACTTTCCCCTTGACCATATCATCAAAAGAATAGACGCCTTCATCAGGGATACGGAAACGAATAGCTTCCGGTCTGCCTTCTTCTCGAGCTGCTGCAATCTCTTCTTCACTTGCATCGCGCCATTTACCTGAGTATTTCGGCATGAGGCCTTTAGCACGTTGAGTCTCGCGCTCTTCTTCTAATTCTTCAGGTGTATCAAAAGAATAGTAAGCATGACCACTCTCTAATAACTGCTGTGCATACTCAGCATAGATATCCGTACGTTCAGACTGGCGATAGGGACCTGTCCCTCCCGGTTTTTCCGGGCTTTCATCCCAATCAACACCGAGCCACTCTAGATTTTCCAGCTGGCTTTCTTCCCCGCCTTCGACATTTCGCTTGGTATCTGTATCCTCGATACGAATGATGAAGTCACCACCTTCATGTCGGGCATATAAATAGTTAAAAATCGCTGTACGTGCATTTCCAATATGTAAATGTCCAGTAGGACTTGGTGCATAGCGTACTCTAATTTTACTGGTCATGGATCATACTCCTTTTAAAAATTCTGATTATCAGGTTTAGGATACCATATATCTGCCTGCACTTCTACAGGCTAATCCTCATCTGAGTGTCTTTGAGCGAGCCATTCATCGGTCGGCTTGGTAAAGATCATCCGGCCCGCAGAAGTCTGAATAGTACTTGTGACGACTACATCTACTGTCTCCAGGATATAATTTTTACCATCTTCTACAATCACCATGGTCCCGTCTACCAAGTAACCTACACCCTGCTCTCTCTCTGTACCTTCTTTTACCACCTGAATAGACATTTCTTCCCCTGCGATGACAACAGGTTTCACAGAGTTAGCCAGGTCATTAATATTAAGGACCGGAACATTCTGAAATTCTGCTACTTTATTTAAGTTGTAGTCATTGGTTACTAAAGCACCGTCCAATTCCTTAGCCAACTCTACCAGTTTCTGATCCACCTGTTTATTCTCATTAGTACTTTCCTGGTACATCTCTACATGAAGACGGGGATCGTTCTGAAGTTCATTTAAAATATCCAATCCTCGGCGTCCTTTTTCTCTCTTCAAAGTGTCAGAAGAATCTGCAATATGCTGTAATTCCTGCAGAACATAATTTGTAACGACCAAATTCCCTTCTAGAAAACCTGTGGCCAGGACATCCTTGATTCGGCCGTCAATGATGGCGCTGGTATCCAGGACCTTGTATTCATGGAAAACTTTCTCATCTACCAGGCGGACATCTTTCTCTTCATTTTTAGTTTGTCGATTACTAAAGAGAGAATGTATTTCTTCACGCCGGTCTGTTCCGATTCTAAAACCAAAATAAGCTAAAATTGCTGTGAGAATGACGGGTAAAACATTACTGATAAAAGGTATACCTAATCCAATCAGGGTCAAGTTAATCAACCAGGCCAGGATTAAACCTAAAACCATCCCAACGAAACCAAATATTAAATAAGATAGATTGAGACTCTTTAAGAACTCTTCCCCTCGATAAACAAGCTCCAAAATGTAGTCCTCAACTAATACTGCTAAAAAATAAAAGATAATTCCAAATATAATAAAATGTGCTACAGCATTATTGAGTAAGTTCGGTACTTGAAAAGGAACTGCCTGATAAGCATAGGGCAGTACATAATAGCCGACAGCTGCGCCGATAATGATAAATATGAAACGTATAACTCTTCTAGCCATTTAATAACCTCCTTTTAAAAATTATATAGCTAATCCAAGCATAAGCAAGCCAAACGGGAAAGCAAATACTTCCCGCCGGCCTAATTAAACACCTTTTGAATACACTCTTTAATTGTTGTGACACCTTCTATTTCGATAGAAGCGGGTACCTCTGAAAATTCTGACAAGTTATTTTTAGGAATATAAATCTTCTTAAATCCTAATTTCGCAGCTTCATTCACTCTTTTTTCAATCTGGCTGACCCGGCGGATTTCACCGGTTAAACCCAATTCCCCAACAAAACATTCATCTGCGGAAGTCTGATTCTCCAGATAGCTTGATACAATACTCATGGCGATGGCCAGGTCAATTGCCGGCTCATCCAGCTTCATCCCACCGGAAGCTTTCAAATAAGCATCCTGATTCTGCAGCATCAGATCTGCCCTTTTTTCAAGAACAGCCATGATTAAAGAGACTCGATTATGATCCAAGCCGGAAGCCGTCCGTTTGGCATTTCCAAATATGGTCGGTGTGATGAGCGCCTGAATTTCAGCGAGGATAGGTCTTGTTCCCTCGACAGAAACCACCACAGAAGAGCCGGATGTCCCTTCCAGCCTTTCTTCTAAGAAGAGTTCAGACGGATTTAAGACTTCTGCCAGACCACCTTCACGCATTTCAAATACGCCTATTTCATTAGTAGATCCAAAGCGGTTTTTCACTGATCGGAGAATACGGAAGGTATAGTTTTGATCTCCTTCAAAATAAAGAACGGTATCCACCATATGCTCAAGCATACGGGGACCGGCGATACTTCCCTGCTTGGTAACATGTCCGACGATAAAGATAGTAATATTATTTTTTTTAGCTATCTTCATCAATTCAGCCGTCGATTCCCTGACCTGAGAAACACTTCCAGACGCACTTTCAATTTCAGGATGGTTCATCGTCTGAATAGAGTCGATAACGACGAAATCAATCTCCAATTTATTGATCGCTGCGGCAATAGCATCCAAATCTGTTTCAGGATAAACATAAAAATCATCTGACGGCAATTTCAGGCGTTCTGCACGCATCTTAATCTGTCTTTCACTTTCTTCCCCACTGACATAGAGTACTTCTTGCTGCAAAGAAGCCAGCTCGGCAGATACTTGGAGCAGTAAGGTAGATTTACCGATTCCTGGATCCCCCCCGATCAGAACGAGAGATCCCGGCACGACCCCTCCTCCCAGTACCCGGTTAAATTCCTGCATAGAGGTTTTTAAGCGGTCCTCTTCTTTAGCTTCTAATTTATTTAATCGTTGAGGTAGGTGCTTTTTATCTGAAAAATCCGATCTTTCTTTTTTTTCAGACTTTGCTGAAACTCTCTCCTCAACTAGAGTATTCCATTCCTGACAAGCGGGACACTGGCCCATCCATTTGGGCGAAGTATAGCCGCACTCCTGACACATATATACCGTTGCATTTTTTCGAGCCATATAATATCCCCTCCTTGTTAAATTCCTGAAGAACCAAACCCGCCGCTGCGTACGTCAGTCGGGTTGATTTCTTCATCTGCTAATAAATAAGGCATAAAAATCCCCTGGCAGATACGATGCCCTCTTTTAATAATAAAGTCAGTCTCTCCATAATTGATCAGTTGTAAATAAATTTCACCTTCATTATCTGGATTTCCATAATAATCCGCATCGATGATGCCTACCCCATTCGGTAAAACCAGATGATGTTTGCGGGGTGAGCTCGAGCGGTTAACCAGCATCAAGTATTCATCAGCCGGCAGATAAGCCTTAACTCCCGTTGGAACTAAGGTTGGCTTGAGCTGCCGCTGAATGGTCGGAATCAGCGTATCTTCTGCCGCAAAGAAATCATATCCGGCAGAATGTAAAGTCGACCGGCGGGGGATTAATTCATCCTCAGCACCTGCATATTTAGTAACGACTTCAAAGCCTCTTTTTCTCTCTAGCATAACATGTATCAAACTCCATTCTATCTTAATCGTTTAAGATTAACTTTTTCTAAATTTAAGTCAAAATCAACCATCTCTATTGTACCACCCGAACTTGTGTTTGATAATAGGAATAAAAACATCCTCTTTCCGTTGGTGAAAATACCCCCAAAATGTTAGATTCTCGGCTCTAACCTTTGGGGGTGCATTATCTATCGTATTTTTTAAATTTTAATCTTTTTCCTCCACTGGAATCCAGCAGGAAATGGAGCCGGGTGAGACCTTAAAACAGCCTGAACCCTCTTCATCTATGTAGATCTGGTCATCTACAAATCCCAGATAATCATAAAAAGCCCGACTGGCCCACTCTTCGCCAACAAAGACAGATTTCTCACCAGCCTCGCCATTACTAAGTATAACCACTAAAGGTGAGGGATGTTCATCATCCCCCTGACGAAGGAAGGCAATCACATTCTGGTCGTTAAAGTAATCATCTTGAGGTCCATAGGCATAATTTTTCCGCAGATACAGCAGTTTATCTAAGATTTCTGTATGCTTAGAATCTTCACCGCCAAGGCCATAATAATCTCCATAAAAGACACAAGGATACCCTTCTGCGCTCAGTAAAATCCAGCCATAGGCCAGAGGCTTGAACCAAGGCTCGACTGTGGACTCCAGTGACTGCCCGGGCTGAGTGTCATGGTTACTGACAAAAGTTACCGCCAAAGTGGGGTGGCGTGTCATGATCGTATCTTTTGTCAAATTACGGATATCCATATCCGCTGTTCCCTGAGAAACTTCCGCAAATTTAAAATGCAGGAGACTGTCAAAAATTTGAGAGTCAAATTCCTGGCTGTCTAAAAAATCCAGCAGGCTTTGATAATCACCGTCCCAGTATTCTGCCACAAAAAAGAAATCCTCACCAAATTCTTGACGAGCAGTAGCAATAAACTCTTTGATGAATCGCGCATCGATATGCTTTGTAGCATCCAGGCGCATTCCATCAATGCCTGTCTCTTCTACAAACCACTTCAGCCAATTCAATGTTTCCTCGACTACCTCAGGATGATCGTAGTCAATATCGGCGAACATGATATAATCATAATTTCCATTTTCGTTATTAACAACATTATCGTCAGCCCAATCCTTAAATTCACCTTTAATTTTGAAAATAGCATTTTCACCAGACTTGACATCATAATCTACACCGGAAAAATGATACCAATGCCATTTGAAATCTGAATAGAGGCCTTGGCGCCCTGGAAAATCAAAACCCACCCAGGCTTCAATTTCGCGCACTTCTCCAATCTCACGGTGGCGGTCATCCTCCGCAACAGGTACTGCTAAAAATTTTTCAGTGTAATCAGCACCCGCCTTATGATTTAGCACCACATCTGCATAAACTTGAATGCCGACTTCATGCAGGGCGTCGATTGCTGCTTTCAATTCTTCTTTAGTTCCGTATTTAGTGCGAACAGTACCCTTTTGATCAAATTCCCCCAGGTCATACAGGTCATACACACCGTATCCAACATCATCCTGTTTTCTGGCTTTAAAACAGGGCGGCAGCCACACAGCGGTAATCCCAATTTCTTTCAAATGTCCGGCATCTTCTTTTAACCGCTGCCAATGTCTGCCGTCATTCGCCAAGTTCCATTCAAAATACTGCATTATTGTCCCGTTCCCCATCATCATCTTACTCCTTATGTCTGATTTATACTCATTATAGCTCAAGTGAGCAAGAATAAGACTTTCAACAGCCTGGTAAATG
>CAYTHW010000057.1:0-6759 GCA_964437675.1 uncultured Atopococcus sp. | reverse complement strand
TTCACTGACCGGCTAATAGAACCACCAATCTGTAAAAAGATTGGTGGTTTTTTTATACAAATTTTTATTTTCAATAAATGACCTTGTTTTATATGATTATTCCCCAAGGAAACTTTACTTTAGATTTATAAGATATAATTAAGTGTATTAAAAAGGAGGAGTAGTAAATGAAAAATAAATCTTTATGCTATTTTTTAGTTTAATCCTGGCTGCTTCATTAGCCGGCTGCCAAAGTTCAGAGGGGGAGAGCGATAATCCTGCAGAGTCAGAAAGCACTGAAGCTGCAGAGACTACCGAAGCTGCAGAAGATTCTGCTGAGGAAAGTAGTGAGTCGACTACCTTTGACACTGCCTCAACTGAAGATGTTGTGAAGGGGCTGGATGATGAATCAGTAAAAGTCATCGATGCGCGCTTGAATGATATCTTCAATGGATGGTCAGATGCAGATGGAAATCGTGGAGGGCACATTGACGGGGCGCTGGATTTTTCTTCAGCATGGATTGATGGAATTTATGATGAAGAAAGCAGTTTAGAGGAAAAATCATTAGATGAAGTCTTAGCTGAAACTATCGAAACTAAAGGGCTTGAGACATCAGATGATCTTATTATCTATGATACAAATGGTGAAGATGCTCAAGTTGTAGCGGAATTCTTAAGTGACCAAGGCTTTGAGAATATTCGTTTATATGATGCTGCAGAATGGATTACAGATGAATCTAAGGAATTAGTATCATTCTCTAATTATGAATTGGTTGTTTCCCCTCAAGTGGTTGATCAATTGATTAACGGAGAAACACCCGAAGGCTTTGATGAGAATAAAGATATGGTCATTGTCAACGTTGCTTGGGGAGCAGAAGATGAATCTGGTTATTTAGACGGCCATATTCCAACTGCTGTTCATGTCAACACTGACCGATTCGAGCCGCCAATGGAACATGTGGAAGGTATTGAGGAGTGGCGCTTAGCTGATCCCGATACTTTAGTTGAATTATTGCTGGAAAAAGGTATTACTAAAGATACTCTTGTTATTGCTACGGGACCTGAACCTATGGCATCCAGCCGTTTTGCCTACTTAAGTCGCTATTTAGGCGTTGAAGATGTTCGTGTCTTAAATGGTGGTTTAGTTAACTGGCAGAATCAAGGTTATGAATTAGAAACTAAAGCTAACGAAACAGCGGCGGCGGAGGATTTTGGCGGCGATTACCCAGCTAATCCTGAAATGTTGCAAAATATTGAAGATGTTAAAGATAATTTAGTAAATAATGATGATTACCAGCTGTTAGATGTCCGTACCTGGGAAGAATATATTGGAGAGACGCCTGGTTATAGTTACCACGATGTAGCGGGACGTATCGAAGGAGCAATCTTCGGGCGTGCAGGATTAAAGAACTCTTCTTCCATGTATTTCTATAGAAACCCGGACAAAACCATGCGTAATCTAGACGAAATTGCTAATATGTGGGAAGAAAATGGTGTTGATTTAGATTTACCAATTACTTTCATGTGTGGATCTGGATGGCGTGTAGCTGAATCCTATTGGTATTCTTTAGCCATGGGTCGTACAGACGACAATATGTTCTCTGACGGCTGGATTGCTTGGAGTAATGAAGGTAATCCTTTTGCAACCGGAGTTCCAGAAGGTATGAATGAAGATGGCACTTATAGTGATGGTGAGAGTGCAGAAGATTCAGAGACAGATACCTCCGATGAAGAGACTGCTGAAGAAGAAAGTGCTGCTTAGTCAGCTATGTTAAGTCGAAATAATATTATTATAGGTTTGACAACTATAATTTTCGCTGTACAGCTGATTTTATATTATGCTGTCTATTATGTGCAGAGCTTGACTAAGAAATCTGCAGGTGTTAACCATCACCTGCGATTTAGAAAAACACAATTAATGAATGATTACTTTCCGGATTATATTCTCATCATATTGTCCGTAGTGATTGTTGTCGCAGCTCTCGTTTTCCTAATAGGGTATTTTAAATCGGAAAAAAATACTTGGTTAAGGCTCAGCCTTGGCTGGTTAATTGTCTGCAGCATACTTAACATACTTTTTATGTATTTAACATATTTCACTGATTCTTTAGCCTATCCCTACTGGATCATCATAGGCTTAGTGAATACAGTGATCAGCTGGATAATCTTTTTATTAGTCAAAAAAACAAAATATCCAGTCTAAATCAGAAAAAGTCCTTAAAATTAGGTTTTGCATTCTAATTTTTTAAGGATTTTTTATTTTCAAAAATTTAATTATGGAATTTAATACATTGACCATATTTTTGATGAGTATTACTATAAAGTACATATAGTGTTTTAATGAAAGTAAGGAGAAGTAAGATGAATCACTTTTTAGCACGTGCATTAGAGTTATCAGATATGACAATTGAAAATAGGCGTTACATTCATGAAAATCCCGGACTGGGCTTTAACCTGGAAGATACTGTAGAATATGTGACATGTAAGTTAAAGGAATATGGGTTATCTCCCAAAAAAGTAGGCAGATCTGGAATTAGTGCTGCTGTGGGAAAAAGTGGACCAACTATTTTGCTTCGTGCAGATATGGATGCTTTACCATTAGAGGAAAAAAGTGGCTTACCTTTCAAATCTAAGAATGAAGGTATTTCTCATTGCTGTGGACATGATCTTCATACTGCCATGTTATTAACTGCTGCAAAAATGTTAAAGGAAAGCGAAAAAGATCTCAAAGGGCAGATTAAGTTTATGTTTCAGCCGGCTGAAGAAATTGGTCAAGGTGCAAAGGATATGATTGAAGAGGGTATTTTAGAAGATCCTAAACCTGATGCGGTTCTAGCTCTGCATGTAGATGCTAAGGCACCGCTTGGACGCCTGGACTATGGTTTAGGACCGATGTTTGCCTCGAGTGACAATTTTTCAATTACTATCCATGGTGAGGGTGCCCATGCAGCCAGGCCGCATGAAGGCAAAGACCCTATCTTAATTGGTTTTCATCTATATAACTTGATTGAGTCTTTTAAAACACATGGTGTAAGTGGCTTAGAATCACTCATCTTAACCGTAACAGCTTTTGAGTCCGCATCTAGTTTTAATGTTCTGCCTGAGACAGCAACCATGAAGGGAACACTTAGAACGTACGATGAGAAGATTAGAAGATTAACGACAAAAAAATTAAAAGATATAATCAAAACGATTGAAGAATATTTTGAAGTAGAAATAACCCTCGATCTTCACAAAGGTATGCCCCCGCTGAGTACAAGTGTTCCATTTACCCAGGAGCTTCTTGGATATGCTGAAGAAATTGTGGGAGATAATATCAACCAAGAAAGTACGATTAAAATGGGATCTGAAGATTTTTCAGAAATTACAAAGTTTTATCCGGAGACAAGCGCCTACTTCTCTCTAGGAGCGGGCCTAGATTCCGAGCAGGGCTTTCCACATGGACAGCATAATCCCAAAGTGATTTTTAATGAAGATATGTTACCCCTAGGAGCTGCTTTGTTAGCGAATTTAACAAGTAGATGGTTGGAAAATCAATAATTATGATTATATAAATTCAATTTTTGACACTTAAAAATTGATATGGTAAGTTTGTTCAAATTTATCTAGATGTTTTGGATCATAGGATGAGATATGTAAACTTGATTTTGGTACAGACAGCCTGGATCTGGTAAGAATGAAGGTAGCTGAGAGTTGAATGTGCTTTCAGGATGGGAACTGCTAGTATGCTACCTATTTAAACAGGTGTAAGGCGTGAAAGTGTCCGATAGCCATAGTATTGTTAGAGGGTCTTTTTCTTTTAAATGATTTTACTAGAGAAAGGGAGGAGTTTCTGTAAAACCGTGGAATATTTATTATCTACTAAACTTTAATTATAGAAAGCGGGAGAAATTATGAAAAAGCGTGCTTTATCTTTCTTGTCACTGGTTTTAGTTGCTGTGTTTTTAGTGGCCTGTGGTTCAGGTACCACCGAAGAATCTGAAAATCCTGAAGTAACTTCTGAAGATAGTAGTGAAAAAACTGAAATATCAATTGGAGTAAACCCCCTTCGAGAACCCATTATTGAAGCAGCGACACCTTTACTCGAAGAACTGGGTTATGAGGTAGAGTTGGTAGTCATAGCAGATCCTATTCAATTAAATGAAGCCGTTGAAGAAAAGACAGTGGACATTAATTTCCAGCAGCATGAAGATTACATGAATCAATTTAATGAAAATAGAAGTGGACACTTGGTTAAAGTGGGTGACAAGTTATATACCCAACTGGTAGGTTTATTTTCTCAGGAATATTCATCAATAGATGAGCTGCAAGATGGAGACCAAATTACAATTCAAAATGATCCAACCAACCAAGATCGAGCATTAAAACTACTGGAAGATGAGGGTTTATTAACATTAGATAGTGAGGCAAGCGAGCCATACACAGTACTAGATATAGAGGAAAACCCACTGAATTTATCCTTTGATGAAGTATCAGGGGAAATACTTGTTCAGTCTTTTCAAGATACGGCAGCAGGTGTTTTTAATGGAATGAATATTGTAAAAGCAGAACAACATGCTGAGGACGCCTTAGCTACTTATACGCGAGATGACAAAGATAGATATGCCCTGATTTTAGCGACACATGAGGATAATGCGGAGTCACAGTGGACAAAAAATGTGTATGAGGTATTCCAGTCTCAGGAAGTTCAGGATGCGGTAGAAGAAGTTTCTAATGGAACATGGCAGCCTATATTTTAATAAATTACTTCTGGTGGTCGGTGTTATCAATGCGCCGACCTATATAGCTCATGGAATGATTTTAACATCCACAAGAAAAGGTGGCGGGAGAAGTTATGTCAGAAACTATAATTTCAATTAAAAATTTAAAAAAATCATTTGGGAAAATCGAAGTATTGAATGATATTACTATAGATATACAATCCGGTGAAATCTATGGCCTAATCGGACGTAGTGGAGCTGGTAAATCAACCTTGTTGAGGTGTATCAATGGTTTAACAGACTTTCAAAAAGGCCAGCTTATTGTAGATGGAAGGGATATGGCCTCCTTAAGTAAAAAAGATTTACGCTATTTAAGAAAAGATATTGGTATGGTCTTTCAGAACTTTTCCCTGATCAGTCGTAAAACAGTGTATGAAAATATTGCTTTACCTATGAAACTGTGGAATTATTCAGAAAAAGAAATTGAGGAAAAAGTAAAAAAATTAGCTGGAATTGTAGAGATAGAGGAAAAATTAGACAGCTATCCCAGCCAGCTGTCAGGTGGACAGAGACAAAGAGTGGGGATTGCACGGGCACTGACACTCGATCCTAAAATACTATTATCGGATGAAGCAACTTCTGCTCTAGACCCGCTGACCACGAAGGCTATTCTTGAGCTTCTTAAAAAAATTAATGTTGAATTAGGGATTACGATAATTGTAGTTACTCATGAAATTGAAGTTATAAAAAGAATATGTCATCGGACAGCAATTTTAGAAAAAGGAGAACTGGTAGTAAAAGCTCCTACAAATGAATTGTTTGTTGAAGAGCCAATAGCTTTGCAGAACTTGATGGGAAGCGCTTCTTCTTATGACAGTGATGAGAAACACTGTTTAGTAAAATTAAAAATATATGATTATGATAAAAATGAAAGATTGCTCTTCGAAATCGGCCATGAGAAAAATATCGAATTCGCCTTAAAGGAGTCTCAAATAGAAAATATAAGCGGAGTTAAATCTGGCTATTTGATTATTGAGGTAGATCAATCAGATATTGACAGCTTAAAAGATGTGCTTGAGAAATACAGCATTGAAATGGAGGTAATATAATGAATCCAGAAAGTATAGAAAAGCTAAATAGAATTATATTACCAGCAATCGGCGAAACTTTTTATATGGTCGGAATAACTACATTTTTCTCTGTAATTTTTGGTTTTATATTAGCGACAATTCTCTATGTCACAGATGAAAAAGGTTTGAGACCCAGTCCTGTACTAAATAATATAACCAGCTTTATTGTCAATATTATCCGGTCTTTTCCTTTCGTAATCTTGGTTGTTGCTCTGATTCCTTTCACCAGATCAATTGTGGGAACTGTCATAGGGAATACAGCGGCACTGGTTCCCTTAATTATTACAGGAACAGCTTTGATGACTCGATTATATGAATCCTCTTTTAGAGAAATTGATTATGAATTAGTAGAAGCCGTTAAGTCATTTGGGGCAACTGATTTCCAGATTCTGAAAAATGTTATTTTCGTAGAAGCCGTTCCTTCCTTAATTTCGGGTTTGACTGTTGCGATTGTTTCTATACTGAGTTATACAGCAGCTGCTGGTGCTGTAGGAGCAGGGGGATTAGGCTCTGTTGCGATGACTTATGGCTATTCTAGTTTTGATGATACGATTATGTATGGCACGGTTGTCGTACTAGTGATTATTGTTCAAATTATCCAAATGATAGGTAACTCTTTGTATAAGCGGTCGCAAAGATAAATAATTTTATATAATATTTAAATACCAGGCAGTAGTCCACCTAATTGTTAATGGGAAACTAAAAATAGGTTGACTACTTTATTTCAGTTAATTATAATGTTTTCTTATAAGTGGAATGAAGACTGTACTTATCTAGCTCCGGCCTCCATTGATGCTGTTAAAAGCCGGGATTTATTGATAGAAATAATATGATGTTAGCTTTTATCGGTTTATTTTATAACTGAAACCCTTCTAATGAGAGCATTTTATGATAATCTAAAAAAGTAAAAGAATATAATTTAGGAGGAGTTTTATAAATGAGTTATGATG
>CAYTHW010000056.1:0-6765 GCA_964437675.1 uncultured Atopococcus sp. | reverse complement strand
GAGCGCCAGCCCGACATGCTGGAGGTCACAGGTTCGAGACCTGTAGGAGCCATAAATAAAATCCGAGGCAGGGGCTTGCTTCGGATTTTTTGCTGTTAAAAACTCTATAAAAGTGGTCTTGCAGCAACTATGATATAATTAAAGAGATAATTTAGAAAAAGGAGCACTGCGGATGTCTTTCCCATATGTTTTTGTCCAGTTTCTTATTAATTCTAATTCTCATAATGGAGAGAAAATTGCTTCGCAAATCGAAAGAAAAATGCGTCAATATCCTATAGATTACCAAGTGATTAAAATATCGGGAAAGCATTTTTTTGACAGCCTCCTTAAAGAAAGAAGAGAAGGGCGTCTGGTAGTTATAGTCGGTGGAGACGGCACATTAAATCATTGCATCAGTTTTCTTGAGGAAGAAGATATAGAGATACCAGTTGCTTATCTACCGTCTGGATTAGGCAATGATTTTGCACGTTCTATGGGTCTTTCATTAGATATAGATGAAGCCCTGAATCACTTATTCTCCCTTCGTCAAAGTAAAAAAATAGATGTGATAGCAGCCTATGACCGGTTAAAAGATGAAAAATATTATGCTTTAAATAGTCTCGGTTTTGGTTTAGATGGCAATACCAATTATATAATGGATAGAAAAAAGAAGAAGCTGAAAAAGAAATTAGGTAAAAATGCTTATCTTATTTTAGCCGCCCGTGCTTATATGAGACAGAATAACTTTGCATTAAAAATTACCTTCGACGACGGTCAAGTTAAAAAATTTAATCGCAGTAAATTAGCTCTTATTGCTAATAATCCTTTCTTTGGAGGGGGAATCAGTATCTATCCTCCAGCAGATAACGAAGACAACCTCATCCACATTTTAGTGGGTGATAAAATCAAATTTTATCATCTTATCCCAATTCTTGGACGCTTGATTTTTAATCAATCCCATCTTAGACATAGACATCTATTTTCATATGATGTGAAGTCCTGCCGTCTTCAAATACTTCAGGAAGAGCGGGGACAAATAGATGGTGAAATCTTAGATAAAGATTTGTATGATTTAGATATTTCGATCAAACAAAGACTGCTTTGGATATAAGCAGGATGTTAAAGACTCTCTGATATGGTATATTGGAAAGAAGAAAAAATAGGAGAAGATAAAATGACAATAGGTGTAAATAAAAACTTTGAAAATATCCCTAATAGTTATATCCGAGCCTTTGATGAAGAGATTTCCAGTGTGGAGGGAATCATCAAGTTTACATTGGGAGAGCCGGATTTCGATGTACCTGACCTAGTTAAAGAAGCTGCAAAACAAGCTGTAGATGATAATTATTCGCACTATGGACCAACCAATGGAGTGCCATTTTATCGTGAAGAAATATGCAGCTATTTGAAACGTCATTATGATCTAGATTATGATCCTGATAAAAACATCATCGTCACAGCAGGTGTTTCCCAGGGATTATCAAATGCTGCCCATGCTCTTTTAAATCCAGGTGAAAAAGTTATTGTCTCTTCGCCTTATTTTACGATGTATGACACAACGATCCGTAGTGCTTACGGTGAGTTAGTTGAGGTGGATACTTCTCAAGAGGGCTTCAAATTTACTCCTGAAAAGTTGGATCAAGTGCTGGAGCAAGAAGATAATGTAAAATATGTCTTACTTAATTATCCGAATAATCCGACTGGTGTTTCATATACTAGTGATGAATTAAAGAATTTGGCTGAAGTGATTGAGAAGCATAATGTTTATTGTGTTTCTGATGAAGTCTACTCTGCTTTAACTTATGACGGTTTTAAACATACTTCCATTGCTCGATTTATCCCTGATCGCACGATTTTACTCAATGGGATGTCAAAAGCTTATGCGATGACAGGCTACCGATTAGGTTATATGGCCATACCAGAAGATATTTACCAGACTTTCTATGTTGTTCATCAGGCAGCTTTAACATGTGTTTCTACTCCGGCTCAGATCGCAGGGGCAGTTGCCCTGCGGGATGGTGATGAAGAAGTTGAAAAAATGCGCAGAGCCTATGCCACACGCCGCAACTTTTTGATTCCTGAACTTGAGAAATTAGGTTTTGAAATCGCCAACCCTAATGGAGCGTTTTACCTGTTTATTAAAATACCAGAAAAACTGGATCAAGATAGCAGAAAATTCGCTTTGGAGATAGCAAAGGAAGCTCGTGTTGGATTGATCCCAGGCGAAGCCTTTGGAGAACATGGACAGGGCTATCTGAGAATGTCTTACGCATCCAGCATGGAAGCTCTTGAGGAAGGTATCCGACGATTAAACGATTATCTAGCATAAAATGATAGATGAGCTCTCTATCTTCACTAAAAAGGATTCTGGGGCTTATGTCTCAGGCTCTTATTACTTGCAAGGAGGAAAATGAGATGGATATTCAGATGTATCATAATCAAAGCCGATTTAAACTGAGAACATCAGCTCTGATCATTGAAAATAATAAACTTCTCCTGGCTAAAAATACGAACGAAGATGATCCCACTTACTATACAGTAGGCGGGAAAATAGAAATGGGAGAATCGAGCCGAGAGGCAGTCGTCAGAGAAGCTTTTGAAGAAACTGGTATAAATTACACCATCGATCGTCTGGTATACATCCAGGAGTTATTTTATGAAGCCACGTTTTTGCCCGGCGCCTCTCATTTTCATGAGATCATTTTCCATTATCTGATGAAACCGACAGCTATCACTGATTTCAATAATGATAGCTATACACAAAGCGGCTTTAAGGAGAACTTATATTGGATTCCGCTCGATGAAGTTAAAAATATATATACTTACCCACGCTTCTTAGGTAATCAGTTAATGGACTTGCCTGATTATACAGAACATATTATATCGTATGAAAATTACAAATAAAAAAGCGATCATTTTAAATGGTCGCTTTTTTTGTATTAAGAAATAAATAATCTATTTAGATGATTAGATGAATTTTTTTGCAAACTCGACATAGGCATCGACAACACTCTGCAAGAAATCTTGAGTGCCTTCATTATTAATTTTACCATCTTCCAATAAATCCTGAGAGTTCGCTAAGTAGACCTCCGGCTGCTGTAAGACAGGCATATTTAAGAAGACTAGAGACTGGCGGATGTGGTGGTTAGCCCCGAAACCTGAAATTCCTGAGATCGAATGCGAAGCAACTAAAGCTGGCTTGCCATCCCAAATACTTTCTCCATAGGGACGCGACCCAACATCTAAAGCATTTTTAATGGTAGCTGGCATGGAGCGGTTATATTCTGGAGTAACAAATAATACTGCATCCACATCCGACATTTCTTTACGGAAACGGTCATATTCAGCTGGTGTTGAAGCACCTTCAGCATCAAAATCTTCATTATATAAAGGAAGATCTCCAATTTCTAAGAATGATTTCTTCCAATCGCCGGGAAACATCTCTGCCAGATTATCTGCCCATTGCTGCGAGAATGAACCTTCACGTAAACTACCCACGATGATTCCTAATTTTACCATCTATTTCTCCTCCAATTCATGACTGTAGTATCCAAGTTACATTAACTATAAGTAATATATTTATTTTCAGCAAACAAAAGGAGTTGTCTATTAAATAAATGTATAGAAGGCTATAGATATCATGGGAATAAAAAATGCTATTTTTAATAAAAGGATATCCTTTATTTTGTATACTTTTCAGGATTATCATGCATGATAAAATCATTGAAATTATCAAAGAAATCTTCAGGCATGATGACTTGTTCGGTTGCAATTTCTTTTTTTCCTAACAAATTCTCAGCATAAGGGTGATTCCGGTAATCATGTAAATAATAAATCTTGGTAATACCGGCTTGTAATAACATTTTTGTACATTGCAGGCAGGGAAAATGTGTGACATATATTTCAGCGCCTTCTGTTTGTACACCGAATTTAGCACACTGCAGCAGAGCATTCATCTCGGCATGTATGGTTCTCATACAATGCCCGCTTTCCATATAGCAGCCGTTATCGATACAATGATCATCTCCGCTGACTGATCCATTATAACCGCCGGCAATGATACGGTTGTCTCGGACAATAGTTGCACCGACCATTAGACGCTGACAGGTGCTTCGTGCAGATAAAACGATAGATTGGGACATGAAATATTGATTCCATGGGATTCTTTCCATAATAGATTGCTTTCCTTCCTCATACACTTACAATTTGAAAGTTAAAATTTTGTATTTAAAAAAACATCATGTTACTATCAAATTATAAGTGGAAGTTTCTTATGAATATATTTTATCAAAGGAATCCACACAATGAAACCCTGCTAAATAATTCATTAATTTATGAAGGACAAAAATTTACTCCTGCCTTGAGGACTTATTTGTAATATGATTATTAGTTCATAAGGCTTATGCTGATTATTAGATTTTGATTTTAGGTATGATTAAGACAGCTATTCGAACCAAATAAATAAGCCGCATAGGCAGATTCTTACATTAAGAAGATTTTGCCTTAAAAAGAAAAGAAATGAGGAGCAGAAATGACAACAGAATTATTGGGAATTCACCATGTGACATCCATGACCGATGACATCGTGAGAAATTATAAATTTATGACAGAGGTTTTAGGGATGCGTTTGGTCAAAAAAACAGTTAATCAGGATGATATCCATACCTATCACACATTTTTTGCAGATGATATTGGAACACCGGGAACAGATGCTACTTATTTCGATTTCCCCCAAACATTAAAAGGCCGGCCGGGAACCAATTCTATCTCTCGAATTGGTCTCCGTGTTCCGAGTGATGCAGCATTAGATTATTATAAGACACGTTTTGAGCAGTTTGATGTCGAGCATGAAGAAATCCAAGAATTATTCGGCCGGAAGATCCTGCGTTTTAACGAGCCGGACGGGCAGAGCTATCAAATCTTCTCTGATGAACATGACCAGGGCGTGCGGCCCGGTACGCCTTGGAAGAAGGGGCCTGTTCCTCGAGAATATGCTATTTACGGTCTAGGACCTGTTGAAATTACAGTAAGCTATTTTCAGGAATTTTTATCTATTTTAACCGGTATTTATGGTTTCAGACTCAGCCGGCAAGAAGGGAAGCAGATCCTGCTGGAGGTAGCTGAGGGCGGTAATGGTGGATCAATTATCCTCATAGAAGATACAGAATCGCCTCAAGCAATGCAGGGAGATGGTGAGGTGCACCATGTCTCTTTCCGAGTAGCCGATAGAAAAGCTTTAGAAGGCTGGCTGAACCTTTATAAAGAACGTCAACTACCTAACTCAGGTCTGGTTAATCGTTTCTATTTTGAAGCCCTCTATGCTCGAATTGGCCATATACTGATTGAACTGTCGACCGATGGGCCAGGATTCATGGAAGATGAGCCATACGAAACATTGGGAGAAAGTTTATCCCTGCCTGACTTTTTAGAACCGGAGAGAGAGCGGATTGAATCTCAAATCCGTCCTTTTGATACAAGTAGAAAGGAATAGACAATGAGAGGAATAAAACATATTCACCATATTTCTGCTATTGTCGGACATCCCCAGGAAACAATTGATTTTTATCAGAAGGTATTAGGCATGAGATTAGTTAAGCAGACAGTTAATTTTGATGATAAGGATACTTACCATTTATATTTTGCCGGCCAGAAGGGTGAACCTGAGGAAGTTATGACTTTCTTTAACTGGACGCATCCCGATGCGGAAGGTGTAGTAGGATCCGGCCAGGTGGGCCGTATTGCCTTCCAAGTGCCTAAAGGGAGCTTGGATTGGTGGGAAAAGCATTTGGACAGTCATGATATCGCGACTGATATCAGTGAATTATTTGGGAAGAAAACTCTTGAATTTGAAGATTACCACCATCTGGATTTAGCCCTCGTTGAAGGAAACCGTGAAAAAGATAACCATGATATTGAGGGCTTCTATGGAACTATTATTTTATCTAAAGAGGCTCGGCAATCTGCCGAGGATTTGGATAATTTCCTGGGCTTAAAAAAAATTGAAGAAGATGGGGAATACTGGCATTTCGAAACTCTTGGAGAGAAAAAACATCGAGTCTTAGTGAAAAAAGAAGCTTTACCTATGCGTCGCTTAGGAATTGGAACCGTCCATCATGTGGCATGGGCGGCCGCTGATGAAAATGAGCTGAAGGGATGGCAGAAAGCTTTGCAGGAAAAGGGCTATGGCCACACTCCCCTTAAAAACCGCAAATATTTCCATTCTATTTATTACAGAGAGCCGGGAAAAGTAGTTTTTGAAATAGCAACTGAAGGTCCTGGTTTTAATGTCGATGAGCCTCTCGATCAGCTGGGCCGGGAACTTCAACTTCCCGAGCAGTTTGAAGCAGATCGTGCAGAAATAGAAGCCCATTTACCAGACATCCATATTTAAAGGAGAGGAAAGCTTATGTCATATATTCATATTTATGAAGAAAAAAATAAGAAGAAACCTACATTTGTACTTTTACATGGGACAGGCGGGCGAGAAACTGATTTATTAAAAGTCGCTAATTGGCTGGATGACAGTTATAATATTCTCGCTGTCAGAGGCGATGTTGAAGAAAATGGTGCTCTTCGTTTCTTTAAGCGTGAAGGCCATGGAAACTATGATATAAAAGATCTCAATCAAAGAGGAAAAGCCTTATATCAATTTATCGAAAATTTTTCTAAAGAAAAAGACCTGGATATAAGCCAAATGATACCTGTAGGCTTTTCTAATGGATCAAATATAGCTATCAATATGCTGTTGAGGGATGATAGCAAATTTGAGAAAGCTATCTTAATGGC
>CAYTHW010000055.1:0-6775 GCA_964437675.1 uncultured Atopococcus sp. | reverse complement strand
GGTGCGACAGAAAGAAGCTGCGAAAAGAGATGGATATCTCTGAGCAGCTCTTCTTCAATCTCCGGCCGCTGCACTTTGACGATCACCGATTCGCCTGTCTTGAGGGTCGCCCGGTGAACTTGGGCAATCGAGGCACTTGCCAGAGGTTCTTTGTCAAAGTCCGCAAACAAATCCTCCAGGGAGCCGTTTAATTCACTCTCCACGATTTCTTTGATGGCAGCATAAGGCACGGACTTGGCATGATCCTGCAGTTTTTGGAGCTCCCGGATATAAGCATCCGGCAGAAGGTCATGACGGGTCGACAAAATCTGGCCGATCTTAATGAAGCTCGGCCCCAATTCTTCAAAAGCCATGCGAAAACGACGGGCATCTTCTGCTTGATTTCCCGTCCGGACATAGATTCTATAAATATGTCCGAAACCATATTTACCTAAAGTGGTAACGATTTCGGACAATCTTTCACGATTTGACTTAGCCATACCATCCCTCTGTCTTCGTAGTTAAAGTCGATTAATTTTCTTTAGCTAACTGATCTCTTAACTCATTCAGCTCAGACTGCAGGCTTTGAATCTGGGATTCCAGAACCTCGATATCCTGCTGCTGGGCAAAGTTTAATTCGATCAAGGTTGCCTGCAGTTCTTCGCGATTCACAGTACCCATACTGGTAGAGTTTTTAGCTTTTTTGATCAGTTCTTCTGAAAAATCCTTACCTTCTTCAACAGTCAGTTTGCCTTTTTTAACTAAATTAGTAACGACTTGATCGGCTTTCTCTACAGAAATAGCCGCTCCGCCGACACCTGCTAAAAGTAAATCTTTTAATTTTTCAAACATTTCATGATCTCCTTTCACGAGTCACAACGATTGGATACTAAAGTTATTATAACAAGGATAGAGTTAATTTTCCTAGTAAAGACGATGATATTTCTTTTAAAAGAAAAAACCAGGTACTTGACCTGGTTTTATAGTCTATTCGATTAACCGTGGATCGGCTTGCCTAAAGCACCTTCTGCTGCATCAAGCACCATTTCACCTAAAGTAGGGTGAGCGTGGATCGTATCTGCCACATCTTCCGCCGTTAATTCCTGTTCGATCGCTAAAGTCAATTCTGAAATAAGATCTGAAGCACCATGTCCTGCCACATGAGCACCAACGATCTTGTTCGTATCTTCTTCAGTGATAATCTTCACAAATCCGTCAGCTTTACCTAAAGCAACTGCACGTCCGTTCGCCTGGTATTGGAATTTAGTCTGTTTCACTTTGAGGCCTGCATCTTTAGCAGTTGAGCGTGAATGCCCCGCAGATGCCAGTTCCGGAGCCGTGAAAGCTACAGCAGGCATAGCCAGGTAGTCGACTTTAGAATCTTTTCCAGAAATAGCTTCAGCAGCTACTTTTCCTTCATAAGAAGCTTTGTGCGCTAAGGCAGCACCTTCTACGATATCACCGATCGCGTAGATGTTTTCAACATTCGTACGTCCCTGGTCATCAACTTTAACTAAACCGCGGTCTGTTAATTCAACACCCGCTGCTTCTAAGCCGATATTTTTAGTGTTAGGGAAGCGTCCGACAGTTACCATCACGTAATCTGCATCGATCGACTTTTCTTCACCTTTTACTTCGTATTTAATTGTCACACCCTTGTCAGTCTCAATAGCTTCTTTAGCCATCGCACTGCCGATGATTTCTGTTCCGTGAGCCTCGAATTCTTTCTTCACTAAGCGGACCATATCTTTATCGAAGCCGCCAAGGATATCTTTAGCCCCCTCTAAGATCGTCACTTTTGTACCTAAACGAGCGTAAACACCGGCTAACTCAGATCCAATGTATCCTCCACCTACAACCACTAGAGATTCAGGTATTTCCGGTAAGTTTAATCCTCCAGTTGAATCTAGGACGCGTCCTTTGAATTCAAAACCGCCGATTTCGATAGGAGTCGATCCTGTTGCGATAATCGCATTATTGAATGAGTAGCTTTCTTTGCTTCCGTCTTCTTTTTCCAATTCGAATTCATTGGCACTTGTTAATGTTGCTGTACCCCAGATGATTTCAACATTATTTTGTTTAAGTAAGAACTCAACACCATCTGTCATTTGTTTAACAACTTGGTTTTCTTTCCATTCTTGAGTGGTATCCCAGTCAATTTGGACATTCTCTGTTGAAATTCCAAATAAAGATGAATCTTGTGCTTCAACGTATCGTTCAGAAGCTGAGATTAAAGCTTTAGAAGGAATACATCCGACATTCAGACAGACTCCTCCGATATATTCTTTTTCAACGATTGCTACTTGCTGCCCTTCTTGAGCTGCACGGATAGCCGCAACATACCCTCCAGGACCTGATCCAATAACGACAGTATCTAACTCATATGTGAAATTTTCCGACATGTTATAGTCACCAATACCTTTCTCTTAATTGTCAGTGCCAGATGCATAACTAACTGATGCACAAACATACGTTTAGTATATTACTCCGGACGAGATAATTCAAGATATTGTAGTATTGATTACGCTTTCTTATAGCAGGTGATTTTACCCTCTTTCTGCTTCTTCATGGGACAAAGAAGAAAGTTTACATATAAAGAAAAAATCATGTATAATAGAGAGAAGGAAATTTTAGAGATCAAAGGAGTTTCGTGGTTATGATTACAATGGAAGATATCATCCGGGAGGGACATCCTACTTTAAGAGAACGGGCGAAAAAAGTAGATGTTCCTGTCAGTGAGGAAATCAAAGAGCTGGGACAGCAGATGCTGACTTTCTTGAAGAACAGTCAAGATCCCGAGCTGTCAGAGGAATATGGATTAAGAGCGGGAGTAGGTCTGGCGGCGCCTCAGATCGACAAATCTCTCAGACTCGTAGCGGTCCACATACCAGGTGACTATGAAGATGAACCGCCTGTTTTTTCCGGCGTACTGGTCAATCCAGTGATCAAGCGTCAGTCGGTAAAAAAAACAGCCCTGCCCACCGGTGAAGGGTGTCTGTCTGTAGATAGAGATGTACCGGGCTATGTCCCCCGTGCCAAAAGAATCACGCTGGAATACACGGACCTGGACGACCAGGTACAGGAAGTGAAATTGAAGGATTATGAAGCCGTCGTCATCCAACATGAGATTGATCATCTCAACGGCATCATGTTCTACGACCACATCAACAAGGAAGACCCTTTCTATCTCGATTCAGATACTGAATTATTAGAATTAGAAGAAGATTAAGCAGGCCTAAGTTCTATAACTTAGGTTTTTTAATTATGGAAAAGTGAAGAATAATAAGACTTATTTGTCTATTGAAAGTGAGTCATGTTAAAATATAACTAGTTATGTACTTAAGTACATAAAGACGGAACGGATAAAAAAACAAAGGAGACATGTTATGTCAGTAAATATCAAAAATAACGAGACCGGCTTATTTGCAGTCGGCGGTTTGGACGAGATAGGTAAGAATACCTACGGCGTCCAATTCCAAGATGAAATAATTTTAATAGATGCAGGGATACGTTTCCCGGAGGATGACCTCCTCGGAATCGATTACGTTATCCCGGATTATACTTACCTTAAAGAGAACGAAGACAAGATCAAAGGACTTTTCATCACACACGGTCACCAGGACCATATCGGGGGTATTCCCTATCTCTTGAAAGAGATTAATGTACCTATCTATGCCGATGCTTTTGCTATGTCTTTGATCGAAAGCAGCCTGCGTGAGCATCACTTGCTGAAAGACACGGAATTGCACACCATTACAGAAGATGAGGTCATCAAATTCAGAAAGACCTCTGTCTCTTTCTTCAGAGTGACCCACAGTATACCGGAAGCCTTCGGGGTAGTCGTCCAGACACCAAGTGGAAATATCGTCCACACCGGGGACTTCAAGTTTGACTTTACCCCTGTCGGCAAACAGGCCGACCTGCACAAGATGGCTCAAATCGGCAGCAATGGAGTTCTGGCTCTACTTTCCGACTCCACTAATGCAGAGATCGCGGAATTCACCAAATCAGAGCGGGTCGTCGGAGACACGATCACCAGACTGGTCAACCAAATCGAAGGACGCATCATTTTTGCCACCTTCGCCTCTAACGTTTCCCGTGTGCAGATGCTGATCGATGCCGCTGTTAAAACCGGCCGCAAGATTTCAGTATTCGGCCGCAGTATGGTCAATGCGGTGGAGAACGGACAGGAACTGGGCTACCTCACCGCTCCGGAAGGCTTATTTGTCAAAGCAAATGAACTCAACAACCTGCCCGACAATGAGTCCATCGTCCTCTGTACAGGTTCACAGGGAGAACGCCTGGCAGCTCTGAGCCGGATCGCCAACGGGACCCACCAGCAATTGTCGGTCCAGCCGAATGATACGGTCATCTTCTCTTCTTCCCCTATTCCCGGGAATAAGAACAGTGTGAAAAGAGTCATCAACCAGCTCCGTGAATCCGGCGCAACAGTGATTCATGGTAAATTGAACAACATTCACACCTCAGGACACGGAAGCCGGGAAGAGCAGAAATTAATGCTGTCCCTCATCAAGCCTAAATTCTTCGTCCCCATCCACGGAGAGCACCGCATGTTGAAGCTGCATGCCGATATGGCACAGGACATCGGAGTACCGGAAGAAAACTGCTTCGTGATGGATAACGGAGACGTCCTGGCTTTGACAGCGGACACCGCCCGCTTAGCCGGACATTTCGATGCTGAAGAAGTCTATGTTGACGGTAAAGGAATCGGAGATATCGGCAACATCGTTCTGCGCGACCGCCGTATCTTATCTGACAACGGCTTGCTCGTTGTCGTGGTGACGATCGACCTGGACAAGCGCCGCATCGAAAGCGGACCGGATATCATCTCCCGCGGTTTCATCTATATGCGTGAATCAGAAGATTTAATCCGTGAAACCCAAAAAGTAGCTTTCAACAGTGTTCAGAAATCATTAAAATTTGACACTGTGAACAAACACAAGATGAAATCCAGCCTGATCGACAGTCTGAAAAACTTCTTATATAAGCGCACAGAAAGAAAACCAATGATTTTACCGGTTTTCATGGAAGTCTAACCTTTAAACGACCAAAGATCGTATCGAAATGTCGATACGATCTTTTTTTAATCTATTTTTTCACCGTTGAGAATGAGTTCCTGTCTGCTTTTCCACTTGGTAAAAGAGGCATAATTGCGGTGTGTGTTATAGAGGCCCATATATTCTTTGCGGCCATCTGCCCTCTCCACAGCGACAGCATCCCCTTCCAAAAACATGAAGACATCTACGAACTCAAAACCTAATTCCTTTAAGACTTCTTCTACTTTTTCTTGAGCAGCTTCTTGACTGAGGTCCAGAAAAGTAATACGAGAAACTTCCACTTCCTCATCTGCTTCCAGTGTTGTCCAAACACTGAAGGTTTCATCTCAACAGCTGCGGTTGAGAATGCCGTATAAGAAGTACTCGAAATCACTCTCTTCGACAGCTTCCAAGCCTCCCAGAAATTTAGAGAAATCCAGATTAGTTCCGGGCGGCTCGACGATATACTTGCAGCGTGTATTGATTTCCATAGTCACCTCTCCCCTTTTCCTGGTCAAATTATACCAAAGATAAATAACTAACAAGAAATATGCGAACTCAAAAGACAGGCGTTTCATTCGTATCAAGTCATAGCTTGTGGTATAAAAATAATAAGAGAAAAATTGAGGAGGAAAAGAGATGCCTTGGGATTTAAATGATTATCCGAATTCGATGAAGAATATGGACCCTCTTGTACGCAAGAAAGCCATCGATATCGCCAATGCTTTAGAAGAAGAAGGTTATGAAGATGACCGGGCCATCCCTATCGCCCAGAGCCAGGCGCAGGAATGGTACGACAATGCCTCCAAAGAAGAGAAGAAAGAATTTGAAAATGAACCTGCCCCTACGAAAAAAGATGAGCATCCATCAACAGCTAATCCGGACTTGCTGGATAGTGATGTCAAAGTCTTCTATGAAGACGAGGTCTGGAAGGTCCAGACGATAGGAGCTGAACGTGCCGACCAAACCTTTGACCTTAAAAATGACGCTGTCGAGCGGGGAGAAGAAATCGCCCGCAACAAAGAGAGTCAGTTGATTATTTACAAGCAGGACGGCGAGGTACAAAATAAGAGACATTTTGGTGAGAAATAATTACAGACTTAGGATGAGAAAGAGCTTCCAGACAGGATTTGGAAGCTCTTTGTATTGTTTGGTGAAGTGATGAGAATCAAAGCAGTTATTCAGCACTAGCCATTATATTTATTTAGCATTTTTTTCTAATCGCTCAATAAATCTGTTAGCTAAAGAAATTAAAATATATGAAAAAAACAAAGAGAATGGCACAGTTATTTTGTCTATGTATATCCTGCAGCACTTGGAAGATTCGGCTGACGGTCTGCGGATCTAGTCCGGCAGTCGGCTCATCTAAAACCAGGACCTCAGGTTGCATAGCCAAAACACCTGCAATAGCCACACAGCGCTTTTGACCTCCAGATAATTCAGATGGATTAGCTAAAAAAAGCTCTTCGTCAAGCCCTACTAAGGATAAACTGTCTTGGGCACGCTCGCGAGCCTGGCCTTCTGAAAGCCCCATACTTAAGGGGCCGTATATGGCATCTTGAATCACCGGGGGCTTGAAGAGCTGTGTTTCAGGATATTGAAAAATCAGCCCGACTTTTTCCGTAAACCGGTCCAATCAAACCTTTTATTATAAATATTTTTTCCACGATAATAAATATGACCTTTATGAGGATTAACAAGAGTTAGTGAGATTTTATTAAATAAATTCATGCATCAAA
>CAYTHW010000054.1:0-6886 GCA_964437675.1 uncultured Atopococcus sp. | reverse complement strand
TATTTTTGGTATTATCGTATATGAAGAAGAAGAATTATTAGACGCAGAGATAGAAGCCTTGATCCAGGAAAGAGAAGATGCCCGTGCCGGAAAAGATTTTTCCCGCGCTGATGAGATTCGTGATCAGCTCAAAGAAGAAGGCGTGATCTTAGAAGACACTCCACAAGGTATTCGTTGGAAGAGGGAGAAAAATGGCTAACCCATTCTTGTTAAATGGCCTGACGCTTGCTTACCTGGGCGATGCGGCCTATGAATTACAGATTCGCAAGTATCTCATTAGAGAAGGCTTGACCAAGCCGAATCAACTGCATCATCATGCGACGCAGTATGTATCGGCTAAAGCCCAGGCCCGGATTATTGAAGAGATGCAGGAAGAGAATCTCTTAAGTGAAGAAGAAGAAGCAATCTTCAAACGCGGCCGCAATGCTAAGAGCCATACAAAAGCTAAATATGCAGACCATCAAACATATTCGGCTTCCACGGGTTTTGAAGCACTGATCGGCTATGTTTACCTGAGAGGAAATCAGGAGCGTTTTGAAGCCTTATGTCAATGGTCTATCGACTATATAGAGGAGAAAAAAGATGACTCAAAATAAACATGAAGACAGTACAGATTTACTGTTTGGGCGTAACCCGGTAATTGAAACCCTGCAGTCGGACCGAGATATTCACAAACTATTTATTCAAGAAGGATTATCGGGAACCCGGGTGAATGAGATTGAACGTCTGGCGCATAAACGTAAGGCAGATATTCGCTATGTCCCTAAATCTAAATTAGACCAGATGAGCCGGGACGGTGTCCACCAGGGGGTCATTATTACCGTTTCTGCCCGAAATTATGCCAGCTTGGACGATTTATTCGAACGGGCTGAAAAGCGTGAAGAAGATCCCTTCTTTATTCTGCTGGATGAGATTGAAGACCCTCATAACCTGGGCAGTATCCTTAGGACAGCGGATGCAGCAGGTGCCCACGGGGTCATCATTCCTAAGCACCGGGCAGTCGGTCTGACAGCGACTGTAGCCAAAGCATCAGCCGGAGCCATTGAGCATGTGCCGGTGGTACGTGTGACTAATATCGTAGACACCATCAAAATCCTGCAGGAAAGAGGCGTGTGGGTTTTTGGGACGGATATGGAAGGAGAAGATATCCGGAGCTGGAATGCCCAGGGGCCTATTGCTCTTGTGATTGGTAATGAAGGAAAAGGGATGAGTCGTCTGGTCAAAGAAAGTGTGGATGGAAATGTATCCATTCCTATGGTCGGTCGTATTTCCAGCTTGAATGCCGGTGTGGCTGCGGGTGTCATCATGTACGAGGTATTTAAGCAGCGGCACGTCAAATAAATAATCCAGGGAGGGAGGAGACAGGGATGATTATCAAAAAGGAAGTCCTATTGGTTGACGGTTATAATATGATCGGCTCCTGGCCCAATTTAGTTCCGCTTAAAGAGCTGGACAAAATGGAAGATGCCAGGGATTTATTGTTGAGAGAGATTTCTAATTATTCTTATTATAAAAAAATAAAAACCATCGTTGTCTTCGATGCCCACTTTGTCCCTGGTATCCATAAAAAATATGGTTACCGCTCGCTCGAAGTCGTCTTTACACAAGAAGATGAGACAGCAGATGCTTATATCGAAGCGAATCTGGAAAAATATCAAAATGCTCTCACGAATGTGACGGTAGCAACCAGTGACTATGCGGAACAGCGGATCGTTCTAGGTAAAGGGTCCAGCAGAAAATCGGCTCCGGAATTATATAAAGACGTGCAGGAGTCTAAGAAAGAAATTAAATCAGACTATACAAGTTACCGCAGGCAGAGAAACAGACGCTTTTCTACTTGGAAAGATGAGGATATCGATAAATTAGAAGATTTTTATCGCAAAATCACTGAAAATAAATAACTTTTTACAAAACAGAGACTTTCAGAGTCCTCTGTTTTTAATTTGTGTAAAAAATACGAAAAGATTAGGTGTATTTAAGGTTAAGGAGGATTTTTAATACTTAAAATTGTTATGATAGAGTAGGTCAATAATTAAATTTTTGAGGAGGAAGAAATGAAAGATGAGATGATACCTGAGGATAATTATGGAGTAAAGCGTCAAAGACCCAGCTTGACTTCTGATCAAGATTTAACGGTTGAGCAGTTGCTTTTTTTATATCAATTCAGAGACATTAATCCTGTTGAAGAACTGGCTCAGAAGTTTACCCCGCTCATAGCAAGTATTGCCGGGAAATATCATATTACCAGTTATGATAAGTATGATTTAATGCAGGAAGGTTATGAATTGTTTTGTAAAAAAATTCATAAGTATGACCAGTCCAGCGGTGTTACTTTAGGACAGTATTTCAAAGTGATCATGCATAACAAGATGAAAAGTATGCTGAGAAAAGAAATGGCCCAAAAAAGAACGATTGACCGGATAGCTGAATCATTAGAGTCTTTTAAAAATGAGGATGGTCAATCTTATTGGGAAGAAAAATTCTCCAATAATGGCGTTGCTCCTGACATTCAAGTTATCTTGAAGGAAAATTATGATAATTATATGACGGCTTTATCTCCTTTTG
Source organism: uncultured Atopococcus sp. (assembly GCA_964437675.1). Classification (GTDB taxonomy): domain Bacteria; phylum Bacillota; class Bacilli; order Lactobacillales; family Carnobacteriaceae_A; genus JAUNQW01. The sequence continues at coordinate 4,321 of CAYTHW010000054.1, read as the reverse complement.
AAAGCCGGGTATACTCTCTTTATTTAATAGATAGAAATATATATGACATTGCTTTACGATTAGAATCCTGCCCGGTCTCAGTGCGTAATGCTCTTTCCCGCTGCCGGATTAAATTAAAGAAAATAATATCGTGAGAGATGAAAAGTTCTGCTTCATCAATCATTTATTAAACTTTTTACTTCTTGCTGGAAAGCCCTGGAAACTATGGTATAATATTTTTTGTGTTTAAAACATATTATAGATATAAAAAAAGGAGCTTTTTACGAATGGAAACAAGAGAACGCGATACAGGTATGATGCAGACGATTGCTGCAGCTGTCGATAAAAAAGTAGAAACTTACGATACGCATAAATTACGTTACCTAATACGTTGTATACTGGCAGGTTTTTATCTAACTTTACCTACTGTAGTAGGAATCATGGCTTGGGATACAGTAGGAGCCGGAGCTCCGCATATGGGTAAACTCTTCTATGCATCCATCTTCTCTTTTGGACTGATGATGATCATCTTCTTAAATGCTGAGCTGGCGACATCGAATATGATGTATTTCTTTACAGCGGCTCATCGTAAATGGACGAGTTGGGGCAAAGCTTTACAGATTATAGTGGTCTGTGCCTTGATGAATTTAGCAGGAGCGATAATTGTAGGTTTTCTCGTCGGACAGTCGAGTGCTGCAGGTTATTTTGGTGCTGATTCTTCTATCATGTCGGTCATTGACGGTAAACTCTCAAAAGATATTTGGACCTTGCTGATTGATGGAATCCTGGCTAACGTATTCGTGAATATTGCGATCATGGGACAAATGAGACTGAAAAATGAAGTTGCTAAAATTTTATTCATCTTATTCATTATCTTCCTTTTCGTTTATGCTGGATTCGAGCACGTTATCGCTAACTTCTCTCTAATGTCCATCGCCTTTTTTGCCGGGAATAATATGGATATTGGTGCAGTTTTAGTGAACTGGATTGTTGTTTTCGTTGCCAACGTTATCGGTGGCGGAGTAGTCATGGGATTAACTTACAGCTGGTTAAACAAGGATACATGCTGCTTCAGAGATTAATTATATACAGGCAATTAGAAAGTCCGGGAGAACTCTCGGGCTTTTTATTTTTAAAGAAGGGAAATAACTCCTCAATGTTATTTATGAGAGAATCAGTTATAATGTTTACTAGTAATAAATTGATTCTATGAACAAGGGGGATTACCATGAGAAAAATTGAAGGCGGTATTGAGGTGGCAGGGGAAGTTTATTCAGCCGGCGTTTCGGCCGGTGTGAAAGATCTGGGGAAAGATTTAGCTCTGATTTATTTTCCGAATTCTGCAGCCGTTGCCGGAGTATTTACCCAAAATAGGATATACGGCCACCATATCAAATACTGCAGGGAGTTGATGAATGACTATGAAAATTTTCATGCTATCGTCATCAACAGTGGTAATGCCAATGCACTCAATGGCTTAGAAGGTTATGATGATATCGGCCGGATTGTGCGCAATTTATGCCGAAAACTGCCTGTCAAGCCCGAGCAGGTCTTGATGGCCTCCACTGGGGTGATTGGTGAGCGCCTTAAATTAATGACGATGGATGAAGGCTTCACGCAGGCAATTTCAGAATTAACTAAAGAAGATTCTAAGGCAGCAGCAGAAGCCATAACTACGACCGACACAGTCATTAAGCAGACAGCTTATGAGGGAGAAATTGCCGGTAAGACGGTTCGGGTGGGCGGTATGGTCAAGGGAACCCGCATGATTCACCCGAATATGGGGACGATGATTGGTGTTATTACAACCAATCTGGCTCTCCCTCAAAACTTTTTACAGAGGCAGCTGATTCATGCGGTGGATGACAGCTTCAATAAGATGTCTATAGATGGGAATACCAGTCCGAATGATACCGTCTTCTTATGCTCTACTAATGAAGTAGAGTTAGAGTTGAATCGGGAGGTCCTGCATCATTTTTCCGATATCTTAACGCGGGTGTGCCAGGATCTGACCACAATGATCGTAGCTGATGCAGAAAAGAGCACAAAAACAATTGAAGTGGAAGTTAATGGCGCTTTAGTTAAGTCAGATGCCACGAAAATTGCTATGGAAATAGCAACATCAAGCTTAGTCAAGAGTTCTCTTTATGAGAATTTTCCAGATACCGGCCGGATTTTAGCCGCCTGTGGACGAAATCCGGATGTGACCATTATTCCTCATCAAATCGCTGTCGATATCGAATCCAGCAAAGGTATCGTCCGTATCTGCGAAGAGGGTCAAAATGAGATAGATAATATAGATGTAGCTCATGACATCTTAGATGATGAGGAAATTAAAATCAGCCTGTATTTGAATATAGGAGAATATTCCAGTACCGTGTGGACCTGTGACTATGAGTCTGATCGGCCGGTCAATTAAAGAGAAGAATCAAAAATCCTGACCTTCAGAGGTCAGGATTTTTAGTTTATTTTTGAATCTCCCAGGCCGGATCGAGCTGGAGAAGATTCTCTTTCAAGTCTTGAATCGGTGTCTCGAGGTCTAAATAAGGCTCAATTTGGTTTTTATCTAAAACGACAGGCATCCGATCATGGATAGGAGCCATCTGAGGATTGGCGTCCATAGTAAGCAGGCTGACACCCACATAAGCTTCTCCTTCTTTACTTTGATAGTGTTTATATACACCGGCTATGGATTGAAGAGGTTCTTCGACTGATGAGAAGCGGTGCCGGATTTTATCTTCATCCCATTCAAAGAAAGCAGTCGCTGGAATGATACACCGCTGGTTTTGGAAAGCTTGGCGGGTAGTCTTCTTTTCATCGACGGTCTCTAAACGGGAGTTGATGATCGGCCGCTTTGCCCAAGGTTCATCCAGCCCCCATTTGGCCAGCGCTAACTGTTTATCTGAGACGACGACAGGCAGAAGCTGGCTGGGGAAAACTTCCGGCCGGGCTTCAAAATGAAAAGGCTGATCTTCCAGTTGATAGTAGTCAAGGAGTTCTTTTATCTCTAAATCGAGTTCATAGCGTCCACACATAATATCACCTTTCTTTAGACAGAAAAACCCCAGGGCACTTAAGGCCTGGGGTTTATTTTATTAGTCTGCATAATTGTCAAAGTAGCCTTGGATGTAAACAAAAGGTGTTCCTTTGTCTCCAGATCCTGAGGTCAAATCAGAAAATGAGCCTAAAAGGTCCGGGATTCGACGGGGCGTGGTTCCAAGTGAATGGTCTTCGTTACTTTCGATTCCTTCACTGGCATCGCGTTTTTCATTGCGTGCTTTGAGCAGGCCGGTAATCTCGTTGGTCAGTTCGTCGCCTGAAAGGTCTTCGAAATCTTTATCGGCAATCATTTTAATTTTTACCTCGTTGGGAGTACCGCCCAGGCCCTCGGTATAGCCGGGTGAAACGACCGGGTCAGCCATTTCCCAAATGCCGCCGAATGGATCTTTATACGCTCCGTCTCCGTATACCATCGCTTCAATATGCTTCCCTGTTTCCTCTTTAAGTGCTTTTTGTAATTCTATGACAAACTCTTGAGAGTGTCTAGGGAAAAGCTTGACGCGTTCATCGGAAGCATAATTGGCACCTAATAAACCGTATTCATCATTATAACCGCAGCCTTCTGTGATCGGTGCATTCAAGATATCCTGGAGAGAAAGAACCTGCTCAGCACCGGCTTTTTTAATACGGTTAAGGGTACGCTTACGGTCATGGATATTACTTACCAGGACGTGCTTGGTATAATCTAAGATGGTTTCAGCTCTGTTAGAAAGGATGATTTCACATTCTGCACCTTCCGCTTCCACAGTATCTCTATATAACTTGATGTAATCCTGGCCGGTGTACAAGTGTCTGATTACCGGGAAAATTTCTCGGAATTCCGCTTCCGTGTAGACATCAGACCAGGGGTTGATGCCGCTGTCTTCGATTTCATCGATAGAAATTAAGTGGTTACCTACTTCATCAGCTGGATATTCTATTTGGATGATGACTTTTTTCATCGCGCGCGCAACTGCTTTTAAGTTCTGCTGGAAGCGGTTACGACTCATGATAGGGAAGACTACACCAATTGTATCACCTTTGAATTTTTGCTTGATATCCTCAGCAATGTCATCAATGGTGGCATAATTCCCTTGTGCTCTTGCTAAAATCGATTCGGTTACAGCAATGATATCACGGTCTTTAATTTCATAACCTTCACTTTTTGCTGCCTCAACCACACAATTAACGACAATTTTAACCAGGTTTTGACCCTCATGAATAATGGGAGCCCGTAATCCTCGAGCTGTAGTTCCAACCATTCTCATTGTTAATCCCTCTTTTTCCGTAAATAATTATCTTT
>CAYTHW010000053.1:0-7098 GCA_964437675.1 uncultured Atopococcus sp. | reverse complement strand
ACTTTCAATCGGCCTTTATTTAATCTAAATCGAAATATAAGGACTGGAGAAGATAAGTTTCTCCATATTTTTCAGCCAGCCGCTTCAGCCAGTTCTTGAGCCGGGACGTTTTGATTTCACCGGCCAGCCAGTCGTCTTTCATAATCTGGTAACGCTCTTTTTCTTTGGCAGTCGCCTGCTTGCTGACATGGCCCCAGATATGGTCGATGGCATTGATCTCGACATTTTTCTCCGGCCGAATGTCCAGGGCTTGTTCGATGAGCGAATAAAATTCGATGACCGGGTAGCTGTCTTTGTCTTTGAGCAGGCTGCGGATATCCTGGTAATGCTTCTGGGAATGCGCCAGGATGGCATATTTGTAGCGGGCCCATTCTTTTTCCAGATCTTTCATCCGCCCTTCTTCTTTGGTCGCCAAAAGAGTTTTGACCGCTGATAAATTCTTATCTTTGACTTCCAGCATGATATCCACTCCAAGCGGTGCCACTTCTTCATAAAAGTCCATGAAGGGCTGGATATAGATAGTGGACGTGTGGGCACCCCGGCGGGCATTTTCTTTCTGCTGGGAATAATGAATCTTCATGGGCCCTTCTTCCTGGGACCAGGTCTCCTGGGTCTGCTGGATCCATTCCCTGTCGCTGACTCCGGGGTCACTGGGATTGCAGGCATTATGCAGGTTGTCATAGACGACAGGTGCACCGGTTTGCCGGCTCACTTCCAGGACGTCTTCGATGGTATACAGCCGGTCATCATTTTCGATGATCAGGCGCTTCTTGACGGCCGGGCTCAACTTTTGATAGTTGGCCGTAAAGCGGTCTTTAGCGGCCTCTTTGTCCCCATAGATGCCTCCCACATGCAGGATGATCTTATGGCTTTCGTCTACTTTCAAAGCATCCAGAAAACGCGTATGATAATCCAGGTCGGCGATGGCCCGATCGACGACTCCGGTGTCCGGTGAATTGAGCACGGTATATTGACCCGGATGCATGGAGACGCGGATGTCATAGGCATGAATTTTCTCCGACAGTTTGTCGAACTGCTTGGAAAAGAGCCGGACCCAGTCCAGCTGATTGGTCTCTGGATCCGAGCCGAAAGGAATGATATCTGAACTGATGCGGTACATTCTGATGCCGCTGCGGATATTATAATCCAGCATCTTATCTACCACCTCTAAGTTATGCGCGATTAATTCGGCCAAACGCTCCGGGCTGGCATTGGCTTTACGGGTGGTCTTCAGCTGCGTGCCGGGCACTCCAACGGTCAGGCAGGCATATCCAATTTTCATCTCTCTCCTCCTTACAAGTTTTCCAGATCCATGATGATTTCGCCGTCTTTGATCTCGAGGATGCGGTCGGCCTGCTGGGCCACTTCCTGGTCGTGAGTAATCAGAATGAAAGTCGTCTCCAATTTTTTATTGATATCCCGCATCAAATCATAGACGGTCTGGGCAGTCTCCGAATCCAGGTTACCTGTGGGCTCATCACCTAAGATCAACTTGGGTTCATTGATCAAACTCCGGGCGATTGCCGCTCTCTGCTGCTGACCGCCGGAAATCTCAGTGGATCCGTTATTCTTCACTTTGGTGAGCCCCACCATGTCGATGAGGTATTCTGCTCTTTCCTCGGCTTCTTTAGTGACCTTGTTATTGTTTTTGATTCGGAAAGGCATCATCACATTTTCTAAAACAGAAAATTCCGGCAGCAGGTGGTGGAACTGGAAAATGAAACCGATCGTCTCATTCCGCAGGATGGCCAGTTCATTTTTAGTCATCTGCGACGTATCCTTACCATTGATGAAGACCTGGCCGCTGGTCGGCTGGTCCAGAGTTCCGATGATATTCATCAAGGTGGACTTCCCGCTTCCCGACTGCCCGATGATCGAATTGAAAGAGGATTCTTCTACCTCCAGATTGACATCAAAAAGAACCTGGGTCTTGACCTTGTCACCATAGATTTTATCGATATTTTTCAACTGAATTAAACTAGCCATTTTGAATCACCTCTATTGGATTAAGTTTAGAAGAATTTTTAGCCGGAATAAAGGCCGCCAGTGTCGAAGCCACGATTGCGATGATGACCGACAGAGAGACGAACTGGGCATCAAAGTAGAAAGGAACCAGTGGTGTGCCGTCCGGATTCTTGACGAAGACCGAGAAGGCATACATGAGGCCCAGGCCCACAGCAGCACCTAAGATAGCCCCGGCTGTACCCAGGATGAAGCCCTGGAAGAGGAAAATCAGACCGGCTGTCCGGTCTCTAATTCCCATGGCCTTCAGAATCCCCAGCTGCTTGGATTTCTGAACAGCAGAAATGGCTAAAACGGAGGCGATTCCCAGCAACACGGCCACCAGGACGAAGACCTGGATCATATAGCTGGAAATCGACTGGCCGGTCAGCCCTGAGAGCAAGGATTCATTTTCAGCCTTCCAGTTGCTGGTCACGAGGCCTTCATCTTCGACAGTGTTTTCGATGTCAGCTGCTATCTCATCTGCCGCAAAGACATCGTCGACCTGGGTTTCGATGCTGGTCAGCTGATTTTCTTCTCCAAAGACGGCTTGAGCAGTATCTAATTCAGAGACGAGCCAGGATTCATTCAAACTGGCGACGCCCAGATCAAACAGTCCGACGACTTGCAGATCTGATAATTCTTCAGCTGAGGCGATGAATTCCAGACTGTCCCCTACTTCTACTTCATTTTCTTCCGCAAAATCTTTCCCGATCATAATCTCACCCTCTACAGCGGGCAGGTCTCCTTCGATGAGGGCTTCATCGAAAGAATAGATGGTGTCAGCCTTTTCTATTTCGAATCCTCTCAAAAGAGCGGCCTGCGTTTCGTCATCTTCTTGCAGGACGAAACCGTTGCGGCTGAAAGACGGTGACACGGCGGTCAAACGGTCCTCTTCGCCAAGCTCCTCGATCAGGTCGGGGCTTTCCTCAAAGGTCTCCCCTTCTGTTTCCTGGGTGATCGTCACTTGAGAAGAACTTCCGATCGTCCCGTCTACGAGAGAGACCTGCAGACCGTCGATGAGAGAACCGACAAAGACTTGGACGGCTACCCCGATGACGATTCCTATCACGATGAGAAAGGTCTGTCCCTTGCTCGATCTTAAAAAACGCATGGCAATACTAAAAGCTAAACTCATTTGATGCATCCTCCTGACTCAACTGCTTGATTTCTTCAAAAGTATGGAGCTCGAGATCCGCCCCGATAAAGGCCTGGACATCCGGGTTGGCCTGGACGGCTCTTCCTCCGGTGATGACTATTAACGGATAATCTGCCTGCTTCCTTAAACTGTCGACTGTCCGCTTGACAGAGACGAAATTATAGAAATTCGTCACACTGATGACCACATAGTACGGTCGGATCTGCCTGACCGCTTGGATGGCTGTCTTCAGCGGTGTGCGGGCACCTGTGAAGAAGGTGTCGTAGCCTGCCAGTTCATAGAAATCGGCCGCCATTCTGGCCCCGATTTCATGGTCTTCCAGTTCCGGACACATGACCAGGACAGTCTTATCTAAACGCCCGACCTTCTTTTTCTCTTCTAAGATGCGGGGGTAGCAGCATTCGACGATCGTCCGCACGATGCCGCTGCGTACATGTTCCCGCCAGATGAGCTCCTTTTCACTACGATATTCCTCGACCACATGAGCCAGTGCCGGTGTCAAAATCTCCTGATAAAGGTCTGCGACTGATAATTTCTCCTGGTCCAGGGCCTCAAGGGATAAAGTAAGAGCTTTTTCTTTGTTTTCCTGCTGGAGGGCCTCCAGGATGCTTTGATATAGGATATTCATCATCAACACTCCTTCTCTTCTCTGTCTAAAATTCCGTAGACAAATAAATAAATAGCTTTTCTAGATGATATCTCTTTGAAAAATGAGTTATCCCTTTGAATAAAGGGAGCTGTAGAAGAATAAAAATAACGGGCCAACTCTCGAGGTGAAAATACCATTTCTTCTTTATGATGATACTCAAATAAGCTGACCAGGGGCCGCAGATAGGATACCTGCCAGATTTCATAGAGATGCTGATGGTTCTTTGGTGATATTTCATAAGTCATATCATGCCTCATGATGGAAAAATTAGCGGGATGCTTCTCCCGCAGATAGTCCAAGATATTTACCAGACTCTCATACAAAGAATGTCCGTCGGTTTGGATGATATACTCCAGGCCTTCTTTAATTTCTGCCGATAAACGTTCGAGCACAGCGATATAAATATCTTCCTTCGTCTTGAAATGATGGTAGAGATTCGGCTGGGTGATTCCGGCTCTTTCAGCAATTTCCCGTGTCGATGTGGCTTGGAAACCTTTATCCATGAATAATATTCCTGCTTCGTCCAGGATAATTTCTTTTGTTGTTCTTCTTTTCGCTTGCAAAACAAACACCTCTCAGTTGGGGTACATTCACAATTTTTAACAGCCATTGATCAAAGGGGTCTATCCTCTTCCATCGTCTTTGAGTAATTCATCGACTGAAAGCCTGGCACTTTGGAGAACAGTAGGAACACCGGCTCCCGGGTGGATACTGCTTCCGCAGAAGTATAAGTTTTCAGCATAATCAAATTTATTGTGGGGACGGAAATAAGCACTCTGTAAAAGAGTCGGCTTCAAACCGAAAGTAGCCCCATTAAAAGCGTTGAAGTTTTCTTCAAAGTTTCTCGGTGTATAAATACGCTCGAAGACGATATGCTCTTCCAGATCAGTAAAAGGCTCTTTTTCAGCCAGGGTATCTAATATCCGCTGGCGGTAGGCCTGGATATTTTCCTCTGACCAGTCGTCATAAAGCGATAACTCAGGTACAGGCACTAAGATATAGAGAGCCTGGCGGCCTTCAGGTGCCAGATCTTCGCTGACGGCATTCAAGTTAAAGACATAGATCGATGGATCCTCGGGCGGGACACCGTTATCGAAGATATCCGCCACATTACGATCAAAGTCTTCCGCGATATGGAAGGTATGGGCTGCTTCAGTCGGATAGTGCTTATCTACACCCAGATATAAGATGAAGCAGGAACAGGAATATTCCATCTTATCAACTTTCTGATCAGAATATTTACCCCGCTTCTTTTCATCGGGAATCAAATGTTTCATGGCATAAGGAAAGTCAGCATTCACCATCGTATAATCGGATAAGATCTCTTCTCCCTGGACGCGGATTCCTTTGGCTTCTTTATTTTCGATTAAAATCTCTTCTACTTCAGAATCCAAGTGGATGGTACCGCCCAATTCTTCAAATAAACGGGCCATCCCCTGAGCCATCGAATGCATGCCCCCTTCCAGATGCCAGATGCCGTAAAACAATTCCAGCATGGGAATCATGTTGTAAAGAGACGGTCCGCTGTGGGGAGAGATTCCGATATATAAAGTTTGAAAAGCAAAGAGTTTGATGATGTAATCACTGTCCATGTATTTACTCATCTCATGATAGGCATTATCGAAAGTTTTTAGCTTATAAAGATCGACCAGGCTGCCTGGATTGATAAAATCACTCAGTTTACGGTAAGAACGGTTGAGGATTTTGTTGTTGGCTGTCTGGAAGCGCTCATAGATACTTGATAAGAATTTTAAGAGCCCTGCGGCATCTTTTTCTGAGATGGCTTCTACATCCCGCATGATCTCTACCAGATCATTGGATACATTGAAATAAGTGCCGTCTTTGTAAGATACTCCCATCATAGGATCCAGGCGTTTCATGGGAATATAGTCATCCGGATCCCGGCCTGCTAATTCAAAAACTTCCCGATAAACGGCAGGTGTCATGACCAGCGTAGGACCGACATCAAAACGGTAGCCTTCCTCATTGATCTGATACATCTTGCCGCCGACTTTAGAATTTTTCTCATATAAATGAACATCATAACCTTCACTCTTCAAGCGCACAGCGGCTGCCAGTCCGGCTGCTCCTGCACCTACGACATTAACTCTTTTCATTGGTGAAAACCTCCCATTTATCTCTTGACCAAAACTTATCGTCTGATAAGTCAATCCTAATTTAGCATTTAAAAATTGATTGCGCAATTTCATTTTCTCCTTAAAATTTCCAGAAAAACGATATAGGCTTCTGATGGCTTCACCTGCTAATATTTCGTATACTTGAAAAAAGAAAGGAGTGAGAGTATGTTATTCAAACGATCGAATAAATTTCTGGCAGGCCTGCTCGTCTCCACCCTGTTTTTGACGGCATGTCAGACACAAGGTACGGATGATAATGAAGAACCGGATCAAGAAACATCATCTTCGCAGCAGGAGACGGAAAGTTCCAAGGCAGAAGAAAGTTCAGAATCAGATGAAGGAAATGACAATGGAGAGCAAGAGGTCTCACAAGATTTGAAAAGTTGGTTCCCTCCTTTAGAAGACACTTACTTAGAGTATGAAGGTGAAGGAAATGAGTTTGCCGCCTTCACACGCTACCCTCAGTTCACTCATGAAGACACACTGCAGATGGCTGAAGCGACAGGCGGTACGACGATCGTCCGCATCTATGAATATTCAGATAATCAGGTGGAAGAAATTTTCTCCCGGCCTGAGACCTATTTCCGGGAAGATTTTACGGATACAGGATTAGCCAGCGGATCAGATAATCTGATGATCCTCCTCCAGAAGCCGATCGAATTAAATCATTCCTGGGAAAGTCCCAATGGAGCGGTCTCTGAGATCACCGGCCTGGATGTGGAAGTAGAAACACCGCTGGGCAGGATGGAAGCTTTAGAAGTGACGAGTACGCATGACGGCTATACAACCCTCTCCTACTACGCGGAAGGGATTGGATTAATCAAGCGGGTTGCCGAGCAGGGAGAAAACCAAGAAGATGATGTCACTTCTACCCTGATGACCTTCGATGAAGAGACAGCTGAGAAACTGCCGGTGACTATCTACAGCTTGGATGATGAGGCGCTGAATATCGTTTCTCATCCTGTGGAATTCGAACTCTATACCAATGATCCTGTCCGAGTTACTCTGGCAGATTATATGGCCGGCCGGGAAAGTGAAGAAGAGATCGGCGTCCTGCTTCCTGAAGAGACGACCATCAACTATATGTATCTGCGCCAGGACGGGATTGCAGCAGTAGATTTTTCGAAAGAATTGATTGAGAATATGAATGC
>CAYTHW010000052.1:0-7208 GCA_964437675.1 uncultured Atopococcus sp. | reverse complement strand
TCTGTCAAGCTGATATGCAGGCCACGATTTAGGAAAGCGAGCTCCTGAATTCTGTTGAGTAAAACTTCGTAATCATAAACAGTAGTTTCCGTAAAAATTTCCGGATCAGCTTTAAAAGTAATCGTGGTTCCTTTTCGCTCGGTGTCCCCGATGACTTCTAAATCTTTAACTGGGGTCCCTTTTTCATAACGCTGATGGTGAATTCTGCCATCCTTGTGCACGAAGACCTCCAGGTAAGTCGACAAGGCATTTACAACAGCAGAGCCCACGCCATGAAGACCTCCAGAAACCTTGTAGCCTCCGCCTCCGAATTTACCACCGGCATGCAGAACAGTCAGAACAGTTTCCACTGCGGGGCGGCCAGTTTTTTCCTGGATATCGATAGGAATACCACGACCATCATCAATAACTGAAATTGAGTTGTCTTCATGTACGATAACGTCGATATTTTCAGCATAGCCGGCCATCGCCTCATCAATTGAATTATCTACAATTTCCCATACTAAATGATGAAGTCCTACTTCACTCGTAGAGCCGATATACATTCCGGGACGCATACGCACTGCCTCTAAGCCTTCTAATACCTCAATCTGGCTGGCATTGTATTCATTTTCTACTCTATTATTATGCTCTTGATCATGATTTATCACTTGTTAATCACTCCGTTTCTATCTGACCTTTTACAATATTAAATATTTCAGGATTATCAATTAAATCTCTCTGGACTCCATCCAGGCTGGTGGTGGTTAGAAAAGTCTGTACTTTATTTTGGATAGAGGACAACAGATGAGTCTGCCGTTCATTATCTAATTCAGATAAAACATCATCAAGCAGTAGAACAGGATACTCGCCACTGAGTTCCTTCATCAAATCAATCTCAGCTAAACGGATACTCAAAGCAGCAGTTCTCTGCTGGCCTTGAGAACCATATGTCTGCACATTGCGGCCGTTAATATGAAAATACATATCATCACGGTGCGGGCCGATTAATGTAGTTCCCTGATCGATCTCCCTCTTGCGGTTTTTATCCAGCTGTTCTTTAAAAAAATGAAAAATAGGCTCATAGTCTCCATAATCATCAAGATCCTTCATATCTATGCTGGAAGAATAAAAAATAGATAAATCCTCTTTTTGATTCGAAATACCCTGATGGATAGCTTTCGACCACATCTCTAAATTTTCAATAAACCACAGACGCTCTTTCAGAACATGTGCACCTTCCAGGGCCACCTGCTCGCTCAATATATCAAAATAGAGTTCATCCATCTTCTTAAATCGCATATCTTTCAAGTATTGATTCCTTTGCTTGAGAACTCGGTTATATTCAGTTAAATGATGTAAATAAAGAGGAGACATCTGTCCCAGCTCCATGTCAATAAATCTTCTGCGGACAGAAGGTGATCCCTTAACTATATCAAGATCCTCCGGAGCAAAAATAATGACATTTAAATGACCGATATAATCACTCAGCCGTGCCTGCTCCAAGTGATTTAATTTAGCAACTTTCCCTCTTTTAGATAAAGCAATTTCTAAAGCAAATTGTGATCTGGAATTCCTGACCAGTCCCGAAATACGAGCGGTATCTTCATCCCATTGAATCATCTCATGGTCTTTATTTGTTCGGTGACTTTTAGTCATGGCTAGAACATAGACAGCTTCTACAATATTTGTTTTTCCCTGGGCATTTTCACCCAGGAAAATATTCATATGAGGAGAAAACTGTAAAGATAAATCTGAATAATTTCGAAAATGCGACAAATTTATTTCTTTAATCATCATGACGTTGAATCTTCTTCAGATATAATATTAAATTGAGCAGATTCAGGGAATTCAACTGTATCTCCCGGATAAAGTTTCTTCCCGCGACGGCTTTCTTCCTCACCATTGACTAAAACAAGATATTCTTCTAAAAAGGGTTTAGCCATACCACCAGAGTCTATAATATCTGCCAGCTTTAGAAACTGGCCTAAAGTTATATACTCACTCGAAATCGGAAAAGAAATAATCTCCATTTTTGCCCCCTCCTTTACTCAAAAATAAAACGCGGATTTTCTCCACGTGTGTTATCTCCTCTGTCTATTATATACTAATAAGCTTATAAAAACAATTTTTCACGCTATATGAGGCATTTCTATAGCTTTTCTACAAAAATGAAGAATTTGCCTGAATGATGAAAAATGGCAGAAAACCTGCAAAAAATCGATTTTAGTGAGAGGGATTTATAAAAAATAAGCCCATCCGCGCCTTAACTAAGTAATTTTAAAAAGAAGAAGGATCCGGCCTTATCAACCGGATCCTTCTTTCTATAATTTTAGAATATTTTATTCAGGAGTACGTATAGGTGTAATCAGTTGAACAAAGTCTAAACTGCCGTCTGACGGCTTAATGATGAATGGTCTTAAAGCTCCAATCAATTCTATACCTACTTCCACCGGCCCGAAGGCATTGAGAGCCTGTTTCATATAATCAGGGTTAAATGAAATTTCAATAGGATCTCCCTCAATAGACTTAAAGGGAATATCTTCTTCAATCTGCCCAATACCTGGGTAATCTCCAAAGACCTCCATGTGATCTTCTGCAATAATGAGCTTAATCACATTATTCTTTCCAGCATGAGAAAGCAGGGATGCGCGGTCTACGGCTGCTTCAAATAAATCTGCATCGAGAATGACTTTCGTGTTGCTTTCACTTGGGATCAACTGGTCAGTGTTCGGATAGTTTCCTTCAAGTAATCGGGAATAAAAATTAATTTGAGGAATAGCGAATAAAACCTGGCTGTCAGTTACATATAGATCTAGGCTTTCAATATCATCTGATATGATCCGGTTTAATTCCGTTAAGCTTTTTCCCGGAATGACAAAGCTTAAGGAATTGGAATAGCTTTCTTCTAAAGTAATGGTTCGTCTGGATAAGCGGTGGCTGTCTGTTGCAACAGCTGTCAACTGGTTGTTTTCGATAAAAAACTCTACCCCTGTGAGGATGGGTCTGCTTTCATGCTTGCTGACTGCAATAACAGTCTGGCGGATAATCTGTTTGAAAAGTTGAGCAGGTAATCTTATTCGTTTATCTGCGTCAATCTCAGGTAGATGTGGATACTGGTCCGCTTCTATTCCATTAATCACAAAAGATGATGTTTTGGAGTCAATAGAAACCTGTGTTGATTCTTTTAATTCGATAACCACTGTTTCATCCGGCAGTTTTTTTACAATTTCCATCAGCATCCGCGCAGGCATGACAACTATACTTCCTGTTTTTTCAATTTCAAGTTGAGATTCTTCATCAACTTCAATTGAAGCTTCAATTGAAATATCCGCGTCGCTGCCTGTTAATATTAATTGATTGTTTTGAGCGACCAGTTTTATCCCGGATAAGACAGGAATAGTCGACCGCGAAGAAATTGCGAATTGAACATTGTTTAATTGTTCAACAAATTTTGAACGATTAATTGAAAATTTCATATATACCTCCAAAGTTTTAATGCCAGTTAATTATAACAAAATATAGATCACTTATTTAATTATATATATTAATTTAAATAGTAATAGTAGTAGGGCCTGTGGATAATGAGGAAAAGAGGAGATAAACTCTAAACATAAAGTTTTCCACTTGTGAGTAACTTGTGGAAAACTTTGTTTTTTATCCACCGTTGTCCACATGTGGATGTTTTTATGACAACATTTTTTTGATTTCGTCTATCTTATTTTTCAATTCAAAATCCGTTTCCAGTAATTCATTTATTTTATCATGAGCATAGATGACAGTCGTATGGTCTTTCCCGCCGAACTCTTTTCCAATTTTGGGAAAAGACTCTCCCGTGATTTCCCTTGAAAGATACATAGCAACCTGCCGCGGTCTCACGATATTCTGGACTCGTTTTTTTCCATTAATTTCTTCGACTGTTACATCATAGAATTTAGCAACAGCTTTCTTTATATCCGCTATATTCTTACCTACTGCCTGTTTTCCGGGCAGCATCGATTTTAATGCATCAGCGGCTAAGCCTGTAGTGATTTCGAGGTTTTCTATCGTCGCAAAAGCCTGGACTCTTAATAAAGCGCCTTCCAGCTCACGAATGTTAGAATCGATTTGACCTGCAATATAGCTTAAGGTGCTGTCGGGAATTTCTAAATTCTCAGCTTCTGCTTTACTTCTCAAAATAGCGATCCGTGTCTCCAAATCGGGTGGAGTAATGTCAACGGATAAACCCCAAGCAAAACGCGAAACTAAACGCTCCTGAAGTTTAGGTATCTCATTAGGTAATCTGTCACTCGTTAAAACAATTTGTTTGCGCTGATCATATAAAGCATTAAAGGTATGGAAAAATTCTTCCTGGGTACCCTCTTTGTCCGAGAAAAATTGAATATCGTCTACTAATAAAAGATCAACCTGCCGGTACTCATTTCTAAATTCTTTTTGTGTTCTATTACGGATAGAGTCGATGAAGTCATTGGCAAACATCTCGCTGGTGACATATTTGACATTCGCCTGAGGATTGAGTTCTCTTAAGCGGTGGCCTATCGCATGCATCAAATGTGTTTTACCTAAACCCACTCCTCCATAGAAAAAGAGTGGATTGTAGATTGTTCCAGGTTCTTCTGCAACTACAAGAGCCGCAGCATGAGCCATTTGGTTCCCCTTCCCGATGACAAAAGAGTCAAAGGTATATTTTTCAACCAGCTGAGAATATTTTCCTTCAATATTAAGATCTTCTTGAAATGATTCCGACGATGAGGGCTCCTCGACAGGCTGCTGCTGATTCATCACTTCTTCTTCAGTCATAATGACAGGGGAAATTTCTCTGCTTGTTAATTCATATAATAATTCTACTGTAGTAGTAGTTAAATTATTTTCCCAATAGTCTTTATGAAGCTTTGTGGGAACCTGGATAGTTATTTCATCTTGAGTAAGCTGCATGCACTCTGAACTTTCAATCCAAGTATCATAACTGACAGAAGCCATTTTCTCCTTAAAACGATTAATTAAATAATTCCATGTCTCTTCTATATTCAAAATGTTACCTCCTAGAAACTTGCACCATACATTGTAACATTTACTCAAAGAGTTTTCCACAGTTTTAAAAGCTGTTCATAATGAATAAACAAGCTGTCGATCAAAAGGAAAAACAAGCTGTGGAAAGAAACTTTTAACTGGCTGTCTTTGATTCTATCCACAGAAAAAAGCGGCTTATTTTATCAAACAGGCCTGTTAAGACAAGGTTTTGAAAAGTTATGCACAATACTTATGAAGAGTGTTAGTAACTTATGCACATACTTGTTAACTGTGGACAAGCTATAGAGTAAAGCTGTTAAATAAAGTGAAATTATCCACAGGAATTTCACCTTTGGGGATAATACTGTCAATAGCTATCAGGTGAATCAGTAAAAAAATACTAAAAAATCTTGACATTTCTTGGTTTTATCCTATATAATTGCTAAGGTATTCTAATTTTCTAGAGGAGGTGACCATAATGAAAAGAACATATCAACCGAAAAAACGCCACCGTAATAAAGTACATGGATTCCGTGCGCGTATGAGTACGAAAAATGGTCGTAAAATATTACAAAGAAGACGCCAAAAAGGCAGAAAACGCTTAGCACAATAGATTGATCACTGGCCATATCAGTGGTCTTTTTTTTAAAAAAACTTTATTTTTTATAATAAGCCGTTATGCTATATAGATAGAAAGTAGTCATATATGAATGAAAAAAGAATATAGAGTTAAATCTGAAGTTGAATTCCAGCATGTTTTTAGCTCCGGTAAATCTATGGCTAATAAGCAGTTTGTTATATATACTTTACCTAAGCCGGGTCAAAATCATTTTAGATTAGGAATTTCAGTAGGCAAGAAGATAGGTAATGCTGTTAAAAGAAATAAAATCAAGAGACTCATTCGATCATCCATTCAAGAATTGTCGTCATCTATTAAAAATGAAGCAGATTTTATCATTATTGCCAGGCAGCCTACTTCGGAAATGAACTATCAGGAGATTCTATCCAGCTTGAAACATGTTTTATCTCTGTCGCATTTATTAATTAACGAATCCTGAACACAGTACATATAAAATTAAGTGAGGGTTTTTTAGTGAGCAAAAAGTCAAGACGTATAATTATGTTGGTGCTCCTGCTGAGTATAGTTTTTGTTTTATCAGGTTGTACGGGTGGAGCTTCCTCAATGGAGCCTATTACTGCCGAAAGTGAAGGTATATGGGATGGACTGATTTTATATAATCTATCCAGAGTTATTATTTGGATTTCTGAATTGATGGGCGGAAATTATGGATTAGGAATTATTGTTTTTACTTTATTAATTCGGATTATTTTAATTCCAGTTACCCGTTATCAGATGAAATCTACTCAAAAGATGAGTGATCTAGCCCCCCAAATGCAAGAATTAAAAGAAAAATACGATACAAAAGATAAAGAGCAGTTAGAAGAATATAATGAAGCAGTCTCTCGATTATATGAAGAAAATGATGCAAATCCATATGCATCCTGTCTGCCCTTATTGGTACAGACGCCAATATTAATCGCTTTATATCAAACGATCAGCCGCACACCTATCATCAGTGCTTCTGATTTCTTATGGGTTAATCTAGGTCAGCCGGATCCTTATTATATCCTCCCTGTGCTGGCAGCACTGTTAGCGTTCGCTAACTCAAAGTTGACAATGATGAATACCCCGAGTCAGCCGGGCAGCGGAGCTATGGTATATGCTATGCCATTAATGATTTTCTTTATTTCTTTTAGATTAGCATCAGCTCTATCTTTATATTTTGTTGTATCGAATGCAGCAATGGTCGCACAGACACTTCTATTAAATAATCCTTTCAAGCGACGTAAAGAGATGGAAGAGAAAGAAGCAGCCGAACAGGAAGCTGAGCAAAGACGTTTGCGCGCGTTGAAAAGAGCAAGAAAAACTGGAAAATCTGTAAAAAAATAGTAATAGATTGTTTACGATGGAGGAATTTTAATGAAAAAGTTCACAGCACAAGCAGCTACAATTGAAGAAGCTATTTCTATTGCACTAAGTGCTTTACAAATCTCTAGAGAAGAGTCGGAAATCATCATCGAAGAAGAAGGCAGAAAAGGCTTTTTAGGTATTGGACAAAAAGATGCTGTGGTGACAGTTACAGCTAAAGAATCACAACACATCAGCCCGATTGAAGAGTTAGATCTCTTCCCGGAAAATAAGAGCGAGACTCGAACTG
>CAYTHW010000051.1:0-7573 GCA_964437675.1 uncultured Atopococcus sp. | reverse complement strand
GTCTGTATCCACCAGTCATGATGAGAATCAAAGACGAGATAGACAGCAGAACGACGAGAGCTGTGACCACCAGGTGCATAATATCTTGAAAACTTCCCGCGTAACCCTTCTGAGTCAAAGGAAAGGCTTCATAACCAACATAAGAAACCCAATTCATGACGGCAAAGAGATAGATTCCCAGACGCAGGGTGCGATTCAGCTTTCCTTGAATAAAGACACACACCATCATGATGGAAACGATGCCTGAGACGCCGTAAAGTGAAGCAAGCTGCGTCCACAAACCTCGGGACGGAGCATCCAGAGCATTTAAATCACTGACAGCCTGCGCCATCCAATCATAACCGGGGTAGGCCAGAGGCGAAAATAGGAGAGCGACGACATAAGAAATCAAACTGACCACACCCAGTAAACCGCACCAATGTATCAATGATCGTTTCACAATAGTCCCTCCTTTGACCACCTGCTCATCTTCTACCGCGCCAGATTTTTCAAAATATTCTGCCAGCCTTGGCGCGGAAGATTCATATCATTCTGCTTTTCTGCCTCAAATCCTTCTTCCATCAAACTGCCATAGGGCTTCCCAATAATAGAAATCCTTAGTGCACATCCATCACCTCGGGATAGAGGAAATCGATATCAATTTTCTTTTCTCTTGTTTGGGTCTGCAGCAATTACCGATGCAAGAACATCCTTTTTTACTGTCACTCATAATTTTTATTCCTTCACAAGCAGAGTCACCGTTTCAATGTGCAGGGTCTGAGGAAACATATCGACCGGCTGGACTTTGACAGCCCGATAGCCATTTTCTGTGTAATATTTAATATCCCTCGCCAGCGTAGCCGGATTACAGGAGACATACACGATTCTTTCAGGAGCCATGACGAGAGAAGCATCTATAAAGTCCTGGTCTAAACCTTTGCGCGGTGGGTCCACTACTAAGACATCTACCCGATGGCCTTCTTCTGCCCACTGAGGCAGAATTTTTTCAGAAGCGCCTGTGAAAAACTCCACGTTGTCCACCTGATTGATTTCTGCATTCCGCTCAGCATTCCGGACAGCATCTTCTACGATCTCAATGCCATAGACCTGTTTGGCATGGCGGGAGAGAGCCAAGGTGATGGTTCCGATACCACAGTAAGCATCCACGACCACATCATCCGGGCTTAGTCCAGCATAGTTTATCGCCGTTTCATAAAGCTTTTCTGTTTGAACCGGATTCACTTGATAAAAACTTTGGTGGGAAATCTCGAAAGTAAAGCCAAGCAGCTGGTCCCGGTACTTATCTTCCCCATATAGAACACGGGAGTTGCGTCCCAAAATGACATTGGTATTTTTCTCATTGATATTTTGAACGACAGAGACAGTTTCTGGAAGAGCTTCCAGGATTTCCTCTGTGATTTCTTCCCGATGAGGCAGGCTGCTTCCATTGGTGACCAAGACCACCATTAATTCACCTGTATAATAACCTCTTCTGATCACTAAGTGGCGGATGAGCCCAGTCAGCTTCACTTCATCATAGGCTGCGATTTTATATGTGCGTAAAATATCCCGCACAATCACGATGGCCCGGTCAATTTCCGGATCCTGAATCTTAAAATCTTCCAGTGGAATCAGATCATGACTTCTCTGCCGGTAAGTCCCAGTCTCTAAGACGCCGTCGATCATCTGGACAGGAACTTGAGCTTTATTGCGATAGCCGTAAGGCTCATCCATGCCTAAAGTTTCATAGACCGGAATATCGGTAATTTGTGCAGTTCTTTGTAAATTATTGATCACCTGTTCCCGTTTGAATTGGAGCTGGGCTTCATAGGTCATATGCTGAAGAGGCATCGTTCCTGTATTGGAATAGACCTTGTCCTCAACCTCCACACGGTCAGGACTGGCTGTTAAAATCTCCTCCAGACGACCATAACCAAAATTTTTATTCGTTTTGATAACCTTAAAGCGAATCTTTTCTCCCGTTAAAGCACCTTCAATAAAAAGGGGATAGTTATCTATTTTAACTACTCCCATTCCCTCATATGTTAAATCGAGAACCTCTGCCTCATAAGACTTATTTTTCTCGACTGCATATTTCGGCTTTCTATCTGCCATTCTCTAATCTCCTTCTTCTCCGTCACCATCTTCTATCTGGTTAAAGAATTCTCTTTTTATATCCTCAAGATGCTCACTATTCTCATTTATTTTCTCGAGTTTAGCGGCCATATTATCGACATCTGCAACAAATTCGATATGCTGCTGCAGATTGATGAATTCAACCGGTGTCACGCCGCCTAATTCGCCGTCTAAATTAACTTTGACAGGTTCACCGTCCAATGTCTCCACCTTAATACGCGAAGCTTTGGTATAAATAATATCTTTCTCACCTGTATGCTGGCCGTTCGAAAGTATCTTAAAAAACAAATTCGCAATGCGCATCACATTGTTAGTTTTCAATACTATCAAAGTGAAATTTCCATCCCCGGGTATGGAATCAGGAGCCACATAATTGAGCCCCCCGAAGGTTTCAGTCAGGGTCACAAAGATTAAAGAAGCATCTCCTTCATAAACCCCGTCATCATAGGTAATCCTTACTAAATCAGTCTTCCCGGCTTCCGGCAGCAACTCAGCCCCTTTGGCGAAATAAGCCAGATAGCCAAAGATAGTTTTCAGCTCTGAACTGACTCTGTAGGATAATTCAGTCAGTGTACCCATCGCTGCAATATTGACAAAAGTTCTTTTTCCCTCTGGACTCTTAGCATAGCCGATATCCATAGGAATCGTTCTATTTTTATAGATACAGCGTGCAGCCTCCAGAATATTCGTCCGTGAGATTCCCAAAGCATGAGCATAATCATTGCTTGTTCCTCCTGGCACGACAGCGACTACGGGCCGTTGAGGAAGAGGACTGATTCCCGCTACCACCTCATTGACTGTTCCATCACCCCCTGCTGCTATGATTAAGTCAAAACCTGCTTCAGCTGCACGTTTAGCTTCTTTTTGAGCAGATAAGGGTTCTGAGGTCGTCTGAAAGGCACTCGTTTCATAACCTGCTGTTTCATAAATATCAAGCAAATTTGCCAGGTTATCCTTTAACAATTCACGCCCGGCTACTGGATTATAAATTAATCGTGCTTTTTTTCTCATAAGTCCACCTCCTCTTTATTTGATTAATTATAGCATATTCCCATTTGTTTCTGATATATTCTTCATTTCTAAAGCTCTATAAACTAATAAAGACCCACTCTGCTGCAGAGTAGGTCTAAAAACACAAAGATTAAGAATCTAGCGCTTGTTGATTTCTTCAAGCAATATTTTATTAACCATTTCCGGGTTAGCCTGACCGCGTGTTGCTTTCATCGTCTGACCGACTAAGAAGCCTAAAGCACGATCCTTACCACCTTTGAAGTCTTCGATTGACTGCTCGTTCTCATCTAGAATGCCGTTGATGATTTCACTTAATTCAGCTGGATCAGAAAGTTGTTTCCAGCCATTCTTCTCAACGACTTCTTCAGCGCTGCCGCCTTCAGCCATTAATTCAGCGAATAATTTTTTAGCTATTTTAGATGAAATCGTTCCGTCTTCCACTAAAGCGACCATATCCGCCAGGTGCTGCGGAGTGAAAGGTGTATCTAAGATGTCTTCCTGTGTTTCATTCAGATGGGCAGAGACATCTCCCATCAGCCAGTTGGCGGCCTGTTTTGGATCGGCACCCAGCTCGATGGTTTCATCAAAGAAGTCAGAGATGTTTCTGTTCGCTGTTAAGACACCCGCATCGTATTCTGAAAGACCAAATTCTTCTACATAGCGCTTTCTCAACACGTCCGGCATTTCCGGCAGAGCTTTGCGGGCTTCTTCTACCCACTCATCGCTGATATGGAAGGGTGCGATATCGACATCAGGGATGATACGGTAATCCGCATCTTCTCCTTTGACACGCATGAGTTCTGTCGTATTGCTGTCAGGATGATAACGTAAAGTACCTCCTTCAACGGTTCCTCCGGCCATATAGATTTTCTCTTGGCGCTTAACTTCGTATTCCAGCGCTTTTTGAATATAGTTTAGAGAGTTTAAGTTCTTGATTTCAGATTTAGGATTAAATTCTTCTTGGCCATATGGACGCAGAGAAATATTTGCATCACAGCGTAAGGATCCTTCCTGCATCTTAACATCAGACACTCCGGAATAAAGAATCGTTTCCCGGACTTTATCCAGGTAAGCATAAGCTTCTTGAGGAGAACGGATATCCGGCTCTGATACGATCTCTATCAAAGAGGTTCCGGCACGGTTTAGGTCGGCATAAGAGTCATTGTTATTGCCGTGTGTATTTTTACCGGCATCCGTTTCTAAGTGCAGACGCTCGATATTAATACGCTTAGTTTTACCGTCTACTTCTATATCTACATAACCATCATGACCGATCGGGTAAGGCATCTGTGATATTTGGTAGCCCAGGGGCATGTCCGGATAGTAATAGTTTTTACGATCGAACCAGGAATCTTGGTGGATATCCATGTTTAAAGCTAAAGAAGCACGCAGACCGTAATCGACTGCTTTTTTATTTAATCTCGGTAAAACCCCAGGATGGGCCCAGTCATAAGCATTGGTATTCTCATTAGGCTCTGCTCCAAAATGAGAGGGAGAAGATGAGAATATCTTGGTATCTGTTTTTAATTCAATATGGATTTCTAAACCGATAATCGTCTCTAAATTCATTATTCGTTTCCTCCATTCATTTCTGCATGAGCTTTGTGATGGTCAGTTGCTGATTGAAACGCTTGACCTGCCTGATACAATCTAGCTTCATCTTGGAATTGACCAATAATCTGCATACCGACCGGCAGCCCTTGGATTTGGCCGACTGGTAGGGTAAGTGCCGGCAGTCCTGCTAAATTAACCATGGCAGCTAAAGCTGTCTCCATAGCATCAACCTGCTCATCCCGGATGCTGCCTAAGTCATGGGCCACATCTGCTGTAATCGGTGTGATAATTACATCCACCTCTTCATATGCCTTGTCGAAATCTTCTTTTAATAGAGTACGAACTTGAGTCGCTTTGAAGAAGTAGTCGTCGATACGTTCTTTAGAGATGATATAAGCACCTTCTACAATACGGTCTTTCGTCTCACTTCCAAAAGCTTCTGTACGGGAGTTAACATATAAAGACTCCAGATCATCATAATTTTCACTACGGTGGCCGAAGCGGATACCATCATAGCGATGCATAGATGTGAAAGATTCAGCTCTTCCGATAAGGGCGTATAAATCATCAGCATAGACTGCATGCGGCAGAGAAATGGTCTTAACTTGTGCACCTTGAGCTTCTAGTGCATCAACAGCTGCCTGGATAAGTTCTTTGACTTCTGAAGAGAGAGCTTCATGATCAGCAAACTCTTCCACTAGGCCGATCGTAAGTCCCTCTACACCAGCATCGATGTTTTCCAGATAGTCTTCTGCTTCATCTGGCAAAGAAGTCATTTCAGCTTCATCATATCCGGCCACAGCCTGCAGAACAGCTGCATTATCTTTAACTGTACGCGTCATCGGCCCTACTGTATCGAAAGATCCCGACATAGCGACCAGGCCGAAGCGTGAAACCAGGCCGTAAGACGGTTTCATTCCTACCAAACCAGTGAATGAAGCCGGCTGACGGATCGATCCTCCTGTATCTGAACCCAGCGCGGCAGCTACTTGTCCTGAAGCTACACTGGCAGCAGATCCACCTGATGAACCTCCGGGAACTTTAGATAGATTCCACGGGTTGGCAGTTTTGCCGAAGTAAGAAGTTTCAGTCGTCCCGCCCATTGCAAACTCGTCCATGTTCGTTTTCCCAATGACGATGGCTCCCGCTTCCTGCAGTTTAGAGTAAACAGTGGAATCAAAGATCGCTTCATAGTTTTCCAGATAATGACTACCAGCGGTTACCTTCTCGCCCTTGATCAAAAGATTATCTTTAAGAGCGATTGGAATTCCTTTGAGGTATTCTCCCTCTTGAACCCCTTCGGAGTCAACAACTTGAGCCTGCTCTAAAGCTTTTTCTTTATTAGTAGAGATAAAAGCGTGCACATCGCCGTCTGCTGCTTCATACTGTGCAAATGCCTGCTCCACTAACTCCGTGGCTGTCACTTCTTTATTGACCAACTTTGCATGTAAAGACATGATGTCTGTATTTAAGAAACTCATTAGGCGCCTTCCTTTCCATCTTCGATCATCGCAGGTACTTCAATAAAATCATCTGCTGTTTGTTCAGGTACGTTCTTGAATAATTCTTCCCGTGTTTCTGACTTTTCTATCTCATCCTCACGGAAGACATTCTTGACATCGTTACCAAAGAAAGTACTTTCTACTCCCTCGGTATTCACACCGCTGATACGTTCCATACATTCATCAATAACAGCTAAACGTTTCTGTAACCTGCTAAGATCTTCATCAGTCAAGCTTAATTTAGCTGATGAAGCAACTGCTTTAATTTCTTCATTTGAAATGCTCATGATATTCTCCTATCTTTTCTAAAAATTATTTAAAAATATGGCTAAAGTATTCACTTGTTTCACCATTAGTGTACAAGAAAGCTTCAACATCATCCATTGAATCTATAGTAATTTCTATTGGTATATTCGTCGGCAGATGATTCTGTGCAGCTACTTCTACATACTGGGCAAAGGCTATTATCTCAGCCTCTCCATAAAACTGGGTAGTAATATCCACGTACAGAGCCTCTATTTGATCGCCCTGATAAGAACCTACAGCTGTAACACCGCTTAGATTAGGGAAAAATTGCTCTACTTCCGATTTAAATGATTCGAAATTCTGGCCGACGGCAGTATCTTCACCTTCCAACGGGAATACTAATTTGGAAAAATTGAGTTCTTCGTATTCATCCAGCTCACTGCCGGACGGGCTCACTACCTGACTGACATAATTTCCTCCTGCCAGACTGTCGCGGGGACTCTGTTTAAAGACAGCGAAGACAATAGGGATATCTTGCAGTTCATCTACTTCCCTTACCTCTTCAAGAATTTGATCAATCATCTCCTGAGACTGCTGTTTGAGGTCTTCATCTGGAATTTCCTGAGATAATACAGGCCCGTATTGTTCTGCCTGATAATAATCCACCGAATTCATAGCAAGCCCGATCATCATTCCGGCCAGCTGCATCCCATTTTCTGTCTCCACATAATAGTCCTGCTCCAGAACACTTTCTAAATAGATGGGTGAGCGCATCTCTTCTTCTGCTTCAGCATTATCCATCGGATTGAGTCCCTGAGGATTGTCTGCACTTTCCCGGCCGACCCAGGCTCTTACAGTTTCTGAAGAGATGTACTGCCCCTCTTCAAAAAAATGCTGATCTGTCGAAAAGTGCTGGCCGGCAAGCGACATCAGACCGGATTCGAAAGCTTTGATGTTGATCGGAGAGTTTAAACGCTGTGTAATCCCTCTCGATTGACTCGGCCGATAAGCCCCGTCCCGGATGATCGGGCGATAATAGTGACCCGATGTTCCATAGAATGAAGGATCGTTTTCTCCCTGCACCGGATTCTCTGCATCTGTTTGATCCTGACCCGGCTGAATCTGTGTAGTAGAACAGGCAGCTA
>CAYTHW010000050.1:0-7661 GCA_964437675.1 uncultured Atopococcus sp. | reverse complement strand
GGCAGGCTTTGTCGGGAAAGGATGGACTTTATAACTAGCAAAAACTCTCCCTGAAGCAGTTTAGCTTCAGGGAGAGCATCTCTTCAATTATTTAGTTTTTTAATCAAGCTTTAAGGCTACAGCGTTGACAGCGACGATGATGGTCGAAAGGGACATGAGTATGGCGCCGACAGCCGGACTTAAGGTGATTCCCCATGGGGCTAAAATTCCAGCAGCTATCGGTATAGCGATGAAGTTGTAGCCTGCTCCCCAGGCCAGGTTCTGATTCATCTTTCTATTCGTCTTGAAAGACAGTTCGATGAAAGATTCGATGTCGCCTGGATCCGATTGAGTCAAGATGACATCTGCCGAGTCCAGCGCCACTTGGGTACCGGCACCAACAGCTACTCCCACGTCAGCTAAGGCAAGGGACGGCGCATCGTTGACTCCGTCTCCGACCATGACGACTGTCTTATCCTGATTTTTATAATCTTCAACCAGGTCATATTTGTCCTGCGGCGACATGTTGGCAAAGTAGTCTACATCCAGTTCGTCGGCCACAGCTTTAGCCGCCGACTCATTGTCACCTGTCGCAATGATCGGCTTGATA
This sequence comes from uncultured Atopococcus sp., assembly GCA_964437675.1. Taxonomy (GTDB): domain Bacteria; phylum Bacillota; class Bacilli; order Lactobacillales; family Carnobacteriaceae_A; genus JAUNQW01. The sequence continues at coordinate 7,072 of CAYTHW010000050.1, read as the reverse complement.
CCTTCAGATTTTAAGACATTCATCAATTCTCTACTTGTCGGCTTCAAGTCATCTCCTAAAGCAACCGTACCGATGGCCTGATCATCTTCTGTCAAGACACTCAAGGTAGCTCCGGCGGGGGTATCGATATTCAACTCTTGTCCGTAAGCTTTCTCACTGATGAGTTTATAGACTTTTCCATCGACTTCCCCTCTGACCCCTTCGCCAGAAATCACATCATTGCTGTCGAAGTGAGGGATTTCCACACCTTTTTCTTCGGCATGAGAAATGATCGACTGCGCAATCGGGTGGCTGGATCCTCCTTCGATACCCGCCAAAAGGCCGATGATCTCATCTTCCGTGTAGTTGTCATCGAGAACCTGGGTATCCAGCACTTTAAATTCTCCTGTCGTCAAAGTACCTGTCTTGTCCAGGATCATGACATCAGCTTTAGTCGTCAGCTCGTAGGATTCACGGTCTTTAACGAGCAGACCGCGCTGGGCACCTAAGCTGGTACTACGCGAAATGACGAGCGGAATAGCCAGACCCAGAGCATGGGGACAGGCGATAACCAGCGTCGTAACGGTAAAAGTAACGGCCCGCGGCAGATCAGAAATGAAAAGCCAGATGATAAAGGCCAGAGTCGCTGCCACTAAAGCTATCCAGAAAAGCCAGCTGGCGACCCGATTGGCCATATCTTCCGCACGCGAAGGCTGACTTTGTGCTTCACCGACTAAGGACTGGACCTGAGAAATGAAAGACTTCTCGCCAATTTCTGTCACTTCGATAAAAAGAGCACCCGGGCCGTTGGTCGAACCTCCAATGACGGTATCTCCTTCTTTTTTTTCTTCCGGTGTCGACTCACCGGTCAACAGAGACTCGTTGACCTGGGAACTGCCGCGTGTGATGACTCCATCTGCCGGTATGTTTTCTCCAGCCTGCACACGGACAACTTCTCCGACTTGCAATTCACTCAAGGGCTTGGTCGTAATCGAACCATCTTCTGCCACCACCTGGGCATCTTTAGGCAGCAGCTCGGCCAGCGACTGCTGGGCATCCCCTGCTTCGCCCAGAGCCTCCATCTCGATCCAGTGTCCCAGCAGCATGATCAGGACCAGTGAAGCAAATTCGAAGAAGAAATCCATGACCATCTCGCCGGTAGTATAGGTAGCGATGACAGCGTATATACTATAAATATAAGACACACTTAAACCTAAAGAAACCAGCGCCATCATACTCGGTGCTCTGTCTTTTATTTCCAACCAGGCACCCTGGAAAAATGGTTTTCCGCCGTAGATGAGCAAGATGGTGGCCAAAACAGCAGCGACAATATCAGAATAAGGAAATGAAATTAAGCCTGTTTCAGTCAGTCCCATGAAAGGGGACAATAGCAGAATGGGTATTCCTATCCAGAGAGATCGTTTAAAAATCTGCTCAAAATCACCGTGATGGTGGTGGTCATGGCCCGCATGTCCGTGCCCTCCGTGACTATCGTGGTGGTCAAATTCATCGTGGTGGGCGTGGTCATGACGGTCGTGATGATCATTATGATCGTGATGCAGATGCTCAGAATGGTCGTGGTCGTGATGAGTATGGTCTTCATGCTTAGAATGGTTACTCATTTTAATTCCTCCTTGTCTCTTGTCTCGGTCAATATTAAAACGTGGTCCGACTACCTTCAATTAACGTTTACATTTGTAAACATCTCTTTACTGTGTATATTACCGGTAGAAAGGCCAAATGTCAATGACTTACGCTCAGGAGTCCTGCTCATCTCCTTGAGAGACAAAAAACTCTCACTCAAGTTTCTGTTCTTGAGTGAGAGTTTTGTATCTGATTCATTATTGAATTTCAGTTATTTTAACGTTAATTTCTCCACCGGGTGTTTCGATCACTGCTGTGTCACCTATTTTTCTGCCTAATAAGGCTTGGGCAAATGGTGACTCATTTGAAATTTTACCAGCGAATGGATCAGCTTCATCTTTTCCTACAATCGTATAAGTTTCTTTTTCTTCATCCGGCAGTTCGACAAATGTTACGGTACAGCCGAAGACGACTTCGTTGGTATCACCGTCTGTTTTATCGATGATTTGAGCATTTTGAAGCATATTTTCGATCGTGCCGATACGTCCTTCGATGAATGCCTGCTCTTCTCGTGCAGATTCATACTCCGAATTTTCAGACAAGTCTCCAAATTCACGGGCGATTTTGATGCGTTCGATGACTTCATCACGTTTAGTCGTTTTTAATTCTTCTAATTCATTTTCTAACTTTTCTTTTCCTTCGATTGTCATTGGATACGTTTTCTCTACCATCATTGTTTCTCTCCTAAATTATGTTATATATTATTTATTTTTATTGCTGATCAGAAACAGTTCCCTCTGTATCTTCTGTTTCACTTTCCGATGGAGGTTCAGCCGTTCGATCAACGTAAATTGCCTGTTTTTCTAAATGTTCTTCAAAAGTCTCAGAGAAATATGTTTCCTCCGTATTAATATCTGCCAAGAAATATAAATAGTCGCTTTCTTCCGGATGCAGGACTGCATCGACAGAGTTGACACTGGCATTATTATTTGGTCCCGGACCGATTCCGGTATTGCGATATAAGTTATAAGGCGAGTCGATATCGGCATCTTCCAGAGTGGTATATTCCAGATGTTCACCATTAGCATAGCCGACGCTCACATCTGTCTGAAGCGGCATATCAATGGCCAGACGGTTGAGGAATACTCCTGCAATCAAGCGTCTGTCTTCATCATTATTGGCTTCAGCTTCAACAAAAGAAGCGATTGTCAATACATCGTGCACGTCATACTCTGATTGCGCAATTTCCTCATAATAGGCGGAATATTCGGCATGAGCTTTATCCACCATGGCAGTAATCAGCTCTTCCAGAGTCATCTCATCGTGAATCTCATAAGTCGCTGGATAGAGATAGCCCTCGAGGGTATAGATCGTCTCATCTTTAGCTTCTATTGCTCCTTCTAGAAGTTCAGGATACTGCTCATACAAAGATTGAATAAATGCCTCATCTTCCAGGAGAGCCAGGGCTTCGTCACTGGAAAAATCTGTATTCTGGTCGATGACATCTACAATCTGGACGACATTATAGCCTTCCGGGATGGTGATTTGGCCGACCGCTTCCTGAGACACATCCGCTCCGCCTTCTTGAAGCTGGTCTGCAATTTCAGGAACGCTGGATGAAGGAGACAGCTGATAGAAGCCTGCCTGAATATTATCTTTACTTTTCAGCCGGGTGTAAAAATTAAAGACCCGGGCATCTTGGATGATCTGGTTGTCTTCTAAAATTTGAGAAATGTCCTGCATAGAAGAATTGAAAGGAATTTCTACTTCAATACTCTCTTCACTTTCAGCATTCACCGGCTCCAGTCTGCTTTCATACTCTGTGTAACCGTAGTAACCAAGTCCAGCCAGTGCTAATAGAATTAAAATGAAGAGCGATAAAATGACTTTCCAAGGGGAACGTCTTTTACTTCTCTTCTTTCTTTGTCTCTCTTTACGAGTTGGGTAAGCCATCATTTTGTCCTTTCGTATATGTGCTGTAAAAAGAATATTGGGTAAAGAATAACAAAAACTATCAGAAATTGCAAAACACAATCCCTGATAGATCTTGCTCGTCTATTTATTTTTTAGTCTTCCGGGGAATCATCAATGAAAGTTGCTAAGACTTCTTCGACCATGTCCCACTCTTCTTCTGTTTCAATGGCATGCAGCTGACCGTCCTGGTCACTGGTTTCTTCGTATGAAAAAGCTTGTAATTCAATTTCTTCATCAGACTCGTCTTGTTCTTCATAGACGATAACATAAGATTTCTCAAATTCATCAGAGGCGAATGTGAATAGAATATTCAGTTTTACTTCGTTGCCATCTTCATCATAAGCCATAATATAATTTTCTTCGGGCATTCTCTTTCTCCTTTATAATTGGTCCAAATAACTTTGTAAAATTAAAACAGCGGCTAATTTGTCGATCACTTTTTTGCGGTTCTTTCTAGATACATCGCCTTCTTCAATTAACATCCGCTCTGCTTGCTTGGTCGTCAGGCGTTCGTCCTGATAGACGACGGGAATGTCGAATTCCTCTTCAAAGCGTTCTCCAAAAGCGATAGATATTTCTACCCGTTCACCTGAAGAACCGTCCATATTTTTGGGTAAACCAATCACGCATTTCTCTACTGGATAAGTTTTTAATACTTCAGCCAGTTGGTCAAAGCCCCAGTCCTCTTTTTTAGCATTAATGGCAAGCACTTCCACTCCCTGGGCAGTCCAGCCCATGGGATCACTGACTGCAACGCCTATCGTCTTGGAACCTACATCTAAACCGAGAATTCTTCCCACTACTTCTCCTCGCCCGGCTGAATATAGCTTTTAACTAATTCTTCTAAAATTTCGTCACGCTCATATGTTTTAATAAGGTTGCGCGCGTCCTTGTGGCGTGGAATGTACGCAGGATCCCCTGATAGTAAATAGCCGACAATCTGATTAATTGGATTATAACCTTTTTCTTCCAGTGCTTGATAGACCAATCTTAAAATCTGCTCGATATCACCACGATCATTCTCTTCAACATTGAATCGCATCGTTTTATCTATTTCCATGGTCAACCTCCATAATTCGCATTAGTCACATTGTACTAGAAAAAGTTAAAAACCACAATTGATAGAGAGTAAATCAAGGCAAAATTATAGTTGTTCTTGGATCCACTGAGAAGCGGCTTCTATAGCCTGGTCTAAGCCTTCTGGATAAGATCCTCCGGCCTGGGCCATATCCGGACGTCCGCCTCCGCCCCCTTTGATATACTGGGAAATTTCTTTGATCAAGTCGCCTGCTTTCAGGCCTTTTTCTACCATAGGCGGTTTCATCGCAACTAATAAATTAGCCTTTCCGCCGTCTTCCAGACCGAGAACTAAGACATCCGAGAAGTCTTCCTGTTTCCACTGGTCGGCTAAGTCACGCAGCTGCGACATGTCATTAACATTCGTAATAGAAGCGATCAGGCGGATGCCACCGACTTCTTGAACATTTTCGAAAACTTCGCCTGCTTCTTCATTCGCCATCTGGTGTTTAAGCGATTCTAGTTCCGCTTCTAATTTTTTAATCTGCTCCTGCTGGGAAGTGATTTTAGCCGGTACATCCTGGCGTGTCTGAGCTTTAAGCAGCGCTTTCGATTCATCGAGGACCTGCAGCTGCTCTTCCAGCCAGTTGAAAGCTCCCTGGCTTGTCTGGGCGAAGATACGTCTAACGCCGGCACCTACTCCTGTCTCCTGGGTGATCTTGAAGAGACCGATCTCACTTGTATTAGAGACATGGGTTCCCCCGCAAAGTTCTCTTGAGTAGTCGGAGATGCAGACCACACGGACTTCTTCCCCGTACTTTTCACCAAACAGGGCCTGTGCTCCCATCTCTTTAGCTGTCTTGATATCTGTCTCGATAGTCTCTAAAGGAATGCTGTCCCAGATCTTTTGATTGACCAGGCCTTCTATTTCCGCTAATTCCGCCGGTGTGACAGGCTGCAGGTGAGAAAAGTCAAAGCGTAAGAGATCAGGTGCCACTAATGAACCTGCCTGGTGGACATGCTCACCTAAAACATCTCTTAAAGCCTGGTGCATCAAGTGGGTCGCTGTATGATTACGTTTGATGAGTTCACGTCTCTGCACATCGATCTCGAGGCGGTAGTTTTCTTTCATATCGAGATACTGGATGCTTTCGATGATATGCAGATTCTGCCCGCCCGGTGCACTTTGGACATCCAGAACTTCGGCCACCACCTGGCCGCTTTCGTCATAGATACGGCCTGTATCACCGACCTGCCCCCCTTTTTCTGCATAGAAAGGTGTCTGTTCAAAAACGATTTCTCCTCTTTGGCCGGGCTCGATCATGTCCTGCACCTTGCCGTCAGCTACCATATAGATGATTTTAGCTGTGTCTTCTGTCTCAGTATAACCGGTGAATTCAGTTTCTTCTTCCAGGTCTTTGAAAACATCGGACTGAATCGACATCGACTGCTCTGAACTGCGGGCTGCTCTCGCTCTTTCACGCTGAGCTTCCATCTCCCGGTCGAAGCCGGCTTTGTCTACCGTTAAATTTCTTTCTTGGGCAAATTCTTCGGTCAACTCATAAGGGAAGCCGTAAGTATCATACAGCTTGAAGGCAGATGCGCCGTCGATCGTCTTTTCCCCTTTTTCTTCCAAGTCGCTGACCATCTCATTCAGGATAGCCAAACCATCCGCTAAGGTCTCATGGAAGCGGTCTTCTTCACGTTTGATGATTTTTTGAACGAACTCTTCATTTTCTTTCAAGGTGGTGTAATAGTCCCCCATCACTTCATTCACGACCGGTACCAGTTCTGTTAAGAAAGGCTCCTGGATACCCAGTTTCTGTCCATGCAGGACAGCCCGGCGGATCAAGCGGCGCAGGATATAGCCGCGGCCGTCATTCGAAGGCAGGGCGCCGTCTGAGACAGCGAAAGTCACTGCGCGGATATGGTCGGCAATGATTCTGAAGGAACTGTCTTTGTCAGCATCTTCTCCGTAAGCTTCTCCGGAAATAGTACTGACTTTTTCGATGATCGGTAAAAATAGGTCCGTCTCAAAGTTAGTCAAAGCATCCTGTGATAAAGCTGTCATTCTTTCCAGACCCATCCCGGCATCGATGTTTTGGTTCGGTAAAGGTTCATAAGTATCGTCCGGCAGGTGGTTGAACTGTGAGAAGACGATATTCCAAATCTCCAGCCAGCGCTCATTTTCACCGCCCGGGAAGCTTTCAGGATCATCTTCATCCAGATCATTGTATTCCTGACCTCTGTCATAGAAGATCTCTGTATTCGGTCCAGAAGGTCCGGCACCAATATCCCAGAAGTTTTCTTCTAATTCGATGATGCGGTCCTCAGGCAGACCGACGACTTCATGCCAGATACGCTTGGCTTCTTCATCTTCAGGGTAGACCGTCACAGAAAGTTTACTGGAATCCATAGCATACCAGTCTTTTGACGTCAATAATTCCCAAGCCCAGACGATCGCTTCTTCCTTAAAATAATCTCCGATCGAAAAGTTTCCAAGCATCTCAAAAAGTGT
>CAYTHW010000049.1:0-7688 GCA_964437675.1 uncultured Atopococcus sp. | reverse complement strand
AAAGTCGTGATGAAAGGCCCGCTGGCAACTGCTGGATCAAAGCCCAGTTTCTCGATTAAGATAGGAACGAAAGAACCGGCTAAGGTCGACACGACGACCGCAAACAACATGGCAGTACCTACAATAATGCCTAAATATAAATTTTTCTGCCAGATGCCTACGATAGCAAACGCAGCTAAACCTACAGCAGCTCCAGTCAATATTCCTACAGTTAGTTCATTAAGAAAAAAATCGATCTTATGGCTATCTTCTTTGATTTCCCTCGAAGAAATCCGGCGGATAGCCACAGCCAGAGACTGAGTACCTGCATTTCCCGCAGTACCTGTGATTAAAGAAATAAAAACAGCCAGAATCGCTACCTGACTGACCATCCCCTCGAAAAAAGAGATCAAAGATGAAGTCCCCATCCCGAGGACCAGCAAAGAGATGAGCCAGGGCATTCGGTTGGCAGCAGCAGAAAACGGAGTATCATGCTTCTCGTCTACGTCAACCGCAGCTAATCCAGAATAGTCCTCTGCAGCTTCTGCATCGATAACATCTACAATGTCATCTACTGTGATGATACCCACTAGCTGGTTCTGCCGGTTCACGACAGGAACAGCCAGGAAATCATAGTCCCTGATCAGATGGGCAACGTCTTCCTGATCATCATCGACAGACGCATAGATGATATTTTTTGTCATGATTTCTTTCAATGAAATATCAGGCTGGCTGAAGACCAGGTCTCTTAAAGAGACCACCCCCTGCAGGTGTCCCTCAGAATCTACTACATACAAGTAATAAATCATCTCTGCATCAGGACCATCTTCCTTCAACAGCTCTAAGCTCTCCTTTGTGGTTAAATCTTGATTCAAAGAAATAAATTCAGTCGTCAAAAGTGAGCCGGCGGTATCTTCTCCATAGCTCATCATGCGGGTAATCTCTACTTGTGATTCTTCATCCATCAAAGCCAGCAGTTCATTACGCTTTTTTGAGTCCAGGTGCTCCAGGACATCGACCGCATTATCATTATACATATGCTCGAGAAGATGAGCAGCGTATTCAGGGTCCATTTCATAAAAATAAACATCTAATTCTTCTACATCTTCCGACAACATATCAAATAAATCGGCACTGGCTTCCGGCGACAAAACATAGTAGATAGCCCGCCGCTCATATTCATCCAGCTTTTCGAAAATTTGAGCCTGATCATAAGCATGAAGGCCTAAAAATATTTCGTCAAATTTTTTATAGTCTTTTTCTTTTAATAAAGTAATAATTTGATCTAAATTTAATTCATGTTTTGTTTGAGTATCTTTCATGACTGTCCTTTCTGACTTTAAATGCTAATTAGTCACATCACCTATAAAAGCATCTTTTACTCTAATCCAAAAAGGAGTATGACGGTATTTAGCAAAATGAACTCTTTGATCAGCTATTCTCACCCGCATAGCTGAGATATTGTCCGAAGCCCGGTTTTCCTGATCAATCGAATAGCGGATACCATCTGAATCGATAGGCTTCAGCGTGATCCACTCATAGGGAGCGATGATTAAAGGTGAGCCCAGAGAACGGTAGACCCGGTTATTGATGGAAGCTATTTCAGCTAACTGCAGAGCTTCCAGACTGGGATGAATGACGGCACCACCCAAAGAATTATTGTAACCGGTGGAGCCTGTAGGTGTAGAAATGCAGAGACCGTCTCCCCGGAAGCGTTCAAAATGTTCTCCCTTGATGAAGACGTCACAGGTTAAAGTTCCATCGACCCTTTTCAAGGTTGCTTCATTTAAAGCCAGGCGGTGGATGGTCTTTTTAGAGTTTTTCAAGATGATTTCCACATCTAGGACGGGATAGCAGACACTTTCTTCCTGCTCATACATCAGACTCTTAATTAACTCGCCCACTTCATACTCACGCCAATCAGTATAGAAACCCAGGTGACCCGTATGGATACCTAAAAATCGGATCGAATCCAGCAGATGGGAATATTGCTGGAAGGCTGATAGAAAAGTCCCGTCTCCACCGATAGAAATCACTACATCCGGATTTTCCTGGTCTAATTCAATGTTATATTCAGCAGAGAGCTGTCTGAGTTCATTCTCTATTTTATTGGTCTGGGGGCTATCATACTTTACAATAGCTAGCTTCATTCGTTACCCTCCTACTGTTCTATAATGATTATTCTTTAATATTGAGATATAATTAAGCTTGGTCAGCATCATTTTAACATAGATTATGCCAAGGTTTCAGGATATAAAATCTAAAATACAGGAGTCTGCCATATGAATCAAGAAATCGAAATCGAATATAAAAATTTGTTAAGCCGGGAAAAATATGAGGAAATGCTCGCCTACTATTCCCAGCGGGAAAATATTACCAGCTGGAAGCAAAGTAACCATTACTTCGACACCCCCGATCTCCAGTTGAAAAAAGCTGATTCAGCTCTCCGCATCCGCACCATAGAAGATAACAGAGCTGAAATAACTTTAAAAACACCTCATGAAGGTCATTTACTTGAAAATAATATCGACCTTGATTATGATAAAGTTGCTAGGATCATGAGTATGGGGCAGCTGGACCTGCCCAAGCCTATTAAAGAATTGTTAGAAAAAATGAAGATAGATATCCACTTATTAAAATATCAAGTATCTATGGTGACGCTTCGAAATGAATGGCAGCATTTAGACAGGACGATTGTTTTAGATCAAAGCGACTACGCACATATGAGAGATTACGAACTGGAAGTAGAAGCTCCTACAGACGAAGCAGCTCAAGAAACCTTCAATGAAATTCTTGAGCAATTTTCAATCGAAAAACGCAAAACTCCTAATAAGATAGCCCGCGCTTTTACTTATCTCCAAAAGTAATTGAGATTAATTATAAGAAAATGAGCAAATCATTTCTAAAAAATAGATTTATTGATATAATAAATAAGCTTAGAAAAATTAGACCACAATCTAGGAAAGTAGGTGAACCAATGTCACAAAAAGGCAGTATTATTGAAATTTACCATTTTATCAATCCTCTGGGCAGTATTTGTTATGACTCCGAGAAAATCATTTCAGACTTTGCTTGCGAACGATATGAAAAAGTATCTATCCGCTTCATACCTTTTATCAACTTTTCTATCATAAAAAATCAAATTGAGCACGACTCGAATGACTATACTCTGAATGACCTTAATGAACTCTATACCAATTCTTATCATTCTGCTTTAGCATTTTATGCAGCATCCATGCAGGGGAAAAAATATGGACGTCAATTTTTAATGGGCCTTCAACATGCGGTCATTGAAAATAAACTTCCAGTAGCTTTACCTACTTTCAAACAAATAGTCAGTGAAATAAAGATCGATCCTGAAATGTTTTTAGAGGATTACCATTCTTCCTGGGTAAAACAACAATTTATCGCTGATCAAAAATTGACACAAGAGATGGAAGTTAAGATGACACCCTCCTGTGTAGTTTACACCAGCAATGATAATGGAGTAGGATATTTAATTGAATCTTCTATTTCAAAAGATGAACTGCACAAAATCTGCAAATATGAAAACGCTACTCAGTACTCCAAGAGTAATCTGATCCAGCTTTTACCAGATAATAATATTAAACAAAATTAAATAAAATAAGACAAAGCCGGAGACATGATGAACAGCTCTCTTAGAGAGAACCTCTCACTATCACACAGCTTCGTCTTTTTTTATTTCATTAAGTTTTCTAATTGCTCGAGGTAACGGCCAAATACTTCAAATGCCTCATTTAAATAATCAGAACTCGTCATATCCACTCCCGCTGCCTTCATCACCTCAATTGGATAGTCACTCTGCCCCGCCTTCAGGAACCCCAAATAGCGGTCCAAGCCTGCTGGATCAGATAATATTTTTTCTGCCAGGGCCGAAGAAGCACAAAATCCTGTCGCATATTGGTAGACATAATAATTATAGTAGAAGTGCGGAATACGTGACCATTCCAGAGCAATCTCTTCATCAGACACCACGCCTGGACCATAATATTTCTCATTCAACTTATAATAGTGATCCCTTAAAAAATGGGCAGTCAAAGGCTGTCCTGCCGCTGCCTGTTCATGCATAAAGTGCTCAAATTCAGCAAATTGAGTCTGGCGGAAGACGGTTCCTTTAAAGCCGTCTAAGTACTGATTCAAAATCATGATCTTTTCTTCATCGCTGTCTGCCTGATTCAATAAATAAGTAGTCAAAAGGTTTTCATTCGTCGTCGATGCTATTTCTGCTAAGAAGATAGGATAATCCCCGTAAACATAGGGCTGGTTCTTAGTCGTTAAATAGGTATGTGCACTATGGCCCAGTTCATGGACGAGAGTGTACAAGTTATTCAAAGAATCATGCCAGTTGAGTAGAATGTAGGGATTGTTGTCATAGTTTCCAGAGGAATAGGCGCCGCTTCGTTTTCCTCTATTCTCACAGACATCAATCCATCTTTCATCGAAAGCTTTCTGAAGAATTTCCTGATACTCCTCCCCTAAAGGCTTGAGAGCCTGCAGTGTAATCTCCTTGGCCTCTTCATAAGTCACTTCGAAAGTAGATTCTTTTGTCAAAGGAGTGTAGACATCATACATATGCAGCTCTTCTAATTCCAGGGCTTTTTTTCTCAATTCTAAATAGCGGTGGAAAGACGGCAGGTGGTCATTGACAGCTTCCACCAGGCGGTCATAAACTTCTTCTTCAATAAAGTTAGAAGATAGGGCAGCATCGCGTGCACTCGCATAGTTTCTCGTCTCCGCCCGGTAGTTCTGCACTTTAATATTACCGTACAAGGTCGTAGCAAAGGTATTTTCTAAGCCCTCGTAAACCGAATAATAATTCTTGAAGGCATTTTCTCTGACCCGGCGGTTTTTACTCTCTAAAAACTCGCTGTAATTTCCGTGGGTTAGCTGAACTCGGCGGCCTTCTTCGTCTTCGATAACCGGAAACTCGATGTCTGCATTATTCAGAATGCTGAAGGTCTGGCTGGGTACAGAAAAAAGATTGGCGGCGCCGGCCAGGAGTTCTTCTTCACGGGCACTTAAAGTGTGTTTCTTTTTAGAAAGCAGCCTTTCCAAATAGTGCTCGTAAAGCTCCAAGTCAGGATTTTCCTGGATATAAGCCCGGACCGTCTCTTCATCCATGGCTAATAATTCCGGCTGGAACCACGAAACCGCAACAGAAAATCGTGAAGACAGGCTGCGGACTCGGTCATACAATTCCTGATATTGAGCATTACCGGTATCCTGATCATTTTTTAGATGGGCATACAAATGTAGATTCTCTAAATGTCTGCCGGCAGCCAGGATGTTTTCTAAAGCGGCTGACAGTTGATCCGCTCCATCAGCTAAGGTCCCTTCGTAAGAGGTCAAGCTTGGTAAGGCGTCTTCCAAGTCAGAAAAGCTTTCTTCAAAAGCTTGGTCGCTCTCGTAAATACTGGTTAAATCCCAGGTCAACTCTTCAGGTAATTCTTCGCGTCGAGGTAATTCTTTCATTTTTGACATAATCTCTCCCCTTTTCATACTGCTATTTTAGCATAATCACTGAGAAAGAAGAGCAAGGTCCTTCATCTTTTCATATTCATTGAGATAGGGGCCGACTATTTGTTTTTTTTGCCAGAGAATCGGAGTGACTTGGGTCAGGATACCTTCAGCACTTAGAAAATCTAAAAAATAAAATAAAGGAGCAGCCTTTCCTCTTTCATCCAGCAAAGGCATATCATAATAGCTTAAATTCACTTTTTTCATCTCTCTCAGAAATTCTTCCGAAGCAAAAAGACGGCCCTGGGGTATCCGGTTGATCATCTGTAGGACAGCATACTTCCATTCCAGAGGATGGGTTCGGATCATCCATTCACAAGGAACGCTCTGGTAAATGAGATAAGAAACAGTCTGCAGGTTTTCACCATGCTTATACAACTCTTCGACGAAGCCCAGCATTTTTTTATTTTTATATCTAATCTCTTTCATATACTTGTGATGAACCGAGAGATAATCCGTACGAATCCAGCTTTCCCGACTTCCTGCATCTTGATCTTGTGAAAAAATAAAAGTGGGTGAAGAATTTTCCAGGGAGAAATGGTTCTTTTTCCAATTTAATTTTCCTTGGGAAGTATAATTGAACCGGCTGAGCAGCTCTAAACGCTGTTGACGGATATTCAATTGGATGATGGATGGTCCCGCACGGCCGGGAAAAACAAAAAGTCTTTGTAAGGCACTCAGCCTTCCTGGAGCCGGCTGCAGTTCAGGCCCCAGGACCCACCAGACAAGGTAGGAGTGACGATGATAGGTCAGCGTTCTTTTTATCATTTCATCCCGGGATAAAGGGCTGCATTGGAATTCCACACATATATTCTCCTTCTTCTCACTTTCAAAACAAAGATCAGGCCTCTGCTGGATATGGGGCAGAAAGGCTTCTAATTCGACAGTAGGATAATAGTGTGAAAGCCATCGGTATAATAATTTCTTGCCTTGAATATGCTCCATGCTTTCTCCTTCCGAGAAAGAAGAACATCTTGTCTTAGGATAATGGGCGAAATGTGCGCTGATGATCTTGCCCTCTTTTAATATCAGCCGGTCTTTACAAGACGGGCAGCGGTAAGTTTGGCTTTTAGAAGCATCTTCTGCAAGGATTTTCTCATTTTTATCATTGACAGCCAGTAACATAAAAAACCTCCTCTTTACTAACATACGCAAAGAAGGAGGTTTTTTTTATAAAGTGAATGTTTTATATTTTAATTTAACTCAAAATACTTTCTCAGCAGTTCCAGAGCATTACCCTGCATTATTTCCTTACCATATTCTTCTATAACAACGAAAGACATCTTGCTTCTCTCACCAAATTCCAAGGCCATGCAGATTTCACTTTCCAAAACGATAGTTGGAGTATTTTCTGTGAATTGGACCAACGTTAAATAATAGCGGCCATTCATAGCATGTAAGTAGGAAAGACCATCTTCTAATGTAACGTGATGAGCAAAAGTAATAACCTCTTCGATCGTTGGAAACTCAAAAACTGTTTCTTTACGGGCCGCTTCCTCTTGGTCAAAGTCATCAGTCGCTGACACAGCTTTAGGCTTATTGGCTTCTGCTCCTATCCAATGAAATTCCGCATCATCGGGGATATCGTAATCATCCAACTGCTGGTGATAATTTTGAATTTTATTGACTACATTCATATCAAGATTACCATCTTTACTGATATATAACTCCAAGCCTTTTGTGTTTGGAACGACTTGGAAAGTAATCATATCATTTTCTCTAAATGTCTCATCGATATCTACTTCTTCCAGGATACTATAGAAAAAACTTTCTATCTGACGCTGATTACCTAATAGGTCTAACATTGTAATGCCACGTTCTTCCAGGTCTTCATCATTTATCAAAACACGTATGGTATTCTCATCGATATGTTCCATTTCCATAGTGACAACACCTCTTTTTCTGTACTGGCTTTCAGGTACTTTATCTTTATTTATAAAGTAAGTCGAGGAAGTGCATCAGGACAGCTTCTCGTCCATCTTCATTTTATCGAATTAAAAAAATAAAACAATGAATAGCTTTCACTCTAGTAACAAACTCTATCAAATATCTCTTCTAAACACAAGGTATTCAAACAAGACATCAAACGATCAAAAGCCTTCATTTGACTGCTTTCAGACCTCTTATTGCCCCTTCCTTAATTAAATAAAAAATACACCGAATAAGACATC
>CAYTHW010000048.1:6740-7804 GCA_964437675.1 uncultured Atopococcus sp. | reverse complement strand
AAATACATGGGCAGGAAAACCTTGAAGATTTTTGGCCCCATCGGTTTGGTCGTGATACCTGAAATGTAGGCCGATTTGATCTTCTGAGGGTATTTTTTAGCCAGTTCCAAAGCTACATGCCCTCCCAGAGACAAACCGACGACATGGACTGCGCGATTGGCCGGAATGGTCTCAGCGATCAGATTGACGACCTGGTCCATGGCCTGCCAGGGAATATGGGCGTTCTCACCGTGCCCGGGCAGATCGACCAGGAGGATGGAATATTTTTCTTTGAAATAATCAACTTGCTGCGACCAGGACGAGGAAGCAGCGCCGATACCGTGAAGAAAGAGGATGGTTTCTTTATCAGAAGAACCGACGAACTGAGAATGTAATTTATCTTTCATAATGAGCTCCTCATAAATGTATGATGATTGATAATGTGACTCTATTTTAGCACTTCAGGAGAGATAACACAGTCTTTCTTGAAAATTACCCTTCTCCTGTGTTATTTTATAGTTAACTAACAAAGAGGACGTGAAAAAGTGACTGCATCCCTCAGATTACGATAAGAATGGCAATAAAGAACAGGCTTAATTTTCGAGATGAAATGGGCTTTTTTTGTCGTGCTTACCTAATCTTAGGATATAATCCTACCCTTTTGTGAAGGGTTTCTTTAAGGATTCGTCAACTAAGAATGAACAGGCAGATGAAAGCAATTCATCTTCGGCCTGTATTTTTTATTGCCAAAAACGAGTAAAGCAGCGTGGACAATAGAAATACAGGAGAGAAAAATGAACAGATTAGTTATTGATATCCAAGATGTTGAAAAAAAGTTATCTCAGTAAAAAAATATTAGCCATCGAAGAATGGAAAATCTATGAGGGTGAAAAGATCGGCATCGTCGGAAGAAACGGAACCGGTAAAAGCACCCTGCTTCGTCTGATTAACGGTGAAATCAGCCCGGATGCCGGACGAATCGATACCCAGGTCGACTTCCACTATTACAGCCAGATTGAAGGAGCGCTGAAACCTGATTATACGAAGATCGATGCGGAATATCTCTCGCGTCTCCAAGTACCGGA
>CAYTHW010000048.1:0-6640 GCA_964437675.1 uncultured Atopococcus sp. | reverse complement strand
GTCGTCCGCAGCGTTCTGCATCGACTGGGCTTTGAACAGGAGGAAGTTTCTAAGAAGACGGTGGAAAATTTAAGCGGCGGAGAAGCGACACGTCTGGTGATCGCTAAATTATTTACCGATCCGAGTAATGTCCTTGTCTTGGATGAGCCGACGAACTTCATCGATATCGACACTATTCAGGCTCTGGAATCTTTGATGAAAAGCTATGAAGGTACTATCCTCTTCACCTCCCACGACCGGTATTTCCTGGAAAATACCGCCCAGCAGATTTGGAGAATTGAGGACAAAAAGTTGGAGTTACTTAAGTATTAACAAATGAAAAAACCTTTTCTATTGAAATATGCCCTGTCCTGTAAATTAATCAGGACAGGGCATATTGATTGGTTAGAAAGAGGCTTTTTATATTAAATTACATGAGTTCACAATTTTTCTTTAACCATTCCTTGATTTCATCATGAGTTAATCGATCATCTCCTCTTAGAGAAGCAATCGCAACGGTTATATCTTCAAGCTTCTTAATCTAGAGCCTGAAGCAAAATTCCGTTAAATTTTAAGAAAGTATAGAGAGCTATTACAGCAGTCTGCTTATTTCCATTATAAAAGCAGTGCTTATTGATTACCATTTCAAATAAAATAGCTGCTTTATCATAAATAGTTGGATAAAGGATTCTATCAAATACAACTTGCTTCGGTTGCTCAATACAAACTTGAAGTGCCGAATAATCTTTAACGCCAATGTCCTCGGATGGACTGTAACAATTAATTACGGTCTCGTTAATCCGTATAATTTCTTCTTCTGTTAAATATTTTGTCATCTTTCAATTAAATTCTCTAAGGTCTGATGATATTTGGTCATACCTTCATCTAAAATTTTTAAAAATTCTTCACTTACATCAGATTCTTTGGGAGTCATTTTCTCTTTTTTGATGAATATGTACCCTGCTTTATTATTCCTACGGATTATATTATCTCTAGGAGCTATATCTAATTCTTTAACAGTATCGGAAGGGATAGTGACGTAAATATTATCTTCAGTCTTTCTTGTTCGTCCTTTACGATTAGCTGCTCTGATTAGTTTAGATTGAGGTCGACGAGTCTTACTTGCCGACTTGTCTCCTGCGCCTATTTTATATTTTTTTCTTTTTAAATTTGAATCTCGCTTATGACTTTCAAAATGGAGTTCATTCAAATTAGCTCGTATCATAAAAATCACTTCCTTCCTTTAATTATACACTAATAAGTATACTTATTAGTGTATATATCTACCTAGTTATTCTATCATTTTGTCATAGAATTTAGGATCTGATGACTATGTCGGGATAGTCTTTTCATCAAACACCTCATTCGCAATTTTACCTATTATCCCTTATAATAAGAATGAAGGATAAATACGGTCAGCCTATATTCATCGAACCATCAGTCAGTATCTCCCGGGAGGTGGGAAAGATGGAAGTACGCATTCATGAACTAGCGAAGGAAAAGTTAGCCCAGCTGGATATGACGGATCAGTATCTCAAAGTCTACCACGGTGGTTTTGGGTGAATGTCCGGAATGCAACTGGAAATAGTTGACGAGATTGAAGACAACTATGAAGTATTTGAAGTCGACGGCTACAAGATTGCTATCGAAGACCGCACGATGAGAATGTTCGATTACTTCGAAATCAAATAC
This sequence comes from uncultured Atopococcus sp., assembly GCA_964437675.1. GTDB lineage: Bacteria > Bacillota > Bacilli > Lactobacillales > Carnobacteriaceae_A > JAUNQW01. Next base: position 4,969 of record CAYTHW010000048.1, on the reverse strand, counting down.
AATGCAAAATTCGTCAAAGAAGGTTTCTACCCAAGCATCTTAGAGCCTGCATAAATCAAAAAGCCAGATTTGCTTAATCACAAGCGAATCTGGTTTTCTCTTTTAAAATAAAGTCTGCAGCTCTTCGACCGCATCGATTTGAATATCCGCTGCTGCCAGCTCCTCTTCACTCCCGAAGCCGTAGCTGCATCCTATGCTTGGGAAATCGTGATGCAGTCCGATCTCAAAATCATGGATGCGATCCCCGATGACGGTATATTCTTCTGGAAAATCAGCTTTAACCCTGTCAAAGATTTCATATTTCGGCAGACCGTTAAAATACTCACTGCACAGGAGCGAGTCAAAGTAACTGTCCAGCGAGAAAGCCTGTCGGTGGGCTTCCAGGTAATGCTCGCCGCAATTGCTCAGGAAAATTAAGCGATAGCCTTTTTCTTTTAAATAGGCTAAAGTTTCCAGGCTCTTGGGATAGAGATGAGCTTTTTTCTGCTGGACTTTTTCGAGCAAGGTCTCTCCGATGATCTGCGAAGCTCTCTTCTGGAAAAAGGGGTCTAAATCCGGCATGAAAGCAGACCACATCTCCTCTTTAGTCCAGCCCAGCCATTGCGTAATTTCTGCATCCTCAAAGAATCTTTCCTCTGCCTGGCCTTCTTGAACTAAAAATTGGTAGGCCCGCTTGAAGGCCAGGATATAATTAGGCCGGCTGTCGTGCAGGGTGCCGTCATAATCGAAGACCAGGGTTTGAACAGCGTCCAGCTTTTTAGCGGTTCTCATCGTCAAGCTCTTTCAACAGATTGGCCATTTCGATTGCCGCTGTTGCTGATTCGTAGCCTTTATTTCCTGCTTTAGACCCTGCCCGCTCGACGGCCTGTTCCAGATTATCCGTGGTTAAGACACCGAAGAGAACCGGCACACCTGTTTCTAAGCTTGCAGCAGAGACACCCTTCGCCACTTCATTACAGACATAATCATAGTGGGAGGTTGCTCCCCGGATGACCGCCCCGAGAGTGACGACTGCATCGTAATCTCCTGAAGCGGCCATCTTTTTAGCCACCAAGGGAATCTCAAAGGCCCCCGGCACCCAGGCGACGGTGATATCCTCTTCCTCTACTCCATGGCGCATCAAACCGCTCACTGCCCCGTCCAATAATCGCGAGCCGATGAATTCATTGAATCTTCCGACGACGATCCCTATTTTTAAGTCTTTGGCGATAACCTGTCCTTCGATAATATTCATAGCTTTTTCCTCCAAATTTTAATTTTTAATACGTTAAGAAATGCTGCATCTTTTCCTGCTTGGTTCTGAGATAATCGGCATTTTCAGGATGAAGGTCCATCTGCAGGGACACACGTTCTGTGATCTCCAGGCCGTATCTTTCTAAACTGTCCAGCTTGAGGGGGTTGTTGGTCATCAGACGTAATTTCGACACACCCAAATGATCAAAAATCTGTTTGGCTTCGTAATATTCTCTCGCATCCACCGGCAGACCCAGCAGGACATTGGCTTCTATCGTGTCGTGTCCCTGATCCTGGAGAGCATAGGCGCGGATCTTATTGACCAGGCCGATGCCCCGTCCTTCCTGGCGCATATAGATGATGACTCCACGCCCTTCTTCGGCTATTTCCTCCATGGCTGCATCCAGCTGCTGGCCGCAGTCACATTTGACGGAATGGAAGACATCCCCTGTCAGACATTCTGAATGGATGCGGCAGAGAACCGGTTCGCCGTCAGCGATGTCCCCCATCGTGAGGGCCAGATGGTTTTCCCCTGTTATTTCATGTTCGTAGGCATGGAGGATGAAGTCCCCGTATCGAGTCGGCAGCTTGGCCTCAGACTGATGATGGATGAGGGTTTCATTTATCTTGCGGTAGCTGATCAAATCCTCGATGGTCCCGATTTTCAAGTCGTGTTCCTCCGCCAGAGCCAGCAGATCATCACGTCTTGCCATCGTACCGTCATCTTTCATGATTTCGACACAGACACCGGCTTCTTTCAAACCGGCCAGCCTCATCAAATCGACCGTTGCTTCTGTATGGCCGTTTCTGACCAGGACCCCGCCTGCTTTAGCTTCCAGCGGGAACATATGCCCGGGACGTCGGAAATCAGCGGCTGATGCCTCCTCATCCACGATTTTGACAGCAGTCAAAGAACGTTCATAAGCCGAGATACCTGTCGTTGTCTCCACATGGTCGATTGACACAGTAAAAGCCGTCTCGTGCAGGTCGGTGTTCTCCGGACTCATGGGCGTCAGGCCAAATTTCTCAGTATAAGCTTTTGACATGGGCAGGCAGATGAGGCCTTTTCCGTAAGTCGCCATGAAGTTGATATTTTCAGGCGTCGCAAATTCCGCGGCACAGATCAAGTCCCCCTCATTCTCCCGGTCCTCATCATCGACTAAAATGATGTTCTTTCCGGCTTGCAGATCTTCAATGATTTCTTCGATAGGATCAAACATTTTCTTCATCTCCCTTTTCTATTTAAGCTTCAGCAGTTTTTCAACGTATTTACCGATCATGTCGCACTCCAGATTGACGGCGTCTCCCACTTCTTTCTTCAAAAGACCAGTTTCAGAAGCTGTATGGGGAATGATGGCCACTGAAAAGGACTGGTCGTCGACCCGGGCAACTGTCAAACTCACCCCATCGATGGTGATCGAGCCTTTTTCGATGATATAGCGGAGTAATTCCGCCGGCGTGTCGATGGTCACCCATACGGCATTATCATCCCGTCGGAAGTCACGGATGAGGCCGATGCCGTCGATATGGCCGCTGACCATATGGCCGCCGAGACGCGTCTCTAAACTGACCGCCCGTTCCAGATTGACCAGGCTTCCCTCCTCTAAGTCCGTCATCGTCGAACGTTCGAGCGATTCCGCCATGACATCGGCTTCAAAAGAATTTTCAGTTAATTCGGTCACCGTGAGGCAGAGGCCGTTGACAGCGATGCTGTCGCCGATCTGTGTGCCTTCCAGGACTCTCTCCGCCTGGAAAGTAAAAACTGAAGACTTGCGGTCTTTTTGGATTTTTTTGACGCGGCCGACTTCTTCAATGATTCCTGTAAACATTAGTCCACCTCCTGATGGATGTAGCCTTCGATGAGCAGGTCTTCTCCCACTGACCGAGAGGTTATTTCTTTGACTTGAAACGCTTCACGCAACTGTTCGATACCAGGTCCTTCAACGGGGCCCTTGGCCTCTTTCCCTCCGATGATGATGGGCGCCAGATAGGATTGGACTTTATCGACGATACCGGCCTGCAGGGCTGAAAAATTCAGTTCTGCCCCCCCTTCCAAGAGGATACTGTCGATGTCTTTCTGCCCCAAAATCTTCATCAAATCTCTTAAGTCGACGCGGCCCTTCCGGCTTTGAGTCGTGAGAACTTCGATGCCCATCTCCACCAGCTGCTCTTTTTTAGCCTGGTCTGCGGCTTCAGTCGTTGCTATGAGGGTGCGGGCTTCCTCTTGATCCATGAGAACCTGGGCAGCCAGAGGAATTCTCAAATGGCTGTCGACGATGATTCTGACCGGCTGCCGGCTCTTGGGTAAGCGGGCCGTCAGTTTGGGATCATCGGCCAGGACGGTTCCTATTCCGACCATGATACCGCTCAGTTCGTGTCTCAATTGGTGGACTTGTTTTCTCGATGCTTCCCCGGATATCCACTGAGACTGGCCTGTGGCTGTCGCAATCTTGCCATCGAGGGACATGGCCGTCTTCAGGACCACAAAAGGTTGTTGGCTCAGGATATAAGCGGAGAAGATCTCATTTAATTTCTGACTTTCTTTTTCAAGGACCCCTGTCACTACTTCGATGCCTGCTCTTCTTAATTTTTCGATACCCCGGCCTGCGACCAGCGGATTGGGGTCCGGCATCCCAACGACTACTTTTTTGACTTTCTTCTCGATGAGGAGATCAGCACAGGGAGAAGTTTTGCCGGTGTGGGAACAGGGCTCCAGATTGACATAGAGGGTCGACCCTTCGATCTCTTCTGAAGCTGAAGAGACTGCATGGACTTCCGCATGGGGACCGCCGCAGTGTTCATGAAAACCTTCCCCGATGATGCGGCCCTCTTTGACGAGGACTGCCCCGACGAGCGGGTTGGGAGCGGTCCAGCCCCTGCCTTTGTCCGCCAGGTCCAAGGCCTTCTGCATATATTCTTTATCCACATTTGTCATCCTTTCCATAGAAAAAAGCCTTCAGGAATTATTCCTCAAGGCTTTGAAAGGTCGCAAAAAAATCTGGCAAGACACGGGGGCCTCACACTTCTTTTTCTATTTTCACTCTTCTCTCATCCAGACTATACTGTCGGCTTTGGAATTTCACCAAATCAACCTTTCGGCTCGTGGGCTTGACCACCGGTGGGGAATTGCACCCCGCCCTGAAGATAATTCATTTAAAAAAGCCCTGGATATGATTATCCAGGGCTTAGACACACCAGCAGAAAAATTCTCTCACGGTATATCAAATAAGAGATCTTTCTCTACTTTACTATTGATGTCTTCTTTCATCCAGACTGTACTGTCGGCTTTGGAATTTCACCAAATCAACCTTTCGGCTCGTGGGCTTGACCACCGGTAGGGAATTGCACCCTGCCCTGAAGACTATTTAACTTATTTATAGTCAGTACTATATACTATCCTCTTCCTTCTGTCAAATACTTTTGCCGGCTTCCAGATAGAGAATCAGTCCATAAGCGAATAAACAGGCGAGAAAGAGCAGGATCGTATTGAGGGTGACCAGCAGGAAGTTGATGCCTTCATAGCGACGGGAAGAGCTGTCTTTTGGCGTTGCATTTTCGAGTAGCTTGAAGGTCCGGTAATAGGAAGCCCAGCCAAAAATGAAAGCGAAGAGTCCAATCGAAAGCAGGAGGCCGCCGACGATCAAGGCAAATTCTTTACCGGCCAGCAGACCGGCAATCGCGACACCGGCCGAGGCGACTGAAAAACCGGTCCGCACCCAGGCCGCATAAGTCCGCT
>CAYTHW010000047.1:5479-8014 GCA_964437675.1 uncultured Atopococcus sp. | reverse complement strand
TATAATATAAATAGTAACAAATAAAAAACAATTTATCTATCATTCAAAGATTCACTTGAATATTCTCTGTAATTTAGTTATCATTCATTCAAATAAAAATTTGAATGAGGTGGCTTCTATGGGAAAAGAAAATTGTGATATTTTTTGTGTTGATGAAGAGAAAATCAAACGTGTTCAAAAAGGATTGGAAGGAATAGATATAGATGATGAGATTCTTGTCTTCAAAGCCCTTTCTAATGCTAATCGAATCAAAATTTTTTATGCTCTGTCTCTCGAAGAAGAGTTATGTGTCTGCGATATAGCCTTAATCATCGACAGCTCCATCGCCAACACCTCTCATCATTTACGCTATCTCCATGATTTAGATTTCGTTGATTACCGCAAAGAGGGGAAAATTTCTTATTATCATCTAACACACCCTGCTATCAAAAATATCCTGATGCAGTCCCAGAGCTTGGAAAGGGGGGCGATTTAAATGGCAAAAAGAACTTACTTAGTGTCAGGCTTTTCTTGAGCTTCTTGTGCGAATAAGTTTGAAAAAAACGTTCAAGATCTACCGGGAGTAGATAAAGCTGAAGTGAATTTTGGTGCCAATAAAATAAGTATCTATGGAGAAGCCAGTATAGAAGAGATTGAAGAGGCAGGATCCTTCGAAAATTTAAAAGTAAAAGAGGAAAGCCTCTCTGCCCGACAGGAGCTGAAAACTCAGAAACAAGAACTTTCTTTCGGTCAGAAGTATGGAAGACTGACAATCAGTGCACTGCTCATCCTGCTTGGCTTCCTTTTCAACTTCAATTCAGGCGATGATTCCCTTATAGCTGCCGGACTTTTCGCAGCCTCCATCCTGATCAGCGGCTTTAATCTGTTCCGGCAGGGGCTGAAAAATTTAAGCCAAGCTTATTTTGATATGCGGACGTTGATGACTATCGCTGTCATCGGAGCCATGCTTATCGGTGAATGGGCGGAAGGTGCTATAGTCGTCATTCTGTTTGCACTCAGTGAGAAGCTGGAAAGCTATGCCATGGACCAGTCCCGGCAGTCCCTGGAGGCTTTGATGGAGCTGACACCCAGTCAAGCGCTGGTTAAGCGAGATGGGCAGGAAATTCTTCTCGATATCGAAGATATAATCCCCGGTGAGCTTATTATCATCAAGCCGGGCGAACGTATCGCTATGGACGGAGAGGTGACTTTTGGACATTCTACGGTCAACCAGGCCCCCATCACCGGTGAATCTATGCCGGTAGAGAAAAAAGTGGGAGATGAAGTCTATGCCGGCAGCCTCAATGAGGAGGGCTTATTGGAAGTTGAAGTCAGCCAGCTGGCTGAAAACACGAGTCTTGCCCAAATCATTCACTTAGTTGAAGAAGCTCAGGGACAAAAAGCACCTGCCCAGCAATTTGTAGAAAAATTTGCTAAATACTATACTCCTTTCATTATGTTAGTCGCTCTGCTCGTCGCCCTTCTTCCCCCTCTTTTCTTTAATCAGGATTGGCAGACCTGGATTTATCAAGGACTCTCCATCCTGGTTGTGGGCTGCCCCTGTGCATTGGTCATCTCCACCCCCATCGCTGTTGTAACCGCTATTGGAAATGCAGCCAGGAATGGAGTTTTAATCAAGGGAGGAGTATATTTGGAAGAACTGGGGCAGGTCAAAGTGGCAGCATTTGATAAGACAGGGACCCTTACCCGGGGGAAACCGGCAGTGACCGACATCATCGTCACATCTCAGCAGGATGAAGCTGAACTTTTAAGCCTGGCTGCTGCTCTTGAAGACTATTCACAACATCCTCTGGCATCAGCTGTTTTAGAAAAGGCTGAAGAGAACCAGGTGGTCTATAAAAATATAAAAGTTACTGATTTTAAATCAATCACAGGTCGAGGTATTCAAGGTTCAATCACAGGTGATACTTATTATCTAGGTAATAAGACCTTCATTCTCGACCAAAGGATTTCTTTATCAACCGAACATGAACAAACGGTTAGACATTTGCAGGAACAAGGAAAAACAGTCATGATTCTTTCTGACAGTAAAAAGGTACTGGGGTTCCTGGCGGTTGCTGATCAAATCCGGGAAAAAAGCCGGGAAGTTATCGCCCAGCTTCAAGAGATGGGAATCGAAGAAACAGTGATGCTGACGGGGGACAATGAGGCCACAGCCCAAGCAGTCAGCCAATCGATTGGTGTCAAATATTTCCATGCAGACCTCATGCCCCAGGACAAATTAAAAGTCATCAATAAGCTCGAAGAAGACTACGGTAAAGTAGCAATGGTCGGTGATGGGGTAAATGACGCCCCTGCTTTGGCCAGTGCATCTGTCGGAATTGCTATGGGGACGGGCGGAACCGACACAGCTATTGAAACGGCAGATATTGCCCTTATGGCTGATGATCTCACTAAACTGCCCTATGCTGTGCGTTTAAGTCGAAAAGCTCTGAGAATCATCAAATGGAATATTACTTTTTCGCTCGGCATTAAATTTTTAGCCCTTCTTCTCGTCATCCCTGGATGGCTGACCCTTTGGATTGCTATCATGTC
>CAYTHW010000047.1:0-5379 GCA_964437675.1 uncultured Atopococcus sp. | reverse complement strand
GCAGCCTCTTCAGGAGCAGTCGGCAGGATGATGGGTGTTCCCCCGGCCTGCCGCACGGCTGTGGCAATATTGCCGGCAACTAAATCCATGGGCATAGGGTTGGGATAATTTGCTTTAACTTCAAATATATAATCAGCTGTTATTCCAATAATAGGTTTCATTCTTTAATTCTTTCTCTCCTTTAATTCCAAACAATTTTACGATAGTTTTCAGGATCTGTATCTCCTTCTGTATTAATCACTAATACCCTAGCATGTTTACCCAGTGAAAGTGAAGTTTTCAAATCCTGATAATGAGGATTCTGGATAACTTCATATAAAAAACCGGCAGGCACGGCACCGGATTCACCGGCTCTAATTGCAGAATCTCCCATCAGCGGATTGCCCAGCACCCGCATCCCCCGCGCACTGACTTCGTCTGAACAGGAGGCAAAAAAATCTGCTTTCTCTTTCAGCACTTCCCAGGCGGTTGAACTTGCTTTTCCACAAGCCAGCCCGGCCATGATGGTTGCAAGGTCACCCTCCACACTCACGGCCTGTCCGTCCTTTCTATGAGCGGACTGGAAAAAAGGGTCTGCTTGATCTGACTCCACAATTATAAATTGAACCTCCTTATCTGGAAGTTCGGATAGAAGGCTGGAAAGTACAGCAGCAGCAAAGGATCCGACTCCTGCCTGCAAAATAACATGGGTGACTGTCTCCAGTTCTTCTGCTAATTGACCGCGTATTTCAGAAACAAGGGTTGAATAGCCCTGCATGATCCAAAGTGGAATTTTTTCATATCCTTCCCAGGCAGTATCCTGAATGACTACCCATCCTTCTTCCTCAGCTTCTTCAGCTATCAACTTCACCGTTGCATCATAATTTAACTCAGTCATCTCAGCACGGGCTCCTTCTGAGCGGATGGCTTTCAAGCGTTCAGGTGAAGAACCTTTCGGCATATAGACAACGGCATCTTGATTGAATAATCGCGCAGCCCAAGCCAGACTTTTGCCATGGTTGCCATCTGTGGCTGTTGCCAAGGTTACCTTATCGGCTCTGCTTATTTCATGATTAAGTTCTTCAAAAGACAGATTTTCCAAGTCCAGATTTAATCGTTCAGCGAAGTAGGCAGCAACGGCATAAGAAGCACCGAGCCCTTTAAATGCGTTGAGATCGAATCGGCCGGCTTCATTTTTCACCCATAATTTGTCTATCTGCAGATGACCGGCCAGCTGATCCAACGATTCAAGCGGGGTCATCTGGTATCCCGGCAGAGACTGATGGTAATTATATACCTTTTGACGAATTACTTTCGAAAAAGCCTCATCTCCCCGGGTAGAATCTGTATTTATATATCTATTTTCTTTAAGTCTAATCATTTTTATCTCCTATCCAGACGAAAAAGCCTATTTAATAAGGGTTTTGCTATAGTTCCTTGCCTGTTTTTGGTACTATTTTACTATATCTATCTAACTTGTTAAAGGAGGCGAGGAAATGGACAGCCAAACTATTGCTCAAAAAATTAAAAGCATTCGGAAAGAATTAGGTTATACACAGGCAGAATTTGGAAGAGCTTTGGGTAATGTGTCTTACAGTACTGTATCCGACTGGGAAAACGCAAAAAACATCCCAAGTGATGCCAATCTCTGTAAAATTGCAGAAATCAGCCGCGGCAAGCTCGCTGATTTATTTGAACCTGCAAATGAAGAAGACCAATCATCCGGCGATTCACAGATGATCGAACAATTAGAAGAAACAAACAAAGAGCTCCAACTGAGTAATGAAGAGCTGAGGGAACAACTGGAAGAAGAAGAAAGAAAAAGAAAGAAACTGGAAAAAAAGAAAGACAAGCTGAAAAAGAAAATCAAAGATTTAGAATAATTGGCTCATTCTATTTTGTTTAATAAAAATTAATCAAAAGAACAGGAGGATAGATATGAATTTTTTGAAAAACTCAAAATTATTCTACATCTTAATTATAGGTATTGCTGTCGGGACGCTTATAGCGGTTTATAATAGTATCAGTTTTATTTTTGATCCGGTCAAAGCGCTCCTGAACAGCGTTTTTATTCCTGTCATTATTGCAGTATTTATTTATTATATTTTCCTGCCTGTTTATCGTTTGGTTCTGAAGTTTGTCAAGCAGGAGATTGTTGCTATTATTCTCATTTTCATTCTCATCGTAGGTATTCTTTATTTTATCTTTGCGAGTCTTCTGCCCAGCCTGCTTGATCAAATCCAGTCTTTGTTTACTATGATTCCCAACTTTATAGAGAATATTCTTACTTTTTCCGAAGAATTATTAATTGAATATAATATTTCAACTAATCAAATATATAATTTTCTTGAGGAAATCGGGCTCACTCTCTCCAATATGGTGTCTCTTGCTCAAAACTTACTCGCCCGCTTCACTTCAAGCCTGGGTAGTTTTCTCAGCGGGACTGTTCGTTTTCTCATCGCTTTATTTACCTTCCCCATCGTTTTGTTCTTTCTGTTTAAGGATGGGAATAAAATGTCAGTTAACATTACCAAATGGGTTCCCAATCGTTATAAAAATTTAGTAGAAGATGTATTAAATACGATTCATTATTCTTCTGAGCAGTATATTGGCGGACGCATGTTAATCATCACATTTGTAGGTATTTTCTCTTATCTGGCTTTTCTTATTTTAGGCCTGCCCAACGCTCTTTTACTCGGATTATTCTGTGGTATCATGGATATTATTCCCCACTTTGGTCCCTGGATCGGGGGAGCGCCCGCTTTCTTCATAGCACTTACTATTTCACCCTGGCAGGCTGTCCTTGTAATCATTCTCTTATTTATTGTTCAGCAATTAGAATCCAATCTCATTACCCCTATCGTCATGGGACGCACATTGGAAATGCACCCGGTCACTACGGTACTTCTCGTTTTATTTGCCAACGAATTATTTGGGATACTGGGAGCCATCTTCATCATCCCGGTCTATGCTATCTTGAAAAATTGTATTATCGTGATTGCAGATCATTACCAACGCTCACAAGGTAAAGAGGGATTCAAAACAGATCATATCCTTAAAGAAGACTAGGGCTCCAGTTTGCTAAAATTGATTTATCCCTCATATCATGTAAAGTTAAGCCATAATGCAGCCTCTAAAAAAAGAAGGAGTGATAGTTATGAGCCAGCAATGGATTTACGTCATTATTTTTGTACTTTGTCTTATTGTTTCTGCTTTTTTCTCAACCTCAGAAACAGCTTTTACTTCATCCAGCAGGATTCGCTTGAAAACTGCTAAGGATCAAGGAAGCACAGGAGCAAGAATCGCTATTAATTTATTGGATCAATTTGATAATCTCCTGTCCGCCATTTTAATCGGAAATAACTTTGTTAATATTTTAGCCTCCTCAGTTGCGACACTTTTCTTTGTCAACCTGAATGAGCAGTACGGTGCTACAGTTGCCACAGCAGTCAGTACAATTCTGATTTTAATGTTTGCTGAAATTACACCTAAACAAATTGCCAGAATAGCGCCGGAAAAAATAGCTGTTAGTGTATCACCTCTTCTTCGCATAGTTAAAGCAATTCTTTCTCCTTTTGTCTGGTTTTTTGACCAGTGGCAGAAATTAGTCAGTCGCTTCGTCCGTGTAGAGGGTACGACCGGAATCAGCGAACAAGAGTTAAAAACTTATGTGGATGAAGCCCGCCGCGGCGGCGGTATTGAACATAGTGAACATCGCTTGATCCACACAGCGATCGAATTTGATGATATTGAAGTCCGGTCAATCTTAAAGCCCAGAACAGAAGTCATTGGATTTGATATTTTAACCGCCGACGATCAATCTATCCAATCCATCTTCGACACCCATCCTTATACACGTATCATAGTCTATGAAAAATCTATCGATAATACAATAGGTATGTTGACTTATAGAGAATTCCATCAGTACTTAAAAATCAAAACTGAGAGTAACCTTGAAAATATTGTCTTACAAGACTTTATCCAAGAAGTATTATATGTGCCGCCTATGATTACGCTTGATCAGTTATTAACTAAAATGCAAAATAGAAATATCCATATGACTGTTATTGTTGATGAATATGGCGGGATGAGAGGAATAGCCACTCTTGAAGACATTATCGAGGTTCTTGTAGGAAACATTTGGGATGAGACAGACAGTAGAGAAGTTGAAACAATCAATGTGATTGAAGAAGGCCGATCCTACAGCGTATCCGGCCGCTATCCCTTACAACAGCTTTTTTCTGAAATAGGCCTGGAAACGGTGGACATATTCGAAGCCAAGACACTCGGCGGATTTGTTTTAGAACAACTATCCCGTATACCTCAGACCGGTGACACTTTTACTTATAAAGATTTCAACTTTACTATTACAGAAGCTAAAGAAAATTTTATAGAAGAGATTTTGATTCAAAAAACTAATGAAGAGGCCTGATATTCCAAAGAAAAAATATTTAAAGAATATTTACTAAAAACACTGTATAATGGAATAGAAGTAAGAAAAGAAAGAAGGGAATAAAATGAGTTTAAATACAACTTTATCTCGTACTTTAGAAATCGAAACATACGATGGACGCTTCAAAAAAGACACTGTTATCAGTAACTCTGAGCAATTAATCGAGGAAATGAAGAGCACCCGCTTTGCAGAAAGTGATGAATTACAAGCAGAAATCGAAGATATCATTGCTCTTCACGCCGATTTAAATGAACGTGTCACAACGAGTGTGAAAATGCGTTCGCCTATCATTTATTGGAAAAATGCCTTCCGATTAATGAAATTATTCACCAGCACACTGGAAGATACCTATTCACTCGAACATGATAAATCTTATGTTTTTAATGAAGCAACTTATAAAAAATTTATGACTTCCATTGAGACAGAAATAGCTCATTTAAGAGATAATCCAGATGAAAGTGACGACCGTTACAGCCAGGTACGTACAGTATTGCCTTATATGAATGGTAAAGGCCCTAAAGCAAGCAGTCCTGTAGAAGCAGAAATTTCTTTCCTGGAAAAATCACTTGAGGAACTTCAAAAACAGTTAGATTTAGCTAAAGAATTAGAAAAACGTGTAGATGCATTAAATAGAGATGATAACCCGCGACTGGCTATCCGACTTTACTATGAAATGTACTCCAGCCGTTAATCTTTTATATCATTTAAAACAGCTCCTTCTCAGGGAGCTGTTTTTTTTAGATAGTATTTTAAAATAAAAAACATCGCCAGAAATAGCGACGCGGTGCGTTTTATATTTAAGCCATCTACCGGAATCGAACCGGTGACCTCTTCCTTACCATGGAAGCGCTCTACCTGCTGAGCTAAGACGGCACACAATTTTATGCAAAAGCTCCGCAAACAGGGCTCGAACCTGTGACATCATGATTAACAGTCATGCGCTCTAC
>CAYTHW010000046.1:0-8162 GCA_964437675.1 uncultured Atopococcus sp. | reverse complement strand
TCTCTCTCGATGACCTGCATCTCCTTCGGGCTCACTGAGTCGAAGTCGCCGATGGCCAGGTAAGGCCGGATGCCCTGCTCGATCAAGAGATGAGCCCCCCGGTCCACACCGATCCATCTGGCATCTCGGTGCAGATGGATCTGATCCTCGATATAGGGACCGGCTTCCAGTCCTGAAAGAATATAATAGTTATCCATAACAGAAACTCTTACAAATCCTGCATCTGAGCGATTGCAGCATGCGGATCCTCTTGGTTGAAAAGGTAGGAGCCGGACACCAGACAGTCGGCACCTGCCTCTGCACAGTCTTTACAGGTTGTACTATTCACACCGCCGTCGACCTGGATATAGAAAGAATAATCGTTAATCTCTCGCAGGTCGACTAAAAGACTGACCTTATCCAGCATTTCCGGGATAAAGGACTGCCCTCCGAAACCTGGGTTAACCGTCATGACCAGGACCACGTCGACGAAAGGCAGTAAAGCCTTGATCGCTTCTACAGATGTCCCCGGATTGATAGAAATACCTGCACGGATACCTTTTTCTCTGATGTACTGCAAAGTGCGGTGAGCATGAGCAGTGGCTTCATAGTGGATCGTGATGATATCCGCTCCGGCTTTAGCATAGGAGTCGATATATTTTTCCGGTGTATCAACCATGAGGTGACAGTCCAGTATCTGATTGGTATGCGGGCGGATGGCCTTAACGATGTTCGAGCCAAAAGTAAGGTTATTCACAAACACGCCGTCCATCGAATCAATATGGATCCAGTCTGCATTTTCAATCTTCTTCAAATCATTCTCTAAATTATAAAGGTCTGCGCTTAAAATCGATGGTGCAATAATCATTCTTATCTCGTCTCCTTAATATTTTGGTTTTCTTTTTTCAAGTTGGTCTAAAATAACTAAATAATTATCATAACGGGCCTGCGGGATACGGCCCTCTTCCACGGCTTTCTTGACACCGCAGCCCGGCTCTGAGCGATGGATGCAGCCGGTAAATTTACAGTTCGTGGACTGCTCTACAAAATCCGGATAAAGTTCAGGCAGTTCTTCACTCTCGACATCTTCAAAATCGAGAGAAGAAAAACCGGGTGTATCCGCTATGAGGCCTCCAAATAAAGGCAGCAGTTCCACATGCCGGGTCGTGTGACGGCCCCGGCCCAGAGAGATGGAAATCTCAGCGGTCTCCAGGGCCAGGTCCGGCTTCAACTTATTCAACAAGGTGGACTTGCCTGCACCGGACTGTCCCATGAAAACTGCGGTGCGGTCCTCTATATTTCTCTCGAAGAAAGCCTGATCTCCCTCAGACCAGGGCTGGTCCAGGGCTGATACGAGGTAAGGGTAGCCGATAGATTCATAATAGTCCAGCTCTTCCTTAATCTCTGCCAGCTCTGCCTCATCGACTAAGTCTGCCTTCGTCAGGACGATGATCGGGGCCATATGATTGGCTTCTAAACTGATGAGGAAACGGTCAAGCAGCTGGCTGGAAAAATCAGGTTCGACAGTAGAACAGACACAGACACCGATGTCCATGTTGGCAATCGGCGGGCGGACCAGTTCATTTTTTCTCTCTTCGATCTTTAAGATATAGCCTTCTTCCAGATTTTCTGCTTCGAATTCAACATAATCTCCGGTCAAAGGAGTGATGTCCTGATTTCTAAACACACCCCGCGCGCGGGTCTGGTAAGTTTTACCGTCTGAATAGACATAGTAAAATCCGCTCAAAGCTTTTCTAATCTGCCCTCTTTTTCTCATCTTTTGATCTTCCCTCTTTCTCTTCATCATCCTGTCACAGTATTTTCTTCAAGAACGACTCCGTCTCTGACGATCCGGTAGGTCCCTACCTCGCCTGGTTTCAATTCCAGATTAAAATCTACACTTGTATCCTGGGTGATCGTGAAGCTGCGGAAAGGAACGCTCAGCTCATGATTGGCGTCCTCGATATAAATTTCGACGGTATTAGAAGCTCTTCCTCCATTGGATGAGGAACCATCAGCTAAGACGTCATCAGGATTCTCACCTGCATCATTCACATAAGGGATGGTCACACTGACCGTTGAGGAAGTTACTTCTTCAGATTCAGACTCCTCCGACTCTTCGATCGACTGGGAAGATTCAGTTTCCACCCGTTCAGGACCCAGGGAGATGACCACTGATAAATTATCTCCAGACTTCAGCTTGGTGCCGGCGGCCGGGCGTTGTGAAATGACTATGCCGGCAGGGATCGTCGGGTGGTAGTTTTCAGTTATATCTACGAGCAGCCCTCTTTCAGCGGCATAATCCAGGACTCCCTGGCGTGAATAATTACTTAAATCTCTCAAATCAAAAGCAGGCTCTCCTGTCGAGACTGTCAGCGCAATGGTCGTCTCACTCGGCAGTACTTCTTCACCCGGCCGGATGTTTTGAGAGATGATTCTGCCTTCCTCATATTCTACGCTGGCCTCGCCTTCTTCCTCCACTGTAAAGCCGATATCTTTCAACTGCTGACGGGCTTTTTCTATGTCCTGACCCACCAGATCAGGCACAGGGTAGAGCTCCTGGCCGCTGGAGATGAAGAGATCGATTTCTGCATTCTCTTTAACCGAGGAATTGACCTGCGGCAGAGTGCGGGTCACTTCACCGCGGTCGTATTCTTCACTCGGCTCCTCCTCTATATCCCCGATGACCAGATTCAAACTCTCCAGAGTGCGGACAGCCTGTTCTTCGGTCATCCCTTTGACATCCGGAATACGGATGGTCGCCGGCTGGGAAGTCACATAAAAGATGATCAGAGCAAAACCGATGATCAACAAAGCGAAGATAACCCACCAGGGCTTCCGCTTCCTTCTTTGTTCCGGCCGATAAGGTACAGGAGCCGCAGCCGGTCTTTCACCTGCCTCGGGTCCTTCCACTACAGGCTCGGGTTCACGACTTTCCGCCGCATATTCGCGGGGAAGGGCCGCGGCCTTGATGGGCTGCATCTGGATCGTCTCTTCTAAATCTTCCTTTTCAAGAGGAATGATATATTTCTCTTCTTGAGCTCTTTCCGGATGCAGAGAAGTCAGAAGATCCTGCCGCATTTCCGCTGCTGTCTTATAGCGGTGCTTGGGATCTTTGGCCGTCGCCTTGATGACTATATTTTCCAGCGCCTGGGGCAGGTCCGGATCATAATCTCTCAAAGAAGGAATCTCCTTCTGAAAATGCTGGAGAGCGATCGAAACGGCCGACTCCCCGTCAAAAGGCACTTCCTTGGACAGCATTTCAAATAAAATGATACCCAGAGAATAAATATCCGACTGGACAGAAGCGATACTTCCTTTGGCCTGCTCCGGAGAAATATATTGTACAGACCCTAAAAGGGAGTTCGTCTGCGTGATAGAATTTTCAGTCAGGGCAACTGCAATACCAAAGTCGGTGATCATGACCTGGTCTTTTTTATTTAATAAAATATTATGAGGTTTCAAATCACGGTGGATGATGCCTTTCGAGTGGGCATATTCGACACCTGATAAAATCTGGGACATGATATCTATGACTTTATGATAAGGAATGGGATATTTTTCCTGAATATATTCTTTCAAGTTTAATCCATCGACATATTCCATGACGATATAATAATCTTCATCTTCTCCCACATCAAAGACCGGTACGATATTCTGGTGGTTCAACTCGGTCGTAGCCATCGCTTCACGCTTAAAACGGCGGACATTATCGCTGTCATTAGAAAAATCATAACGCATGACCTTGATGGCCACCTCACGCTCCAGAATGAGGTCTGTCGCTAAAAACACATTGGCCATACCACCCGAGCCGATATTTTTTATGATCTTATATCTACCATCTATATATTGACCTTGCTGCATTAATCAATCACCTCGCCTTCTTTCAATTTAGCTATACATACGGTTATATTATCTCTGCCGTAATTGCTTAAAGCAGCTGCTGTCAGTTTCTTGGCTTTTCCATCCAGGCTTGAATCGTCATCCTGCAGAACTTCCAGCATCTCATCCAGACTGACTCCTTCATAGAGGCCGTCACTGGCCAGAACCAGGACATCATCCGGGAAGAAAGCATGTCTGCTCATATGGACATCGAGAGACTCATTCACTCCCAGAGACTGGACTAAAATATTTCTTTTCGGATGATGGGCAGCTTCCGATGGAGAAATTTCGCCTTTTTTGACCAGTTCATTCACAAAAGTATCATCTTCTGTCACTTGTCTGAGTACACTGTCCTGAAGCAGATAGGCTCTGCTGTCACCCACACTGGCAATGACGCATTGGCCGTCTACAAAAACGGCGGCGACGACTGTCGTTCCCATTCCCTTGAGATCGTCGAAGCCCAGAGAAGTCTGGTAGATTCTTTCATTTTCAATCTGCAGATGTTTGTCCAGCCATTCTGAAGCCTCTCTGGCTGTGGCCAGCCTGTCATTTTCCCAGGCATGACCCAGCTGGTTGACAGTCATCTGGCTGGCTATATCTCCTCCCTGGTGTCCGCCCATTCCATCACAGAGGACAAGTAAATAGAGTCCATCTGTATTGATGAAAAAGTCAGCGTAATCTTCATTTTCTTTCCTTACATTTCCAATAGAAGTTTCTATACTGATATCCAAGCATACCGCCTCATTTCATCACCCTAATTCTATTCCTTAATTCTTTCCAATGCACTGATAAAAAAGCCGTCGGTGCCGTGTTCATGAGGATAAATCTTGATATATCCTGCAGGCTTGACTTGAATAACCGATTCTTTTAATTTGATCTCTTTCATCCTGAATTCCGGGTGCTTCTCCAGAAATTTTTGAATCGTTTCTTCATTCTCTTTTTTTATGATGGTACATGTGCTGTATACAAGTATACCACCTGTTTTGACCAAGGGGGCAACACCAGTTAATATTTCCAGCTGAATTTGCTGCAGGCGGATAAAATCTTCTTTCGTCTTGCTGTATTTGATATCCGGTTTTCTCCGCAGCAGTCCCATTCCCGAGCAGGGAGCATCGACCAGGACACGGTCGAAACTGTCATGTTCCAGTTTGTCACCTGCTTCTTTGGCGTCCATCTTGACAGGAGTGATGAGAGAAGAAAAACCCTGTCTTTCAGCACTTTCTTCGATTAATTTTAATTTATGGTCGTGGATATCTGCCGCCAGCACATGCCCGCCTTCTTCATCTGAGAGATAGTTGGCGATGTGGGTGGTCTTGCCGCCCGGAGCGGCACAGGCATCCAGAACCTGGTGATAGGCTTGGACGTCCAAGGCTTCAGCTACCAGCATACTCGTCTCATCCTGAATCGTGATCCAGCCTTTTTGAAAGAGCTTACTGCGGGAAAACTGGCCTTTTTCCGCCCGGATTCCTGCAGAAGAAACCTGGCTTTTCTCCACTTCGAAACCCTCATCCTCCAATTCTTCTAAAGCTTCCTGCCTTGAAAGATATCTTTTATTGACACGGACGCTGGCATGGGGCTCTTCTAAGAAGGCAGCAGCCACTTTTTCAGTTTCTTCTCTGCCGATATCCTCGATGAGTTCTTCCAGAATAACCCTGGGCAGGCTGTATTTTACCTCCAGATAATCCAGAGGATCTTCCAGTTCTTCAAATTTTCTCAATTGACCTTTCTTCTGGTCTCTTTGAAAATTCCTCAAAACGGCATTGACGAAGCCGCCTGTGCCCTTGTGGCCTCTTTTCTTAGCGATCTTGACCGCTTCGTCCACGATGGCGTGATCCGGAATACGGTCCAGATAGAGAGCCTGGTAGATCGACAGTCGGAGCAGCTGGCGGACCCAGCTGTCGACTTTCTTATCTTTTTTGAGATAGGCTCCCAGATAGAAATCCAGGGTCAGTCTGTGCTGGGTCACACCATAGACGAGCTGGGTCAAGAGGCTGGCATCTTCTCTGGACAGTTCATTCGCTTCGATGATGCGGTTGATTTCGATATTGGAATAAGCCTGGTCTTTTTCAATCTTTTCCAGGCTTTCCACCGCCAGATAGCGGCTGCTTTTATTCAGAGCTTTCGACATCGAATGCCCATCCCTTCTCTATAAACTGGCCGGCCCCATTCAGGTAGTTGACCGCAGGCATGCGTTTTTTCCCTGCCGGCTGGACTTCTTTGATCTTGAGGACAGTGCCTTCTCCACAGGCTACATAAAATTGTTTTTTCTCCACTTTGCAGACAGATCCCGGCGCAAGCGTCGTCGTTTCATCGACAGCTTCACCATCCCAAATTTTAAATCGCTGGCCTTCGATCAAGCTGTAAGCACCCGGCTCAGGGCGGAGGGCTTTGATTTTTTGAGCGATCCGGTCAGCGGTTTGATTCCAGTCGATCTTTTCCTGTGTCTTGGAAATACTCGGGGCATAAGTCGCCTGACTCTCATCCTGGGGCTCTGCGACGATTTGACGATTAAATAAAAGAGGCAGGGTTTCCAGCATCAAATCTTTTCCGATTTGGGCTAATTTGACGAAAAGACTGCCCGTATCATCCTTTTCCTGGACCTCTATTTCACGTTTAGCCAGCATATCGCCTGTATCCAGGCCCTCTTCCATATACATGATGGTCACACCTGTCACCGGATCGCCGTTGAGCACCGCATAATGGATGGGTGCAGCTCCCCGGTATTTAGGCAGGAGGGAGGCATGGATATTGACTGCTCCAAATTCAGGCGCTTCCAGCAGTTCTACAGGCAGAATCTGACCATAGGCTGCTGTAATGATTAAATCCGGCTGATAACTCAATAATTTCTCTACTGCTTCAGGATCCTGGATATTTTCAGGCTGATAGACTGGCAGTCCCGCCTCTTCCGCTGCGACTTTGACTGCCGGAGGGGTCAATTTCCCTTTTCTTCCAACCGGCTTGTCGGGCTGGGTCACGACAGCCACAAGATCATAATCTTCAGAGGCTGCAAGTGCCTGCAGACTGTCTACAGCAAATTCCGGCGTTCCCATAAATATAATTTTTTTCAACTCGTTTACTCCTTACATAAATGTGTTTGGTTCAGGATCGATGGCGATCCGAAGGCCTTTTAAGCTCTCTTTTTGATTCTTTTCCAGTAACTCGTGCACTTTATCATGCAAAAGACTTTTATTCTTATATTTGATGATGATCTGGTAATGATACTTGTTCTGTGTCCGGGCGATAGCCGAAGGAGTAGGACCTAACATGATCGAGGTGGAATTCAGGGCCGGTTTCAGAAACTGGCTGATCTCATAGATTTTCAAATAAGCTTCTCTTTCAACTTCATGACTGACTGAAATCCTCAAGGTGAAGTAATAAGGAGGATAATTCCCTTTATGCCTGAACTGCATCTCGTATTTATAAAAGGTATCATAGTCCTGTCTTCGCGCCAATCGAATGGCATAATGCTCGGGATTGTAAGTCTGGACCAGGACATCCCCCGACTTATCTCCCCTTCCGGCTCGCCCTGAGACCTGGGTCAGCAGCTGGAAGGTCTTTTCGCTCGATCGGAAGTCCGGCAGGTTCAGCGAAGTATCTGCATTGAGCACACCTACCAAGGTGACATTAGGGAAATCGAGCCCTTTAGCAATCATCTGGGTGCCGAGCAGGATATCTGCCTCTCCCTTGCCGAAGCGGTCGAGAAGCTTTTCATGAGCCCCTTTCCGCCGGGTCGTATCCCGGTCCATTCTGACGATCCGGGCATCTTCGATGATTTCTTTCAATTCCTCTTCTACTTTTTGTGTACCGGTGCCGTAATAGCGGATACTGGTACTCGTACACTGGGGACAGCGGTTGGGAATACTTTCCTCATGACCGCAATAATGACATTTCATCGTCTTGGAATCCATGTGTAAAGTCTGGGCGATATCACAGTTGGGACAATGCAGCACAAAGCCACAGTCCCTGCACATGATGAAAGAAGAATAGCCTCTCCTGTTCAGCATCAGGACAATCTGTTCTTTCTTCTCCAGACGGTCTTTTATTTTTTCAATGAGGATATTGGAAAATGAAGAATAATTTCCCTGCTTGGCTTCATCTCTCAGGTTCACGACCTGGACTTCCGGCAGGTCCTGTCCGGTCGGCCGCTGGTTCATCTCCAGCAGCTGGTAGAGACCTTTGCTGGCTCGGGCTCTGGATTCCAGGGAAGGCGTCGCCGAGCCTAAAACTACCGGGCAGTGGTGATATTCCCCTCTCCATTTAGCCACATTTCTGGCATGGTAGCGAGGATTTTCATTCTGCTT
>CAYTHW010000045.1:2558-8195 GCA_964437675.1 uncultured Atopococcus sp. | reverse complement strand
AGGACTAAAGGCGGAGCGCCCAGCGCGTAAGCTACAGCCACCCCGATACTCGGCCCCGTCATGGCCTGTGCAACCGGCCACAGGGTCTCCGTCAGAAAGCTGATATTCAGCAGTTGCTGGCCGAGGGTATTGAGTATCGTACCGATTAAAAGCGAAGCGAACAAGCCAAGGGCCATGTAGCCTAAAGCATCGATGAAATAAATCCTCGGTGAAAGCTCCACATTCTTTTTGATCAAAAATCGGCTGATTCTTTTTCTTATACCGGGTTGGTTATCTTTATTCACATTGAATCCCCTCATTTTTTATTTTTTCTCCCGCAACCGTACTTCACTAAATCTTATCATAAGAAGACTCATTTCTGATAGTCTGCCTGCAGCAAAATAATTCGAAGAATTCCCAGCTAGCTTCCGGCCGGCACGACTTTTTCTCTCTTTCCTTCATCTTTCGTCAATAACCGAGGATAGCTTTTTTCGATGAGGAATGCTCCCAAAGGTGCCGTCAACATGATGGACAGAACTGCGACGACTAAAATGATTTCCCCGCTGGCTAAGCCCAAGGCCAAGGGGACCCCCCCGATCGAAGCTTGGACGGTGGCTTTTGGTGTATAAGCGATCATGCAGAAGAATCTCTCAGAGCGGTCGAAGGGACTTTTGACTAGAGAGAGCCGGACACCGATCATGCGAAAAACCAGACCGCCAAAAATCAAGGCTGCCGCAGCAGGGCCGGCCTGCCAGAGCTGGCTGACATCCAAGATGGAACCTACAAGAACGAACAAGCCGATCTCTGCCCCTGCCCATAACTGATTGTAGTGATGAGCCAGTTTTTCTGCCTGAGCATCATTGACCCTCGCCAGCATGATACCGGCAAACATCACCGCCAATAAGCCGGAAAGAGGTAAAAGGCTGCGATTCTCTAATTCAACAAGTAAAAAGGCCGTGCTCAAAAAAATCAGCGTCTGGTCGATAGAGCGCTTGACGAAGTGTTCGAAAATCAAACTCAAGAGATAACCTGCCAGGAGGCCCAGACCGATCCCGAGGGCCACTCTTACCGGTATAAGAAGCAGACTTATCCAAGACAATGACCCACCCTGGGCCACATTCAAGAAGACTGAAAAAAGGACAAGGACGAAGACATCATCTACGGAAGCACCGGCCAGAATCAGCTGAGGAACACCTTTCTTGGTACCATAACCTTCCTGGATCAGCTGGATCATCTTAGGAACGACAACAGCAGGTGAAACAGCGGCTAACACACTGCCTAAAAGAACAGCATCGATTCCCGTGAGCCCCAGAAGCAGCGGAGCCAGCAAGAAAATCCCTGCTATTTCAAAAGTCGCCGGGACAAAGCTCATGAAGAAAGCCGGCCTCCCCACTCTTTTCAAGTGTTTCAAATTCAATGTCAAGCCGGCCCGGGCTAAAATGATGATCAAGGCAATCTGCCGAAAAACAGGAGATACCATCAAAGTCTGACTGTCTAAAAGTTTCCCCATATTGGGCCCGATCACAACACCCCAGACTACCATACCTATCAGGGCCGGCAGCCCCAACTTACTGGATATCTTGCCTGCCAGCCAACCACCGATTAAAATTAATGCAAAACTCAATAACATAATTTCCTCCTTATAGACGCAAAAAAAGCTGATAATTTCCACACGAAATAGCCTTTCGGTAGAAGTCATCAGCTTTCAAAGCGGTTTTGGTATGAAACCAAGGGAGATCCTCATTCCCTTTTTTATTTATTTGATAATACAGTCCACGGCTCCAAAAGCTCTCATCTACTGTCACCAGCCTGATATTTCTCTCTAATCAGATTAATGAGTTCCACTTCTTCCACGCCGAGTTTCTTTGCTTCTTGGACAAAGTGGGGCAGGCTCTCGTCGAGAAAAACTTTCAGCCTCTTCCTCACAATGATTTCCATAGCGTCCTCCGATACAAACATGCCTACGCCCCGTTGTTTATAAATAATGCCCTCTTCGACCAAGGCATTCAATCCTCTGCCGGCTGTCGCGGGGTTAATATCCAAAGCTTTAGCAAACTCATTGGTCGAAGGTACACGCTCATCCGCCTGGAGATTATCCTTCAAAATTTCATTTTCAATAAATTGTGAAATCTGTAAATAAATGGGTAAAGAATCCACTGAGTGTCACCCGCTCTCTACTTAACTGGTTAACTGGTTCGCTAGTTGACTAACGAACCAACTAACATTAAGTATAAGCCTTCATACCAGGATTTTCAAGGCTTGATTATTTTCCTAAGCCTTCTTTTTTTGTTTATCCCAAATTTTTATGGGCTTTGATGGGTGTAATCTTACCACAAACAGAATGTGAATTTGTGAAAATTTCCTCTTTTCTCAGTGGAATGAGAAGTACATTTCAAAGATGTTAAAGGTATAATGAAAGAGAATATTTGAAAGAGAAAACGACCAAAGGAGTCTATTTATGAAAAAAATAACCAGTGACATCCTCTCTGCCTGTATCAAAAAGAGACCTTCCCTTTCTTATAAAGGAGATTACGGCCGTATCTTACTGGTCGGGGGAGAAGCCCAGATGGGTGGGGCCATCATCATGGCTGCTTCTGCCTGCGTCCATGCAGGAGCCGGACTCGTGACCGTGGCCACGGATATCTCCAACAAAACTGCCCTCTTCAGCCGCTTGCCTGAGGCCATGTGGTGCGACCTTTTCAATCCCTATGATTTAGTGCCGCAGATCGAAGAAGCCGAGGTCATCGTAGTCGGACCGGGTCTCGGCCAGACTGTCGAATCCTGCGAGGCTCTCAAAATGGTCCTGGATCACTGCAGGCCCCATCATCAGTTGATCATAGACGGCGACGGTCTGTCTCTCTTAGCCAAGGAAAATCTCGCCCTCCCCTCCTGTCAGGTCATCCTGACGCCCCATCCTGGTGAGTGGCGTGCTTTATCCGGCTTGGCCGTGGACGTGCAGACTCCTGCAGAGAATAGAAAGAAACAGGAAGAACTGGCAGCTGTCCTCGTCCTTAAAGGTGAGAGAACTGTCGTCTATTTCGATGAAGAGAGCTTTGAAAATACGACAGGAACCCCTGCCCAGGCTACCGGCGGTATGGGTGACACCCTGGCCGGTATGATCGGTGCCTTTGTGGGCCAGTTCGATGATAAAAAGACCGCCGTCCTGGCTGCTGTCTACCTGCATTCCTATATCGCAGAAGAAATCGCCCAGGATTCCTATGTGAGCCTGCCGACGGCCGTCATTGAGAGAATCCCTCAGACTATGAAAAGATTTGAATCCTAATAAAGACTAAAAACCGTTGACCTCCAGTCTGAGACTGGAGATCAACGGTCTTTTATTTTTAGGAAAAGTGACTATACTTCCAGGTCCTATTTGAGCGACATTGTAAGTTGGGAAAAGCTCTTCTATTCTCCCCAGAATTTGCGGGCGATTTCCTGACCCTGTTTGATCTTGTCCCACTGCTGGTCCTGGGTTAATTCATTACCTCCATCACAGGAGGCAAAGCCGCACTGGTGGGAAAGGTATAAGTTGTCTTTAGCGACGTATTTCGCTGCTTCTTCTAATTCTTCCAATACTTCTTCCTCATCATCCAGGTCGCTCAACTTGCTGGACAGGAAGCCGACGACGACTTCGGTTTCGGGCTTATCCTTGAAAGCAGAAAGTGCGCTGATATTGCCTGCACGCGTGTCGTCCCACTCCAGGTAGAAGCGGTCATAGTTCTGGTTGGCCAGGAAGTATTGGGCGATATTTTCGTAAGAACCGCCTGTAAAGCCGCGGGAAGCATAGTTTCCTCGACAGTTGTGGGTGTAAACTTTCAGACCCTTTTCATGGGCATAGTCGATGACTTGATTGTTGATTTCCACATAGTGCTGGGCAGTTTCTTTGATCTCTTCTTCTGTGATATCCCCGTCAGAATAAAGACCGTGTGGATTGTCTTCTGAGAATTTCGTCCAGGTACAGTCATCCATCTGAAGGATTTCCCCGTCTGCTGCGACGAATTCATCGATGAATTCTTTCCAGGCTGTGACAAGCCCTTCTCTCAGCTCTTCTGGTGTCGAGTAGACGTCATGGCTGTAGTCACCGCCGGCAGAAAACTGCTTAGATAACTCGCTGTAGATCTGGGCAGGTGCCGGAATCGTCAATTTGACATCCACATCAGAAGGCGTCAGGTCTTTGACACGTTTATAGTGCTTGATGAACTCATGGTTCTTACTGTGGACAGGTCCGCTTACTCTCAGGCCGATATCCCGGCGGGTTTCAAAATGACTCTGTTCGCAGGAATCCTCTGTTTTCTCCTGGAAAAGCCAGCCCTGATCAGCGATATAGCGATCGACTCCCTCCATGCCCCAGAAAAAGTCCAGGTGCCAGATTGAACGTGAAAATTCACCGTCCGAAATTTCCGGCAGACCGGCATCCAGCTGTTGCTGTACAATCTGACGCACCGCCTGGTCCTCTACCTCCTGGTAGCCCTCCAGATCATCATAAAATGGGTAAGTGATATCATCACGGTTTTCAATTTCTCGATTATATTTTTGTAAACTCTCTGGTCGTAAAAGTGACCCGACAAGTAAGAAACGTTTTGAAGCTGCCATTGTATCTCTCCTTTTATTTTTTCTTAGCTATAGTCTAACAAGTATCTATACTTATTATAAATACCTATTAAGTATAGATATCTATAACCTCAAACTATGACTAAGGAAACGGCTGAGAGTAAGCCCGGAAGACGAGGCGCAGGAGATGACCCGCCAACAAGAGAGAAAGACCAGCTAAAATAGACGGCAGTGGGAGACTGAAAGCCATCAGGATACATAAAATCAGACCTGCCCAGGGAATCCAGCGCGGGAGAAAGTGGTCTTCGTCCTCCAGACGCATAGCGGACAAGTTAGCGATGCTGTAATAGATCAGGATGGTGAAGGAAGCCGTCTGGGTGATGAAAGTCAGCTCCCCTGTCCAGATGGCCAAGAGGATGACGAGCCCGCTCAAGAGAATGCCGTAAGTCGGCACCCCGCTCCCCTTCGACACATGACTCAGAAGCTGCGGCAGATCGCGGCGTTGGCCCATGGCATAGAACATCCGGCTCGTGCCTAAAATCTGAGAAAGCAAGACACCCAGCAAGGCAGTCGTCCCGGAAATCATGATGATCTGCAGCACAGCCGGCCAGGTCATCGCTTCAGCGGCTGAAAAGAGCGGGGTCCCGCTCTCACTCATGCCTTCGGCTCCGATAGCGCCCAAGGCCACCAGGGAGACCAGGCTGTAGAGAATGACCGAGCTGATCAAGGTGATGATGATGGCCCGGGGGATATTCTTCTGCGGTTCATCTACCTCTTCCCCCAGGGTCGCAATCCGCGCATAACCGGTAAAAGCAAAGAAGAGCACCCCGCTCGCCTGGGCCACCCCGCCCCATTTTGAAGAAGCGAAGAAGGGCTGGAAGTTGCCGGCATCGAATACCGCAAAACCGGAGAAGATAAAATAAATCAATGAAAGCACAGTAATCGAGACGATGATGCGGTTCAAGAGACCGGCTTTTTTGATGCCGGCCAGATTAGCGATAACTAAAAATAACAGCGCTGCAGTGGCTGTCCACCGCACATCTAAAGCAGGGAAAAACTGCTGCATATAAGAGCCGAAACCTAAAGCGACCACTCCTCCGGCCGTCA
>CAYTHW010000045.1:0-2458 GCA_964437675.1 uncultured Atopococcus sp. | reverse complement strand
AGTGAAACGAGTCAAAGCGTCGAATCAAGTGAGTCTGTTGTAGAAAGTGAACCCGCCCAGGAAAGTGAAGAAGAAGTCGAACCTGTCACCTGGCATATCGACCAGAGCAGCGGTCATTGGAACGGCTCGACGATCACCCTGAGTTCGGATGAAGCCATCTTGGAGTTCCCGCTGCCCGAGACCCTCGTCGTCTCTAAAACCACTTTTGAATTGGTAGAGGCGGAGGATTATTCAGCGACCGAAGCGGTCAAAAGATATGAAGTCTTCGTCCCCCACGGTGTCAACTATGACGGAGAAGCCCAGCCTTTTCAAAATGATCTCTTCACGAGCGAAGAAGTTGAAGGAGGCACCCTCTTCATCTCAGAAGACCTGGAAGGATCAGAGAATTATGATTATCTGGCCCCCCGGTCTTTACATATTTACGAAAGCAATGAAGAACTGAGAGAGATCGTCGTCTTTGATGACTTCTCCACTTTTATTCTGGCCTTTTCCGAACCGCAGCCCGCAGAAGATTATCGAGAAATCAGCCTCTCTTACGATTCTCTTCATGAAAACTTGAAACTCTTGACCCCTCCCGGTATGACCCTGGCCCAGGAAGATCTGCAGGAAATCCTGGACTATACACCTGACTCCCGTCTGGTTCCTTTCCATCAGGACTTGATCGACCAGGCTGCTGCCTACTTTGAAGCCCAGAGCGAGTCGGATAGAGAAGCTATGCAGGACGCCCTCGAAGCTATGAGTGAAGTAAGGTATGCCAACTTAAAAGGTGTCTTTGACAGCTATGTTACTCACTATGAAACCCTTGAACCCTAATCAAATCAAAAGGAGTTATTTTCAATGAAAACTTTAGAAGACTATTTGGCAACAATCGACCAGCCGGACCACCGGCAGATCATGGCCGACCTCATCCAGCGGGTCCGGGAAGATTATCCTGACTTGAATTTGGAGATCAAGTGGAATCAGCCGATGTTCGTCATGGACGGGACCTTCATCCTGGCCTTCTCAGCTTCGAAAAATCATTTTTCTGTCTCCCCTGAAGAAAAAGGAATGAGGGAATTTCAAGATTATATGGATGAAAAAGGCATATCCTACTCCAAAATGCTCTTCCGGATGCCTTGGGATCCAGAGAAGATCGACTATGACTTGATCCAGCAGGTCATCGACTACAATATGGAAGATAAAAAAGGTTATGAAAAATTCTGGCGGGCGGATTAGCCGGGAGAAGCCGCTGCCAGATCAGCAAAGATAGCGTCGACGACGATGACGAAGGCACAGGAGATCAGCGCATACTGATCATCCAGCACATCGATCTCATAGTGGTCGGTCCAGGAAAAAACGGTCTTTTTCACATGAGCGATGGGTGTTTCATCATCCGAGATATCGAAGTTATAGCCCCAGACATCCCCTTCGATGGTCCAGTCGGAAGGAGTAATCTGGTAGCCGGCTTTGAAGAAGGTCATCTTTTTCTTGACTTCAGCTACCAGCTCATCACCCAGGTAAATATGGTAAGTCGGCAGAAAAGACCAGAGCTTCTGTTCGATGCGCAGGACTTCCTGGCCGTCCAGATCCTGGATCTGAAGTTTCCGTTTCCAGGCCCACATCTTACCTTCCACCCGCCAGACGGGTTGATTGTCACTGTCTTTGATTTCAAAGGAATCACGAATGGAAAAAGCTTGTTTGATGTAAAATGTAGACATACGGACGCCTCCCTTTTCTTTTTATTATCTCAAATCCCCTCCTCTTAGACAATCATGAAAGGAAGATATAGATGAAACCCACACGTATTGCTGTTCATCAAGGTGATATTACCCAGCTGCATGTCGATGCCATCGTCAATGCAGCTAACCAATCACTGGTCGAAGGAGGCGGCGTCTCAGGCGCCATCTACCGCGCGGCCGGGCCGGAACTGCGGGATGCGGCCCTCGCCCTTGGCGGTGCAGAGACAGGAGAGGTCAAGGCAACACCCGGCTTCAATCTTCCAGCTTCCTATGTCTTCCATGCAGTAGGCCCTATCTATGAAGACGGCAGGTCAGGTGAAGAAGAGCTGCTGGCCAGCTGTTATAAGAATGCCCTGGATCTGGCCGTGAAATATAAATGTTCAACTATAGCTTTTCCTAACATCTCGACAGGTGTCTACGGCTATCCCAGAGAAGAAGCCGCTCAAGTGGCTTTCCACACTGTCGTCTCCTGCCTGGAAGATCCCAAATATAACTTCATCGACCAGGTGGTTTTCGTGACCTATGATGATAAGAATACGAATATCTACCGCAGATTGATCAGCCATTATTTCTCCAAATAAAATATAGAAACTATAAAAAAAGCTCCCAGACACCTGTACTCTTAGGTGTCTGGGAGCTTTCTTATTTTACTCTAATCTAAAGGCAAAGTAGCCGTTGGATAATTTGATCTTGTCTTCTTCAATCAACAGAATCAACTTACCCCCATCAGTAATATTTTT
>CAYTHW010000044.1:6918-8452 GCA_964437675.1 uncultured Atopococcus sp. | reverse complement strand
ATATTATTTATTTTGACTTTGACTCGAAGGTATACAATGATTATTTTGAAAGTGAACCAACTGATTATAAAGACCTGGAGCAGCTTCGCAATTACTATCAGCCTATCTGCGCCCATCCTCATTTTATTGATTATGGATGCGGAACCGGCCGGGCCTTATGCTTTATCCACCATTTTTATCAGGTGCCCGTGACCGGAATCGAAGTTAACGCGGACACTTTTAAGCTTTGTGAGATGAATAAAAAAAGCTATCTGGCTGCTCATCCTTCTCACCAGCCGATTGATTTATTCCATATGCCGGCTGAGCGCTATATTTTAAATGAAAAGCACAATACTTTCTATTTTTTTAATCCCTTTTCCATAGATATCTTCAGCCAGGTCATGAAACAGATCGTGAGGTCTTATCATGATTCTCCTCGATTGATGGAATTAATTTTATATTATCCACTCGCAGAATATGTGGACTACCTTGCTTACCAGACGCCTTTCAGGCGGGTAAAGACGATCCATCTGCCCTGGCATGATTCTAAAGTTGACCGCTTTGATATTTTTCAGACTATCGGCTGTTAAACCATATAATGAACACATCCCGAGAAGGTAAGTTACTGCCTCCTCGGGATTTCTTTTTTTATAAGAGCTTATTCTATCTTTCCGCGCATAGCCTCTTCATAGCTGTCTACCTTACTTTGAGCTTCAGCCATCGAATCTCCAATAGTACTCATATATAATTTGATTTTTGGTTCTGTACCGCTTGGACGTAAAGCAATCCAGCCTCCATCTTCAAAGGTGTAGCGTAAAACATTGGAAGGAGGATAGTTCAGGGTTTCAACTTGGCCGTCCGCTGCAGAGCTTTCGCCGGTCAGATAATCATCTGTCTTGATAACATCGTAGCCTGCGATACTGTCTAAGCCAGCCTCACGTACTTCCGTCATGATTCTTTCCATCGTTTCTTTACCTGAAAGACCGGGGTACTGCACTGAAATTGTCCGTTCATAGTAATAACCGTACTGCTGATAAATCAACTCTAAGGCATCGACCAAATTACGGCCTTCTCCATAGTGATAAGCTGCTACTTCTGCCATCAAAACTAAAGCCTGAAAAGCATCTTTATCACGTACAAAAGGCTTGACTAAATAACCGATCGCTTCTTCAAAGCCGAGTATCATCTCGTGAGAGCCTGTCTCTTCAAATTCTTTGATCTTATCAGCAATAAATTTGAATCCGGTTAAAACTTCAAATACTTCTACACCATGCTCTCGAGCGATAGCGTCCGGCAGGTGGCTGGAAACTAAAGACCGGATGAGGGCAGGATTGGAAGGCAATTCACTTTTTGTCACGAGATAATCCAGCATGAGGGCAGCTGCCTGGTTGCCTGATAAAAGATAGTAATCCTCTTTTCCGGTTCGAACACATACTCCCAGGCGGTCTGCATCCGGGTCAGTCGCAAAAAGTAGATCTGCATCTACTTCTTCGGCTAATTCTTTACTCAAATCAAATGCTTCCTCAACCTCAGGGTTAGGTGATTCGACAGTAGA
>CAYTHW010000044.1:0-6818 GCA_964437675.1 uncultured Atopococcus sp. | reverse complement strand
GCATCTCCTGCTTCAATATCGAAAGGAGAATCGATTTCCATGATAAAGTCCGTCAAACGATCCGCAGCTTCTGGCGGGAATTGTCCGCCGTCCTCACCATAGACTTTGAAACCATTGTAATTAGGGGGATTATGGCTGGCTGTTACCATGATACCGGCTATCGTTTGATAGTAGCGGACAGCAAAAGATAGTACCGGAGTCGGGTTGAGCTCTCCAAAGACATAGGACTTAATGCCATGCCGGCCCAGTACGCGAGCAGCTTCAAAAGCAAAATCACGTGATTTGTGGCGGTTATCATAGGAAATAGCTACCCCGCGTCTCTTCGCCTCATCTCCCTGCTCATTGATCCATTGGGCCAGTCCTTCAGTTGTCTGCCGGATGACATACTGGTTCATCCGGTTCGTCCCATGTCCCAATATTCCTCTCAGTCCGGCCGTACCGAAAGTAAGAGCTGTGCCGAAAGCATCCTCTCTTTCTTCAGCCGTCATCTGATCGAGTTCAGCTGTCAGATCTGCATCCGCTCGATCATACCAGTCCGTATAAGTTTTTTCCCAATTACTCATTCATTTTTCCTCCTAAATTAAGCATTCAGTATTATTATACCCCTTCCCCAAGGAGGTGGCTATCATTAACCATATATCTTAGCGTTTGGGGGCCAGGCGCCCTGTTCGATAAGCCTCTAGTAACTGTTTCAAGTCTGCACTTTCAACTCTCAGCTGCTCGCCGATATCCGTGTCGGCAACTTTCTGTCTTGCCATATCTTTATCAACAACACGCTTAGTAGACACGATATCCGTGTGATTTCTGACCGCGCTCGGTCGGGAAGTGAAAGGCTGGTTGACAGCCAATTCCATTCCGTAAGAATTATAAAGGAGCGTATAGCCGCCTATGCCGGTTTTTCCTTGATAAGCTTTGGAAAAGCCGCCATCAATGACCAGCATCCGATTGTTGGCTTTGATTGGATTTTCACCTGATTTTTCTTTGACCGGAGTATGCCCATTAATGATATGTGAGTTAGGGCCATTACAGCCGAACTCATCTAATATTTTATTGACACCCTCTTCAGTTTCACGCAGCTCATAATATTTATTTTTATGCTCGGTATGACTTTCTTTATCCTGGATATAATAACGTTCAAAGGTTGTCATAGCATGCTTGCCGAAGAGAGGTGAAGCTGCTCCTGACCAGAGATACCAGATGAGATCCGCTGCCAGAGTCTGTTCTTCAGCATCTTCCTTTAAGCTGACTGCATCCCTGATAGCTTTCTCAAAGAAATCGAATAAGGCCTTACCCGAATAAACATTATCATGATAACGGAATTCTAGAAACTCGCCTTCTTCAGTCATCGGCATACAGCCATGGAAGAGCAGATTATCATTATAAACCAGATACATCGAACCTTTTTCAATCATAAAATGGATGTGATCCTGCAGTTGGTCAGAGTTTCTGAAAGCCTGGACCAGATCAGCCATGATCCGGCTTTCCTCTTCCGTTAATTCATAAGGATGGAGAGGATCGATGGTTGGAAAGTCCATCGTCAGCATATCGTATTCTTGCCCCCGCACATGGACAGTTCCTTTGTCAAAGTCGATCTGGTGCAGGAGCAGACGGTCTTCCATCTCAAAATCCGGATTTCGGTCGATGACCTGCTTCTCCAGTTTAAATTGGATGACAGCTATGGCTTGCTGCAGCTTACATAACTGGTCCAGCTCATCAGCATAATGCTGGTCTTTATAAGGATCTGCTTTTGGAATAAATGTAGGGCAGTCCGTCGATGTATAAGTTCTTTCAGCAAAGCTGATTAAATGGCGGAGGGAGATACCGTAAGCATCCTCGATAATCTCTAAGTTATCGTAGCGGGCGCAGATACGAATCACATTCGCGATGCAGTCCATCGAACCTAAAGCGGCTCCCATCCATAAAACATCATGATTTCCCCATTGGATATCTAAGGAATGATAACTTTTCATCCGGTCGATAATTTTCTCCGGGTGTGGCCCCCGGTCATAGATATCCCCTAC
This sequence comes from uncultured Atopococcus sp., assembly GCA_964437675.1. Taxonomy (GTDB): domain Bacteria; phylum Bacillota; class Bacilli; order Lactobacillales; family Carnobacteriaceae_A; genus JAUNQW01. The sequence goes on along the minus strand of CAYTHW010000044.1, from coordinate 4,797 downwards.
AACGTGCAAGTGGTCGACTACGAGTCGTTGAATGAGATAACCTAAAGTCACGATGAAATCTTCAGCTCTTTCCAACTCGATCATTGAATGGATGATTTCATTATAATAATCTTCTTTATTAGCCACAGGATCACGGAAGAGGAGCTCACCCAAAATATATTCATAGTCGGCCGGGATAGCCTTACGCACTTTAGAGCGGGTATATTTTGAGGCAGAATAAATAGCGATATTTACAAGCATGGGCAGTACATCCGCAAACCACTGCTCTTTCTCTTCATCACTTTTTTCCTCTAAAATCAATTCCATCTTTTCTTCTGGATAGTAAATCAAAGTCGCCAGCTCATCAATCTCATCATCCGATAAAGAAGTTTGGTATAAATCCTGGACCTTTCTTTTAACATTCCCCGATCCATTTCTTAAAACATGTTCAAAGGCATCATATTCACCATGCAGATCACTGACAAAGTGTTCCGTTCCCTTTGGTAAGTTTAAGATAGCTTCCAAATTCATAATCTCAGTAGTTACAGAAGAAATCGTTGGAAACTGTTTCGATAAGAGCTTAAGATACTTTAAATTGGCTTCCATAGAAAAATAAATCCTCCTTAATTTATCCCATCAATAAGATTTCAATGCGCGGTCAATATCACGTTCCTGCTCGCGGCGTTTAAGATCTTCACGTTTATCATGCTGTTTTTTACCCTTAGCCAGCCCTATTAAAATTTTGGCAAAGCCATTTTTAATATAGACCTTTAATGGCACTAGAGTCATACCTGCCTGCTGAACCTCACGATTTAACTTATTAATCTCATTTTGGTGCATTAATAATTTCCTTTTGCGCAGAGGGTCAACATTATAGCGGTTGCCGGCTTCATAGGGTGAAATATGTACATTAAATAGATAGAGTTCTCCATTTTCAACAGATGCGAAACCATCCTGGATATTGATGCGGCTGTCTCGAATCGATTTTATTTCTGTACCCTTCAGCACCATACCAGCTTCTACCGTATCGAGGATGTCATATTCATGGCGGGCCTTGCGATTGGTGGCTTTTACATTTTGATTATTTCTTTTCTTCGCCATCCTTCCACCTCCTAATCATCTTTTCTAATTATTTTAAAATGTTTTTTCTTAGCTTTCTGCTTGGCTGGACCTTGATTTGCTTTTTTCTTCTTAGAATGTCCCCTGCCTTGCTGGCCCTGATCAGAAGAGTCTTGCGTATTCTTTCGTCTCTTCCCTCTGCGGCGGCTTTTCCGGTTTTTATTGCTTTTATTTTGATCTTTGGCCTGATTTTTACCCTGTCCCGCAGCCGTTTGATCGACAAGCAGCTCAAAATCCAATTCATAGGTATCTGTATTGGCTTCCGCTAAACGGACTTGAACTTTTTCACCCATTCGATAAGTCTTACCTGTTCGTTTACCGATCAGCATCTTGCCCTGTTCACTATAATCGAAATAATCTTCCGTCATTTTCGATATATGGATTAATCCTTCAACAGTATTCTCTAATTGAACGAACATCCCAAAGCCTAAGACAGAAACGATAATCGCTTCAAATTCCTGCCCCACCTTATCCGCCATGAATTCCACTTTTTTCATGTTATCCACTTCACGCTCAGCATCGATAGCGCGTCGTTCAGCTATCGAGCTCTGCTCCGCAATTTCAGGTAATATGCTTTGATAATGGGCCTGGTCTTTTTTAGAAGTTCCCACTTCTTGATAATGGTGGATCAGACGGTGAAGAATCAAGTCCGGATAACGGCGGATCGGCGATGTAAAGTGAGAATAATATTCTGCAGCCAGACCGAAATGACCCAAAGCTTCAACATCATAACGTGCCTGCTGCATACTTCTCAGTAAAGTCATCGAGACAACAAGCTCTTCATCTTTTCCTTGAACGTTCTCCACGATTCTTTGCAGCTGCTTAGGACTGACTGTATCTTTGGTGCCCGGCACTCGAATTCCCAAGGCTGATGCAAATTCAATGAAGGACTGCATTTTAGCCATATCCGGTCTTTCATGCACACGATATAAAATAGGCAGGTGTTTTTTAGAAAAGTGCTCGGAAACTGTCTCATTGGCCTGAAGCATGAAAGATTCAATCAGGCGTTCACCAATTCCTCTAGACCGTATGATCACATCCACCGGCTGGCCTTCTTCATCGACTAAGACCTGCGCTTCGTTGGTATCGAAGTTGATAGCCCCGCGATTATAGCGTTTTCTTTCTAATATCCTGTGCAGTTCGCCCATATGTTCAAAGAGGGTGATGTAGTCTTCATACTCTTTATATAATTGAGGATCTCCGTCTTCTAAAATTCCGTTCACCGCGTTGTAAGTCATTCTTTGGTCGGATCGAATCACACTGGGCTCAATCTGGTAGTTGAGAACATGTCCCTGATGGTTAATTTCCATGAAACATGACAAGGTCAATCGATCGACATTGGGATGGAGAGAACAGATTCCATTGGACAGCTCTCTCGGCAGCATCGGAATGACTCGATCGGTCAGGTAAGAGGAAGTTCCACGCTCAAAAGCGTCAGCATCTAAAGAGCTGCCTTCTTTCACATAATGAGAGACATCAGCGATATGGACACCCAGATAATAATTTCCATTTTCTAATCTTTCTAAACTGATGGCATCATCCAAGTCTTTTGCATCGGCCCCGTCGATGGTCACAGTCACCATTTCCCTTAAGTCCAGGCGGCCTTCTTTTTCTTCCTCCAGGACATGTTCTGGAATTTCTTCGACCTCGGCCAGAGTTTCAGGGCTGAATTCTGTAGGTATTCCGTGCTTGTAGACAACGGATAGGATATCCACGCCGGGATCATTCTTACCCCCGATTTCAGTGGTCACTAAACCAACCATTGATTTTTCATGCCCTGCATCCGGATAGTCAGTAATCTCGATCTGCACGATGCTCTCATTTTTAGGATGAAGCCCTTTATTAGTGATAAATACAGTGTAAGCTTCCAAACGTTTGTCGCGGAGTTCAGCATAACCGATATAGGGTGTGCTCTCTAATTCATCTTTATCATAAGCATAAAACTCTCCTATCACATGGCTTACCCCGTGTTCCAGGATCTCCTGCACGGTTCCTTCCGGGCCTTTACCATTTCTGATATCAGAAGCCTTGTCAATGGAAATGAGCACCCGATCACTTTCCATGGCATGGTTCGTCCGATGCGCCGGAACGAATACGTCCCCCTCCAGGCCTTCAATCTCCACAAAGCCGTACCCTTTCTGGCTCTTTCTAAATTTCCCTTCCACATGTCCATTTGAACGGGGCAGCATAAATGCACCATGGTCAGATAAAACAATTTTCCCATCACGTTCTAATTCAGCCACGGCCATCACCAGCTTTTTAAAGTCTTGAGCGTCTTCCATGGATAAACCATGGCTCAAATCGTTGATTTCAAAAGTCTTCTGATCGCTGGATTCCATGAATTCTATAATATTCTGATGTAAATTTCCTGAGTTATTCACTGTAAAACTCCTTTGCATGCTTACACTATTTAAACGACTGATACTTATACCAATTCTATCATATAAGAGCGCGCCGCACATAGTAATGCGCGGTTTAGAAATCATCAGACTCTATCTGATGAAGCTCAACAACAAAAAAGAGTGCCTCTCTTCCTATTCGTTTGAAGAGAGGCACTCTTTATATTAAATATTTATAAAAGAATATTTACTTAACTTCAGTAAATACTTGAACTTCTAAATTTGAATCGATATAGTCTTTTGCTTCGTATTCCTGCTCGATTGATCCAAAAGGCATCTGAGCAACCATTTCATAAGATTCTGGCAAGCCTAATAAGTCACGGATTACTTTGTCAAATCCTTCTTCATAGCCAATGTTAAAGTGCTGTAATGTGCCACCTAAGCCTAATTCAGCTAAAGTCAACCATGCTGAATATTGGTGGTTAGCATCATTATTGTATTTGTAAAGATTTTGACGGGATTCATCGGCCGGAATATTTTCTTTAACTGCGTCTCTGTCTTCGAAGAATAAAATCGTTCCAACTCCCTGCCCTGCGCCCTCAATAACGGGACCCATCATGCCCCAAGTCGCTTCATCCAAAACGTCTTTTTGAACATCATAGATTTCTTTCCATACACGTTCATTAGCTTCATCAAAAACGAGTACTAAACGTGACGTTTGTGAGTTAAAAGCTGTCGGTACATTTTTTGCCGACTCGCGTAGAGCTTCAGTAATCTGCTCTTTACTTATATCTGTATTTTTACCTATAACATAAGTTGAACGACGTTTTGCTTGTAAATCTGTAAAGTTTGACATGATTTTATTCTCCTTTTTGTTTGGTTCTTTTAATTAATATAATTATTACTTACATTTAGTATGTTAACATAGTTACTTTAAGTAAGCAACATCTTTTGCTTCAAATTTACTCCTCATAAAAAATAAGCAACCTACTCCTATATTTTACTAGAGTTAAGCTGCTTATTTAAAGGTTTATCTATTAGCTGATCATTGCAATCCAAATTGAGACAATAAAGAACAAGACTCCTAAAAATTGAGTTGTTTTATGTAAAAATGCTTCAAACCCGCGGGGCTTGACTTGAGTTGTTTGTTCTTTTCCGCCTCCAATGAAAGCATTAGATGCACTTTGTGTTTTGGCCGGCTGTAAAGCAACAACTATGATAATCAATACCGACAAAACAATCATCACACCAATTAGTATATCTCTCACCGTTTCGGCCTCCTTATAAAATTCCATCACCAAAAAATTATAACACAGCCTCTGGTAAAAGTCTAAAGCTATTTATTGATTTATTAGTTTTT
>CAYTHW010000043.1:3136-9171 GCA_964437675.1 uncultured Atopococcus sp. | reverse complement strand
GTGAATCTTTGAATGATAGATAAATTGTTTTTTATTTGTTACTATTTATATTATAGTAACAAATTAAATAAATAAGAAGTTCATCACCGGATGGGCAGGAGCACTTTATTTCTATGCGTAGGTCTTTGAAGCATAGAATTGGAGTGTTTTTTATTTTTAAGGAGGATTATATACGATGACACAGATTCAAACGACCCGGTCTCGCTTCTTTAAGTATGTTTCTCTTGCCGTGCTGAGCATGGCCGGACAGTCGCTCTTTATCTTGGCAGACACTTTTTTCATAGCTTTAGGACTCGGAGCAGGCGGGATAGCGGCATTAAACCTTGTCCTGCCCATCGTTAATATAGTGACCGGACTGGGGTGGATGTTTGGTGTGGGAGGGGCCACTTTATTTACCATTGAGCAATCTAAGGGGCAGATCAAGAAGAGCCGGGAAACTTTCTCTTTTACTTTTCTGGCGACCCTTCTTTCTGGTGTTTTCCTGAGTCTAATTTTTTTAATTTTTAAGAATCCTATTTTAATTTTTTTAGGTTCTAATCCAGAACTCCATTCTATGTCATCTGCTTATTATTCAGTTTATACTGCATTCATACCTTTTTTTATGCTGAATTTCATGATAATCAGTTTTTTGAGGAATGATCACAGTCCCCGTTTAGCCACCACAGCTCTTCTTTCCGGCGGCTTCTTAAATATTGTATTGGATTACATCTTTATCTTTCCATTGGACTGGGGCCTGGCTGGGGCAGCTTTAGCAACGGGTATGTCGCCGATTCTTTCTTTGATCATCTGCAGTATTCATTTTAAGAAGAAAGACAGACAACTCAGATGGCAGTCGCCAAGCAGGCAGATGAAGAAACTGCGTCCTGTTCTTTCCAACGGTTTCTCTTCTTTTATGAATGAATTTTCATCTGCTTTAGTGATGTTTGTTTTTAACCGGGTTTTATTAAGTATGGTGGGAACTATGGGGGTATCGGCTTATGCTGTCATTGCCAATATGAACATCATTGTGATTGCGATTTTGACAGGAATAGGACAGGGCTTCCAGCCTCTGATCAGCGAGTTCCATGGTGCCAGGCAGATCAAAGAAGGTCAGGATGCCTTTCATTTAGGATTGTGGACTTATATTCTCGTTGGGCTTATTTTTACACTCATCGGCCTCCTCTTTCCAGAGCAGATGGTGGGGATATTTAACACCCAAAACAATCTTCAGCTGACTGAAACCGCGGTTCCCGGCTTGACTTTATATTTTACATCCTTTGTATTTACAGCAGTCAATTTCTTCGTCATCTACTATGCAGCAGCAGTTAATGACGGGCGGTTATCGATGCTCATTTCTCTGCTGAGAGGACTGATACTCATCCTTCCCGTTTTAGCAGTTATGAGCCGTCTGCTGAACTTAGCGGGTATCTGGCTGACGATGACAGTGGTGGAGTTACTTACCGTCGTAATCTCTGCTCGTTTCATCCATTATTATCGAAAGTCTTTCAAAAAAAGTTGCCAGGACTAAAAGTTTTTCCTATGCATGAACAAAAAAAGAGTGTAAAATTAAAAAAAATATAACTATGTCTTTAGAGAAGGTTGGGGTAATATGGAAAAAATAGTAGTTGCTTTAGGCGGTAATGCGATTTTAACAGATGATCCAAGTGCTGAAGGACAGATTCAGGCCCTGAAAGAAACGGCCGGTTATCTTATTGAACTCATCAAGCAAGACAAACAGCTGATTGTCAGCCATGGAAATGGTCCCCAGGTGGGTAATCTCCTGCTTCAACAGAGCGCAGCGCACTCCGAAAAGAATCCGGCAATGCCTTTAGATACCTGCGTTGCCATGACCCAGGGAAGTATCGGGTATTGGCTGCAGAACAGCCTCCTGGAAGCTCTGCGGGCCGAACAAATCGAGAAGAGTGTTGCCAGTTTAATTACTCAGATCGTGGTGGACCCGGAAGACCCAGCCTTTGACCAGCCCAGCAAACCCATTGGTCCTTTTATTACTCAGGAAGAAGCAGAGAAACAGGCGGAGGAAAGCGGTGATACTTTTATAGAAGACGCTGGACGCGGTTACCGTAAAGTGGTTCCTTCTCCTCGACCGATTGATATAGTAGAGGCTGATGTCATCCAGGCCATGGTAGAGCAGGACATCATACCTGTTGCCGCAGGGGGAGGGGGTATCCCGGTTCTAGCTGAGGGCAACCGCTATGTGGGAGTCGAGGCTGTCATCGATAAGGACTTTGCTTCTGCTAAATTAGCAGAATTAGTAGATGCCGATACCTTGTTAATTCTGACGGGAGTCTCTCATGCTTACATCAATTATAATCAGACCGATGAAGTAAAAATAGAGGGTATCTCTGCCAATGAGATGAAAGATTATATAGAGCAGGGTCATTTTGCCGCAGGATCTATGCTGCCTAAAGTGAAAGCCGCTGTTTCCTTTGTGGAAAATAAACCAGAAGGCAAAGCTATCATTACTTCTTTGGAGAATATAGGAGACTTCCTAAAAAATGGCTCTGCTACAGTCATTACGAAATAACAAGCAATCTTTTGAATATAAAAAAAGACCACTAGAAAAAATTCTAGTGGTCTTTTCAATGAGACTGGTTATTTATTACCTCTGAATAGCTTAACAACTTCCATGATGACGGTTGTGGCAACTGCAAGTCCCGCTGCAATCAACCAGTGGTTAAGAGTGAAAGTATTTGGAATGTCGAAAATTCCTCGAACACCTGGAAGCAGGGTGATGCTGTAGAGGGCCATACAGATTACGAAAGCCCAGATCAAGTACTTATTAGAGAAAAAGCCTAATTGTACAGCTGTTTCATGACGGCTGCGTGCCGCAAACATCTGCAGGGTACGAGCTAAAATCAAGGTAGTAAAGGCCATAGCTACACCGATTTCCGGAGATACCTGCAAGCCGATATACTGTGAGATTATAACAGCAAGGGCAATGACAGAACCTCTGAACAATACATCCTGCCATAAGCCGCCGGCAAAAATTCCTTCTTTCGGATCACGAGGAGGTTGCTTCATGGACTGACCTTCTGCGGGTTCCATACCTAAAGCGATAGCCGGTATCGAGTCGTTAACCAAGTTGATGTAAAGCAACTGTAAAGCCGTAAATGGATTGGCCCAGCCTGCAAGCAGGGCAAAGACGATAGAAATAACAGCACCTAAGTTACCTGAGAACAGGTAGGAGATAGATTTTTTGATGTTGTTATAAACATTACGCCCAACTTCTACTGCTTTAACGATAGTTGCAAAGTTATCGTCAGTTAAAATCATGGCTGAGGCATCTTTGGCAACATCTGTTCCTGTCCCCATGGCAATACCAATGTCGGCTTTTTTAAGGGCAGGCGCATCGTTAACCCCGTCACCGGTCATGGCTGTCACACGGTCTCTTTCCTGCCAGGCGTCTACAATACGAATTTTATTTTCTGGGGAAACACGGGCATAGACCGAAATCTTTTCCAGGTTTCTATCTAAATCCTCGTCCGTCATATGGTCAAGTTCCTTACCGGTAATAGCAAGGTCTCCCTCCTGGAATATCTGCAGACCTTCAGCTATCGCCTGGGCAGTTGTTCTGTGGTCCCCGGTGATCATGATCGTACGGATTCCAGCTGATTTAGCTTTTGCGATAGCATCATAAACTTCTTCACGGGGCGGGTCAATCATGGCAACTAAGCCGACTAAGACTAACTCATACTCATCATCCAGATCAAGACTTAGACGGGCTTCATCTATAGGCTTGAAGGCAAGAGCAAGGACACGTTTAGCTTCGCGGGCATATCTTTCATTCTGCTCGATAAAAGCCTCGCGATGTTCGTCTTCTAAGCGTCTGATTTCACCATTTAATAAGATATGGCTGGCTCGGTCGATGACTACATCAGGTCCACCCTTAGTCAACATAATGAGCTCGCCGTCGATATCGTTGAGTGAAGACATCAATTTACGTTCTGAATCGAAAGGCAGCTCATCTACACGTTCGTGTGTCTGGCGTATCTCTTCGTAAGAAACACCACGATCTTCACTTAAACTGATCAGAGCCGTTTCAGTAGGGTCACCGACCCCTTGTCCTTCCTCATTGATTATGGCATTATTGGCCAGATTACAGATTTGAAGAGACATCTTCTCTGCCGGACCATAATCTTCTTTATTCTTATTGAAGATACCGTCTTCTTCACCATAGGTATAAGTATTAACTACTGTCATTTTGTTTTGTGTCAGAGTTCCTGTTTTATCTGTACAGATGATGGAAGCGGACCCCAGCGTCTCGACAGCGTACAACTTGCGGACGATAGCATGTTTTTTGGCCATCTGGCTTGTACCATTCGATAAAACGATGGTTACGATAGACTGTAAAGCCTCTGGAATCATAGCAACCGCCACTGCTACTGCGAACATAAAGGAGCTGACTAAGACTTCTGTGGTAGAGACTGGGGCATCGGCTGTGAGAGCCCTCCAGGCTGAAAGGGCAAAAATGAGTGCTGATAAAGCTAAAATAACATAGCTTAGATATTTAGTGAATTCAGCCAGTTTACGCTGAAGTGGAGTCTCATTAGCTTTAGCAGAGCTGATTAACTGGGCAATTTTACCCATTTCTGTCTGATCTCCGGTGCCGGTAATGATGACTCGCCCGTTCCCGTTAGTGACCAGAGTTGAGGAGAAGACCATATTCTTCTGGTCACCCAGACCCACTTCCGAGTCGAACTCTTCGACTTTTTTATCGGCCGGAACAGATTCTCCGGTTAAAGCACCTTCTTCTATCTGTAGAGAGTTAGCAGAAAGTATCCGTCCATCTGCCGGTACATAGTCGCCTCCCTCAAGAATGACGATGTCTCCCGGCACTACCTCTCGTGCTTCAACTTCAACTTGCGAACCGTCCCGCAGAACTTGAGCAGTAGGAGCAGACAAACTCCGTAGAGAATCTAAAGACTCCTGTGCTTTGATTTCTTGAACCACTTGGATAATAGATGAGAAGAGAACAACTCCAATAATAACGAGGGATTCAATCGTTTCTCCCAGTAAAATTTGGATGATAGCAACGATGAATAGAATAATGACCATAGGATCCTTGAAAGTATCAATAAACATCATGAAAACTGAACGTTTTTCGCCTTCAGAAATTTCATTATAGCCATACTCTTCGATACGACGTTGAGCTTCGCTCGATGATAAGCCGTTTTCATCTGTATTAAGATTCGACTTAATTTCATCAAGAGAGGCTTGATAAATAGGTTTTTCCATTTTATTTCCTTTCTACGGGCCGGCAGCATTATAAAAAAAGACGTAGGCGAAATTTTTATTTCACTCTACGTCTCACTATTTAATCCAGCACCAGCGACTTGCGTCACGGTTGGTGGCACTGGAACAGATAGAAACTCTGTCAGTTACTCCCGTATGTTATTTAATTACAAATGTATTATACTTATTTTCTTATTTGAATACAAGTATTTGCCTGTGATTAAAGAGAAGATAAGAGCTCTTAATACAGGCCTTCTTACATGTTAAATGTTTTCTTTCTCCGATACAAATCATACTAACTATTTTCTCTTTTGAAGTTGTTTTAATTGTCAAAATTATAGGTGGGTCTTATTATGACTTTGTAAGTTGAATTAATCAAAGAAAGGGAGTACTATCATGGCTAAAAATTATGTTTATGGAAGTTTTGATACAGTAAACGAAGCAGTTGATGCAGCAGATTTACTAGAAAAACGCGGTGTCCCTGAATCCAATATTGCAATCGTTGGAGACAATACTTACGAAAGCTCTTATGGAGCTGACTATGAATTCGTGACTTACACTGAACTAGAAGAGGAAGAGGAACGTGGATGGTTCGATAAGCTATTTAATCCTACCTCTGATGTCGATTTAGACTTCTCTGACTATCAATCAGCTTTAAGAGACGGCAAGGTTCTTGTCGTGATTGACGAAGATTACAGAAGTGACTATGGTTACTATGGTGGTGCGGACAATCCTTTTGCAGCAGGTACCGCAGCAGATGCTGCCCGCCGCAGTGAAGGCGACCCTGTTCTGCCGACTGACCA
>CAYTHW010000043.1:0-3036 GCA_964437675.1 uncultured Atopococcus sp. | reverse complement strand
GACATTCTTTCAACTATTCTTCAAATACGCTTGACAACACTACAGAAAAAAGGTACTATAAAAGTCGGTAATAACTTTTATTAAAGATATAAAGATGTTTTTGAGTTTCATGAAGACATTAAATTGTTTTTTAGATTCATGTAAGAACCTTTTTATGATTAATAAGATGTATGTTACAAAAAATAGTGCACAGCACGTTAAAATGGAGGTTTTTTCATGAATGAAGGAACAGTAAAATGGTTTAATGGAGAAAAAGGATTTGGATTTATCGAACGCGAAGACGGAGACGATGTATTCGTACACTTCTCAGCAATCCAAACAGAAGGATTCAAAACTTTAGAAGACGGTCAAGCAGTTACTTTTGATATTGAAGAAGGCGACCGCGGCTTACAAGCAAGCAATGTGAATCCTGCATAATTATCAAATAAAATTAAAAACATCCGGTGCATCTGCACCGGATGTTTTTTTATTTCCTGATCTAAGCATGATTTTTAGATAATTTTGGATGCAGCTGTCTGCCGATCACAGCTGATAGAATAATTTTGACGATATCGCCCGGAATAAAAGGAATGAATCCCGCCATAAGCACTGCGTAGAAGCCCATGCCGGCTCCCAAATATAAATTGAGGACCGCGGCCATATAGGGGATGCCGATCGCCGACGTGACCAGGGAGTTAATCAGACTGGAGATAAGCAGCTCTCTATAACCTGCGTATTCTCTTTTTTTCAGATAGAAAGACTGCAGGGGAGCAGCCAGCCACCAGGAAAGAATGAAGCCGAAGGACGGAGATAAAATAGTTTGAAAGCCGCCGGAAAATCCCGAAAAGACAGGTAAGCCGATCAGTCCAAGGATAGTGTAGCCTGCAATAATGATAAAGGCATTTTTAGGACCTCGGAGCATACCGATCAGCATGACAGCCAAAGTCTGCAGGGTGATTGGAACGGGCTGGACAGGAATAGACAATTGAGAAGCTATAATTAATAAAGCAATCATCAAGGCATTGATAACTAAATCTTTTGTTTTCATAAACGAAGCCTCCTTTTGGTCACCTTAAATATTTTTAGGGATGACATGAGGATATTTTATCATGATACAGTGCTATGTCAACCTATAAAAATAAAAGGGTGACGAGAGGAAAAAAAGCTGGCAGCCCTTTCAGACTGCCAGCTTGCTAGCTATGTAATTATTGATGCCAAGAATCGCAGGCCTTACGAACAGCATGAAGTTTATCTTCGGCAGTATCCGGGCTGGCGACACAGCCGGGTCCGATGATGATCCCTTTTCCTTCTACCATATCGATGGCTTGATGGATATGCTTTTCAATTTCTTCAGCAGAGTTATCGTTTAAGAAACCGTCATGAGCTAAACTTCCTGAGGCTTGAATAGCAGGGAATTCTGCGATACCTCCCATAAAGGTCTTATCAGAAATTTTGCGGGCTTCAGCAAAGGAAGGCTCAGTATCTCTGTCATGCCAGTTCAAGATAGGAAGAGGATAATTGTCGCTGAAAGTCTTAAACATGATATTGCTGCCGTGAATATGTGCAGTGTTTAGCCATGTCTGGTCTTTGTAAGCATCGATGACTTTGAGATCGTAATCTTGTACGAATTCTTGATGCATAGCATCATCCAGGACATCATAAGTACTCATTTGAGTAGCAAAAAAGAAACCGTCTACTCCAGTCTTGATATTTTCCGTGACGAAATTAATCGTGGTCTCTGTAATTGCTTCTAGGGCACTGTGTATTGCTTCTGGATGTTCTTTCATATCATCCAACAGACTACCGGGTGCCATTTTTTTCAAAGTGGATAAAGGACTGAAGACGGTCTGCATAAATGGTGTCTTATCCCCGACGAGGCGCTTGACATGCTCCGCAATCTGAACGGTTTGTCCATGGGTCCCGTGACGGCCTTCTAGGGGGCGGATATTTTTGTAGCCTTCAATCGTCTCAAAAGCCGGTTTTTCAACAACAGCTGTCTTTTGAGGATCGACCTCAATTTTAATACGCGGGCCATAATCCTGTACACTGTAGAGCCCGAAAGGCATCAGTTTGATGTAATCATAGTCATATTTATCATTAAAGGCCACTTGGTGTTCAGCTAAAGAACGGGGATCTTGGTCATAAGCTGAAAAATGCATCCATACTGATGCTGGAATCCGGTCTACATCCTTGTGAGCAATCGCTGCTTCTAATCTTTCTCTTCTATTCATATTAATAATCCTCCTTAACTGTCATAAAATGATTTTATCATACTTCCTCCCGGTAAGGATTTTCACTCTTATTAATAATTACAAGTGAAAAATATAGTAACTAGTGATAGAATAATATTAATATCTATAGGAGAGGTGTTTTTAATGAAAAAAATCGAATCAGCAAATGCGCCGGCAGCTTTAGGACCATACTCGCAGGGGATTATTCATGGTGAAACAGTATTTTTATCCGGTCAGTTAGGTATTGATCCAGAATCTGGAAATATGCATGATGCATTAGAAGATCAGACGCACCAAATCTTTAAGAATATTGAAAATGTCTTAAAAGAGGCTGGAGCAACTTTAAATGACATCGTTAAAGTGACTGTTTTACTGGCGGATATTAATGACTTTGCTGCTGTCAATGAAATCTATGGCACTTATTTTGAAGATCCATACCCGGCACGTTCAGCTTTTGCGGTTAAAGACCTGCCGGCCGGCGGAAAGATTGAAATTGAAGTCATTGCTTCATTAGCTAAATAATTAATAAATAAAAGATAAAAACAGGCTCTACGGAGAGCCTGTTTTAATTTTGGAAATTTATTGATCCGGATGTAAGAGATCTATTATTAATTTCCCCTGGTTGGTTAAGATTATATATCTGCGCCGTCCCCGGCCCTTTCATTCCTTCCCCGGCAGTGACCTTCTTCATCCGAGAACCAGGTGCACTCTGTCTGGCGCCGGCAGGCTGTTATTTCTTATCTTCTTCTAAAGGGCTGAGCTCAAACTTCTCCGGTGTTTCTAAATTTAAGAAAGGTTCTATATTTTGGACGGTCTCTACGATGCC